>NZ_JAKRML010000026.1:0-92108 GCF_022346505.1 Achromobacter sp. ACRQX
GCCCAATCCGCCGCCGTCTCCGCATGTCGACCGCGCCGAGACCGGCTTCACCGGCCAACCGACCGAGGACGGACCGCCGACGGGGGATGTGAATCAGGACCCGGACACCAACTCGGGCTACCCCGCCGGCGGCTCGCAATCGCCGGCCGGCAAGGATCCGTACGGACGTCCCAAAAAGTCCGATTCCTGAGCCTGCCCGCCGCGTTTGCCTTGCACCTTCAGCGACCGCACGGGGCCTGCCGCGTGCGGTCGCTGCCATGTGGCGCCCGTGTTTTCCCTGTCCGCCGGCGATGCCCGACGCCCCCGCGCCATGCTGTAGATGAATCAGTTGCCGATGAGCCCCCTCTTTTCCCATTTATTGAAACGCGCTGCCGCCTACCGGGCCGCCATCGCCGAGGACAGCGTCCGCCTGCCGCTGCAAACTGTGGCGGCTGTACTGCTTGCCTTCGGCTGCATGACGTGGTGGCAGATGCCGGACGTCGCATGGGGCGCTTTCTCCGCCCTCTTTGTGGTGCGCGCTACAGTCGAGGGCACCGTCGGCGAGGCCGCTGCCCGCATCCTGGGCGCGCTGATCGGGGTGGCGCTGGGCATCACGCTCGTGCCGTTGGCGCACGCCGCCAACATTCCGGCGCCATGGAGCATCGTGGCCGGCGTAGGGGCCGCCGCCTGCCTGTCGATACGCTGGCCGACGCTGAACTACAGCCTGGTCACGGCAACCATCCTGACCGTTACGCCGGACGCCGACATCGTGGCCGGCGCGGTGAACAAGACGCTCGCCATCGTCGTGGGGTCCATTGCCGGGATCCTGGCCGCCTTTGCGGTGCTGCCCCTGTCGGCCCGGTACAGCATGCGGTACAACCTCGCTGCCTCGCTGCAGCTCTACGGCGAACTGCTGGTTGAATGGGCCGCCGCCGTGAACGAAGGGCGTGCCCGGCCGCGGCCGCGTGACAAGCCCGCGCTGGAACGCACCCACTGGCGCGCACGCGACATGGCAAGCCAGTCTCGATCAGTGCCCATTCGCATCCTGGGCGCGGACACGCAGGCCCATCGGCTGCAGGAACGGATCGAGGAACTGTGGCTGACCGTGCCGCTGATGGAACGCATCGGCGGCATGGAGCTGACCGACAACGTCTGCCGCCGTCTGGGCCCCGCGCTGCACGACGTCGCGATGGCGGCACGGCAGCAGATCGACGGCTTGGCCCGCGTCATTCGTGACAAGGGCGCCGAAGCGCCCATGTGCAGCACCGGTGAGCCATTTGCCAAACTGGATGCCGCGGTTGAGGAAGCCGCGAGCGGCGGCGGCTTCACAGCCCGCGAGCGTGTGGCCGTGGATCTCATCCGCTGGTCGTGGCAGGAGGTCACGCGGGAACTGGACGCCTTGTGCGACACCGTCCAGCCGGAAACCTGACAAACGCGAGGCCGGATGCGGGATTTCCGGCCTCGGTGGTCAAAGCCCAACGATTAAATCGGTCAACGCGTCAAGACTTCAAGGCGTCAGCACGACCTTGATGCAGCGGTCTTCCTTGTCACGGAACGTCTTGTACAAATCCGGCCCGGCCTCCAGCTTGGCGCGATGCGTGATGACGAACGACGGATCGATCCTGCCCTGCACGATGAGGTCCAGCAGCTCGTCCGTCCAGCGCCGCACGTGGGTCTGGCCCATGCGCCACGTCAGCCCCTTGTTCATCGACGCGCCAAACGGAATCTTGTCGATCATCCCGCCATACACGCCGGGCACCGACAGGATGCCCGCCGGCCGGCACACGTACATCATTTCGCGCAGCACGTGCGGCCGGTCGGTCTCGGCGCCCACGGCCTGCTTCATGCGGTCGTACATATGCTCCATCGTGCTGCTGGCGTGCGACTCCATGCCGACCGCGTCGATGCATTTCTCCGGTCCCTTGCCGTTGGTCAGTTCCTTCAACCGTTCCACGACGTCCTCGTCCTGAAAGTTGATCGTGACCGCGCCGCAATCGCGCGCCATCTGCAGGCGTTCCGGCACGGATTCGATGCAGATCACCTGGCGCGCGCCCAGCAGGATCGCGCTCTTGATCGCCATCTGGCCGACGGGGCCACCGCCCCACACCGCGACCGTGTCGGTCGATTCGATGTCGCATTGCTTGGCGGCCTGCCAACCGGTGGGCAGAATATCTCCCAGAAACAGCACTTGTTCATCCGACAGTTCGTCGGGCACCTGCACGTGCGTTGAATCCGCAAACGGCACGCGCACGTATTCCGCCTGGCCGCCGGCATAGCCGCCCGTCAGATGGGTGTAGCCGAACAGCCCTGCCGTCGTGTGGCCGAACATCTTGGCCGCCTGCGCCGCATTGCGGTTCGTGCGCTCGCAGACCGAGAAGTTGCCGCGCCTGCATTGGTCGCATTCCCCGCAGGTAATGGTGAATGGGATCACCACGCGGTCGCCGATCTTCAGGTTCTGCGCCTGTGCCCCGACTTCCACGACTTCGCCCATGAACTCATGGCCCATGACGTCGCCCGACTTCATGCCAGGCATAAAGCCATCAAACAGATGCAGATCGGATCCGCAAATGGCGCACGCGCTCACCTTGATGATCGCGTCGCGCGGGTGCTCGATGACGGGATCGGGAACGGTGTCGTAGCGGATGTCGTGTTTGCCGTGCCAGCAAAGTGCTTTCATCAGAATCTCCTTTGACGTGACCGCAACACGCGATCAGGCGTAGCGCAGCAAATGCCATGCCGCGAGGAATGATTCATCTGAAATGGTCGCAAAGACGCTGGGTCGAACGCAGAACTTGCAACGCAGGTCGAAAAATATCCACGACGCGTCAACACCTTGGGCCGCAATCGCCATTGATCCAGGCGATTTATCGCAGCCCCGCGTCCCGCGCGCGTTCGGCACGATGCTTGCGAAGCGCTTTCACACGCTTTCGGTGTGATACCCCGGCTCAAGCCGCCCCGCCATCACCGGACCCATCCCCATCTCCTGGAGTTTCCATGCGTACCGTCGATTCCTCAATTGGCGGCGCACCCCACGCCCGCCCTCCCACCGCACCGGAAGCACCTGCGGCGAACGGATGGCTGACGCGCGAGCGCCCTGCGATATTGTGCTTTTCCCATCTCCGTTGGAATTTCGTGCACCAGCGGCCCCAGCATCTGATGACGCGTTTCGCGCGGGCCCACGCTGTCTACTACGTTGAAGAACCCGTCTGGGAAGACGCCGCCCGCCACGGCTGGCTCGAGTCCAGCCGCGTCGATCGCGTCACCGTCATCACGCCGCATGTGGCGCGGGAAGCGGCGGAACAAGACCAGCGCCGCCTGCTTGCTGAGCTTGTCCGCGAGCACGGCCTTGCCACACCGGTCCTTTGGTACTACACGCCGATGAGCCTGCCGTTTACCGAAGATCTGGACGCCGGGCTAGTGGTGTACGACTGCATGGACGAACTGTCCGCGTTTCGCGGCGCGCCGCCGGAACTGGTGGCGCTGGAACGTCAGCTGCTCTCGCGCGCCGACGTGGTCTTCACGGGCGGGCATAGCCTTTACGAATCCAAGCGGCGGCTGCACCCGAATGTGCATGCGTTCCCCAGCAGCGTGGACCGGCAGCATTTCGCGCGGGGCCGCACGTCGGCCAGCATCCCTGCCGACCTGCTTGCAATCCCGTCGCCGCGCATGGGCTTTTATGGCGTCCTGGACGAGCGCTTCGACACGGCACTGCTGGCGCAGGCGGCCGGCATGCGGCCGGAATGGCACTTCTTGCTGATCGGCCCGGTGGTCAAGATAGACCCGGCCACACTGCCGCAGGCACCCAACATCCATTACCTCGGCTCGCGCACGTACGACCAGCTTCCCGATTATCTGGCGGGCTGGGACGTTGCCCTGATGCCGTTCGCGATGAACGAGTCCACGCGCTACATCAGCCCGACCAAGACGCCGGAATACCTGGCGGCGGGCAAGCCCGTCGTCTCCACGCCGATTGCGGACGTCGTGCGTGCCTATGGCGGGTGCCCCGTCGTGCACATCGCCGCGGATGCGCCGGCCTTCGTCAACGCAATAGCGCTTGCGCTGGAGTCAGCGGCCGAGCCGGACACGGTGGCCCAGCATGCGGACCGCGCGCTTGAGGGCATGTCGTGGGACCGAAGCTGGGAAGGCATCTGCGACGCGATGAACCGCGCCTGGACGAGCTCTGCACGCAAGGCCCGGCATCCGTCCGCGCCGCCAACCGCGCTGCGCCGGCCGCAAAGTCTGACGCCCACACACTACGACTGCCTGATCGTCGGTGCAGGCTACGCCGGCAGCGTGCTGGCCGAACGCCTGGCGCGCGGCAGCGGCAAGCGCGTCATGGTGGTGGACCGCCGTCCGCATATCGCGGGCAATGCGTACGACTTCTACAACGAAGCCGGACTGCTCGTGCACCGTTACGGTCCCCACATCTTCCACACCAACTCGGACAAGGTGCTGCAATACCTGTCCCGGTTTACGGAATGGCGGCCCTATGAACACCGGGTCCTGGCCCGCACCGACGGCATGCTGGTGCCGATGCCGATCAACCTCACGACGCTCGAACGGCTGAACGGACGGTGCTTCACCGCCGCCGAGGCCGAACAATTTCTGCAGACGGTGGCCGAGCCGGTTTCCGTCGTGTCTAGCGCCGAGGACTACGTCGTCTCGCAGGTCGGCCGCAACCTGTACGAAAAGTTCTTCCGCGGCTACACGCGCAAGCAATGGGGCCTGGACCCCTCGCAGCTGGACCGTTCCGTCGCCGCGCGCGTGCCCACGCGGCTCTCGCGCGACGACCGCTACTTCACCGACCGCCATCAGTGCATGCCGCTCAAGGGCTACACGCACATGTTCGAGCGCATGCTGGATCATCCCAACATCTCGCTGGCGCTCGGGATGGACTTCGAGGAAGCCAAGTCGGCGTTCAGCTATGACGAGCTGATCTATACCGGCCCCATCGACGAATACTTCGGCTATTGCTTCGGCCCGCTGCCGTACCGGTCCCTCAAGTTTCGGCACGAAACGCTGAACGAGGAATGGCACCAGCCCGTCGGCGTCGTCAACTACCCGGCCGAAGACGTCCCTTACACCCGCATCACGGAATACAAGCACCTGACCGGCCAGCGCCACGCCAAGACCGCGGTGACCTACGAGTATCCCAGCGCGCAGGGGGACCCGTACTACCCCGTCCCGCGCCCCGAAAACGCTGCGCTGTTCCGGCGGTACCAGGCGCTGGCGGATGCCTGCGAAGGCGTGCATTTCGTCGGCCGCCTGGCGACTTATCGCTACTACAACATGGACCAGGTCGTGGCGCAGGCCCTGTCCACGTACGAGGAGATGGCAAGCCGGCAGGCAGAACCGCGCGGTGCGGTCGTGGCCGAATGAATCGGGGCATGGCGTTTCAGAGCTTCCTGCAGGCGGGGTTCGAATGCTCCTGCCACCGGTTTCCCGATGGCAGGCAGCTTGACCTGATCGAGTCCACCGGCCATGCGAAGTGGGCGGCCCAGGACTACGCCGCCATCGCCGCGCTGGGCATGCGGACGGCAAGGGACGGGGTGCGCTGGCACCTCGTCTGCCCCGCCGCCAACGTATACGACTGGTCTTCGCTGCTGCCGCTGCTGCACGCCGCCCGCGACAGCAAAGTCGAAGTGATCTGGGACCTGTGCCACTACGGCTGGCCGGCGTGGCTGGATATCTGGTCGCCCTCCTTTCCCGAGGCGTTCGCCCGATATGCCGCTGCGACGGCCCGCCTGATTGCCGGAGAAACCGATATGCCGACCTGGTATTGCCCGATGAACGAAATTTCGTACTGGAGCTGGGCGGGCGGCGATATGGCGCACTTCGGACCATGCACGCTCGGCCGCGGCCTGGAATTGAAACGGCAGCTCGCCCGCGCCGCGATCCAGGCCAGCGACGCGATCCAGGAAGCCGACCCGGACGCGCGTCTGGTCTGCGCCGAGCCGCTGATTGCCATTCAGCCCGCGCAACCCGGCGACGCCCTGGAAGCCGCGGCGGCCAGCGAGGCCCAGTTCGAAGCACTCGACATGCTGTGCGGACGCGGGCACGCGGACCTGGGCGGTGACGAGCGCTACGTCGACGTCATCGGGTTGAACTACTACCCCCACAACCAATGGCTGCACCGCGGCGCGCCCCTGCCGTGGGACGACGCGCGCTACACGTCCCTGGCCCACCTTCTGCAAGGTTGCGCGCACCGCTACGGCAAACCCCTGTTCATTGCGGAAACCGGGGCCGAAGGTCTCGCCCGCCCCCGCTGGATGCGCTACGTCGCCGACCAGGTCGCGCTGGCGCAGGCGCGCGGCGTCGACGTCGCGGGCATCTGCCTGTATCCGGTGACGGACTACCCCGGCTGGGAAGACGACCGCCACTGCCCGACCGGCCTCCTGAGCGCGCCCGCGTCCGACGGCCGGCGCAGCGTGTACGCCCCGCTCGAAATCGAACTGCGCGCGCAGGCGGCACGCGCGGGCCGCGGTCCCGCCGGCCTGCTCCCCGCGCCCACATGCAGCGCCGACGGAGATTGAGTCATGCCCGTCCTGCCCGCCCTCCCCACCCAACCCACGGCCTTTCTCTGGCGATACGTCCGCCAGCGGCCCTGGGCGTTCGGCCTGCTGGGGTTGATCGTCGTCCTGGCCGGCGTGTGCTCCGTGACGGTTCAGTACGCCATGAAGCTCATCGTCGACGCCATGGCGCTGGGCGCAGACGCGTCCGTGCAGGTGTGGTGGGCGCTCGGCCTCTTCCTCGCCGTCATCGCCATCGAAGCCGCACTGTGGCGCTGCGGCGGATGGCTGGGTTGCCGCAACATCGTGGCCGCCTGCGCCGCGCTGCGGGTCGAGGTCTTCGAGCACCTGAGCCACCATTCCACCCGCTACTTCCGCCAGCACCACTCCGGCGCCCTCGCCAACCGCATCTCGTCCACCGCAAGCGCCGCCGGCGCCATCTACGGCGCCATGGTCTGGAGCATCGTGCCGCCTTGCGTCGACTTCCTGGGCGCCGTGGTCGTGCTCAGCACCGTCGACTGGCGCATGGCCGCCGCCCTGCTCGGCTTCGTCCTCGTGCTGGCCGCCATCATCATCTCCTTCGGCGCGCGCGGGCGCAGCCTGCACCAGCAGTACGGCGAGCAGGCCGCCCACGTCGGCGGAGAAATCGTCGACGCCATCTCCAACATCTGGGCCGTGCAGGCCTTCTCCGCCCAGGCGCGCGAGCGTGCACGCCTTGAAAAGGCGCTCGGCGAAGAAGCCCGCGCCCAGCGCCGAAGCTGGATGTACGTCGAAAAGGCACGCGTTATTCATGACGCCTGCCTGTGGCTCGTGGCCGGCGGCATGCTGCTCTGGGTGCTGCGCGCCTGGGAACAGGGCCAAGCCAGCCCCGGCGACGTCGTCGTCGTCAGCGCGCTCACCTTCCGCATCCTGCATGGCTCGCGCGACCTCGCGCTCGCGCTCGTCGGCACCGCGCAGCAGTTCGGCGTCATTGCCGAGATGCTGCGCCTGGTCGGACGGCCTCACTCCGTGCCCGACGTACCCCACGCCCAACCGCTGCGCCACCCCGCCGGCGCCATCGCCTTCGAAGGCGTCCAATACACCTACCCCGACGGCTGCCATGCGCTGCGCGGCATCACCCTATCCATCCGCCCCGGCATGAAAATAGGCCTGGTCGGCGCCTCCGGCGCCGGCAAGTCGACCCTGCTCTCGCTATTGCAGCGCGCCGACGAACCGCAACAAGGCCGCATCCTGATCGGCGACCAGGACATCCGCGAGGTCACGCTAGCAAGCCTGAAAGACGCCATCTCGGTCGTGCCGCAAGACGTCAGCCTGTTTCGCCGGACCATCATGGAAAACATCCGCTACGGCCGGCCCGACGCCACCGAAGAAGACGTCATCACCGCCGCACGCCAGGCACATTGCGACACCTTCATCCAGCGCCTGCCCGACGGCTATGCCACCATCGTCGGCGAACGCGGCGCCCTGCTGTCCGGCGGCGAACGGCAACGCATCGGCATCGCCCGCGCGTTTCTGAAAGACGCGCCCATCCTGCTGCTCGACGAAGCCACCTCCGCGCTGGACAGCTACTCCGAACAGCTCATCAAGGACGCCCTGGCCGAACTCATGCGCAGCCGCACTGTCGTCGCCGTCGCGCACCGGCTGTCATCCCTGACCCGCTACGACCGCATCGTCGTCGTAGACGCCGGCCGCATCGTCGAAGACGGCTCCCTGGACGAACTCCTGGCCGCCCGCGGCCCGCTGCGCGCACTCTGGGACCTGCAAGCCGGCCACGACCGCCGCAGCGTCCAGGACGGCATCCACCCGGTGCCCGCCACCGCCTGACCGAACCTTCACCCACTAATCCAGGAGCACCAATGGAACTCGTCCGCCCTCCGGAAGATCCGACCGTCCCCCGCCGCCTGCGCCGCGCCAGCTTCCTGCTGGGCTTCGCCATGGGCGGCTTCTTCGACGGCATCCTGCTGCACCAGATCCTGCAATGGCATCACCTGCTCTCCAACATACAGGTTGGCCCGCTCGGCAGCCTGAGCGCCCAGGTCGCCGCCGACGGCATCTTCCACGCCATCATGTACGTCATCGCAGCCGCGGGCTTGATCGAGCTATATCGCGCCCGCTCCGCCGCCACGACCGGCCCCGCGCTCCGTCCACGATGGGGCCACTTCTGGATCGGCTTCGGCGTCTGGCACATCATCGACGCCCTGCTCTCGCACTGGATCACCGGAATCCATCGCATCAAGATGGACGCGGAGGATCCGCTGGTGTGGGACTTGGCCTGGTTTGTCGTATTTGGCTTGGTGCCCCTGGTGTACGGCTGGCGCACGCGCAATCATCGCCGTCCACCGCCCAACGCGCGTACTGGCAAGACGTTTGCGAGCTTGTTGGTGGCAGGTGTGCTTGCAGGTGGGCTGGTGAATCTCTTTCCGTTGCGCGCGGATGCAGACACAACTGTCATCGCGCTGCGGCCCGGCGCATCGCCCGGCACGATGTTTCAGGCGTTGGCGGATACCGATGCGCGAGTCGTGTGGTCAGATTCGCAGGGATCGGTGTGGGTGATGACGGCGATTCCGACGGCGGAGAAGCTGCGGTTGTTTGCGGCCGGCGCGATGTACGTCAGCGGCTCGGTGGCACCGGCCGGTTGTTCGGCGTGGCTGAAGGCAGGCACCACGTAGCTGACAACCGATTTTCATCCGCAAGCGCGAAGCGTCATTGTCAGACGCAAGACACCGCGTAAGTCCCACCAGGCCGCCCGCGCGGCCGTCGTGGGACGGGCCCCGCAAGACGCTCCACACCCAGAAATCGCCAGCAAGAACCTCAAGAACTCCACCCGCCCCAGCGCCCGGCAAGCTCAGGCCACTCGAGCCCGGCGTGGCGTCGGCCTGGGGCGTGCGGGGCGTGTAGATGCGCCCGAGGGAATCGGAAGGCAGTCGCCGAAGGCGACAACGACGATGACGACGGGGAAGTCCGGAGCGAAGGCTCCGGACCGCAATCGTAGCCCCGCGCGCCCCAGGCCGACGCCGCGCCGGGCGTCAAAAGAACCAAGCATGACGTCCCAAGAACGAAGCCGAGCGCTCAACGCCGCGACCGCAGCAACCAACAAGCCGCCCCGCCAATCACCACCGCCGCAGCAACCACCGTACCGCGAGGCTGATTCACCGCCATCTTGGTATACATGCTCCGACGACCAACCTGCTGCTCGGCGGAATGCGACCCGCCGCCTTCATACAGCGAATCAGATCCGCCGTCAGCCACCGCGCCACCGCGCTGCTGCCGAAACAGCCATCCAGCCATACGGTCCGCCAGCCCCGGCATATTCTGACCCAGCGTAGAAATAGCCCGCGACGCGCTCCCCACGTACAAATCCCGCGTCGGATACTCCGCCGCGTGCAGAATCGCATCAGCCACCGCCTCCGGCGCGTAAACCGGCGCTGGGAGACTAGGCTGAACGTCCATATAGTTGCGCGCGTGCGAAGTAAACCCTGTAGCAATCGAAGCCGGCTTGATCAGCGTCACCGACACCGGCGCCCCTTCTTCACGAAGCTCCATCCGCAACGCATCCGTAAACCCCTTCACCGCATGCTTAGCCGCCGAATACGCCCCCTGCAGCGGCACAGCCCGATCCGACACCTCGCTGCCCACGTTGATCAACGCACCGCCACTTGCCTTCATGTGCCGCACCGCCACCATAGACCCGTATACCACGCCCCAGTAATCCGTATCGAACAGCTTGCGCTGGTCCTCAACCGGCACCGACTCCAGCGTTCCAAAGATCGAAACGCCCGCGTTGTTCACCCACGTATCAACCCGCCCATAACTATCAATCGCGCGTTCCAGAATACGATCGTGATCGTCCTGCACACCCACGTCCGCAACCACGCTGATCGCCGATCCGCCGCCCCGCACGATATCGTTCAGCACGCTGTTCAGCCCGTTTTCCTGGCGTCCCACCAACACCACCTTCGCCCCGCGTTCAGCCGCCATCTTCGCTGTCGCCGCGCCGATGCCGCTGCTCGCGCCCGTAATCACCATCACCTGCTCACGTAGCGGTTTCAGTTTCAATTTCATTGGGTGCTCCCGGTTGCCAACGCGAAAACCGCGCTGCGGATCGGGCCAGCAATCCCCATTCCTGAAGCGTGCCCCAAACGCCACCCCGTCCGCATCTTCCCCTTCCGCGCGACGCCGCTCCCGCGCCCGCCACGCCAGCGATCCCAACGCCATCCCAAGTCCGAACGCCCCATACACCAACACCAGCGCCAACGTGCTCAGCCGATGCTCGAACCCCGGGGTCAGGCGCTGCGGCGTCGCGCGATAGTCAACCAGGCACGCGATCGCCGCCGCCGTCAGCCCCGCCGCCACTGCCGGCCCCGTACGATAAGTCGCCGGCATCCCCTGCGTGCCCCGCGCATGCAGCACCCCCCAGAACACCGCCGCCGAATGGTGAATCGCATAGCCGGTTGCCGTATGCCGCCACGTCGGCGCATCGGCGTGCAACGCCGGTCGTCCCCATATCCAGTGGCTGGTCGAATTGGTGGGCGCCGTCCAACTGTCGGCCTCCTTGCGGCCCGCAACCGCCAACACCAGCGTCGACAGCACACTGGCGGCGGATCCACTGATTGCGCCCTCGCGCAACGCCGTGAGCCATAGGTTCATGAGCATTCCTTGTGATAGTCGACGGGCACGGAGCTTGCGGCGCCCGACATCGCAACGGCGGCGCGGCATTCCCGCAACCGCCAGGGAGAATCGGCTTGAGAATCTTGTTGACGGGGGCAAGCGGTTTCATCGGCGGCAGTCTTGCGCGCGCCTTGCTGGCCGAGGGACACACCCTTGTTTGCCCCGTGCGCCGCATGCCAACCGGCAACGCCATGTCCGACGCAACTTTCGTACCCATGGAGTTCGGCAACGCTCAGTCCGAGGACGCTTGGATGCCGCTGCTTGAAAGCATCGACGCCGTCATCAACACCGTCGGCATCTTTCGCGAGCGACAGGCCGGGGACTTTGCCGCCGTGCATGTGCGCGCGCCACAGGCTCTGTTCCGCGCCGCCCAGCGGCAGAACGTCCGATGCGTGATCCAGTTCTCGGCGCTGGGGGCCGATGACAACGCCGCCAGTGACTTTCACCTCAGCAAGCGTGCAGCCGACGACGCCCTGCGCCTGTCCAACCTGCCCGCTGCGATCATCCAGCCGTCCCTGGTTTACGGACCCGGCGGCGCCAGCGCCTCGCTCTTTAACCGGCTTGCCGTACTGCCTGCGGTGCCGCTGCCCGGCGGCGGGCGGCAGGCCGTGCAACCCGTGCATCTGGACGACGTCATCGACGGCGTGCTCGCTCTGTTGCGCTCGCCGCCACAAGCGCCCGTCACCATTGCGTTCTGCGGACCTGCGCCCATCACCGTGCGCGATTACCTTGCCGCGCTGCGCCGCGCATTGGGCGTTGACTCGCGTCAACGCGTCATCGCCATCCCCTTGCGCATGGCCACGGGCCTCGCCACCGCCGCGGCGATGCTGCCCGGCAGCCTGATCGACCCCACGGCCTTGTCGATGCTCGAACGCGGCAACACCGCCGACCCCGCCCCTTTTTCAGCGTTGCTCAACCGTCCCCCGCGCGCGCCCGGCCGCTTCATCGCGCCGCCCACCCGCGACGGCCTGCGCGCAAGCGCGCTACTGGACATCACGCTGCCGCTCTTGCGGTTCAGCATCGCACTCGTGTGGCTATGGACCGCCGCCGTCTCCTTCGGTCTGTATCCGGTCGCCGCCAGTCTCGACCTGCTGCATCGAACCGGCGTGCCCGCGGTCCTTGCGCCCGTGGCGCTCTACGGCGCGGCAACGCTCGACCTTAGCTTCGGCGTATTGACCCTGCTATTACGCGGCCGCGCCCGGCAATGGTTGTGGGTTGCACAGGCGGTGCTTATCGCGGGCTACACCGCAATCATCACCATTCGGCTGCCCGAGTTCTGGATGCACCCATTCGGACCGTTGTCGAAAAATTTACCGATGCTGGCAGCGTTGGTGCTCCTGTATCTGCATGAACCCGTCACGCCCAGGAAACGCGAATGGAATACCTGATCTTCAAGCTGATCCACGTGCTCTCGTCGACGCTGCTTTTCGGCACCGGCATCGGCTCCGCGTTCTACCTGCTGTGCGTCGTGCTGCGCAGGGACGTCCACGTAATCGCCGTCGTAGGACGCCTGGTGGTCGTGGCCGACTGGCTCTTCACCGCGACAACCGCCGTGCTGCAGCCGCTCACCGGCCTGTATCTGGTTCACCTCATGCAGATGCCGCTCTCCACGCCGTGGATCGCGTGGTCGTTGGGGCTGTATGCCGTCGCCATCGCGTGCTGGCTGCCCGTGGTGCGTTTGCAGATGCTGATGCGTGATGCCGCGGCGGCGGCGGACCACGCAGGAACTCCGTTGCCCGCAGCGTTCTGGCGCTGGTTTGGCTGGTGGGTCGCGCTGGGCGCAATCGCCTTCGTGGCATTTCTGGCGATCTTTTATCTGATGATCTTCAAGCAAGTGTGATCGTGAAAGAACCAGGACGTCAGGAACATTTGTTGCGGCATCGGTTCGCTGTCCGCCGCACACGGGGCGACACATTCAGGAGAACGCTATGGAAAGTGATACCAGTAAAGCGGCCGAGCATCTGTTGGATTGGCTGCGCGACGCCCATGCCATGGAAGAGCAAGCCGAGACCATGCTGACGAGCCTGGCGGGCCGCATCGAGACCTATCCCGAGGTCAAGCAGCGGATCGAGCGTCACATTGTCGAAACGCGCGAACAGCAGCGCCTGGTGCGCGGCTGCATCGAGCGGCTGGGCGGGGACACGTCGATGTTCAAGGACCTGACCGGCAAGATGATGGCGACGTTCCAGGGATTTTCCGGGGTCTTTGCCAGCGACGAGATCATGAAGGGCGCGATGTTCAGCTACGCCTTCGAGAATCTTGAGATCGCCGCGTACAGCCAGTTGGTCGAAGCCGCCAAGTTCGTCGGCGATGCGGAAACGGCCGCGGTCTGCGAACGCATCCTGCAGGAAGAGCGCGCCATGGCGCAGTGGATCGAACACAACACGCCGGGCCTCATGCGCCAGTTCCTCATGCGGGCGGACGACCCCGAAAGCCAGGCGAAGCGCTGAATCTACAACCCGCGCGCAATGCTTTCACGGCTGCCGCGCAACACGCATCCCGGTGGAGTGCCGGGTATCAGGAGAACGTTATGTTTGCACACAACAAGCGACTGCAATACACGGTACGTGTCAGCGAGACCAACCCTGGTCTTGCCAACCTGCTGCTGGAACAGTTTGGCGGCCCGCAGGGCGAACTGGCCGCGGCCTGTCGCTATTTCACGCAGGCGCTGGCCGAAGACGATCCGGGCCGCAAGGACATGCTGCTCGACATCGCCACGGAAGAACTGAGCCATCTGGAAGTCATCGGCACGCTCGTCGCCATGCTGAACAAGGGCGCCAAGGGCGTGCTGGCCGAAGCCACGGAATCCGAAGCCGAGATCTACCGGCGTCTGAACGGCCCCGGCAATGACTCGCACGTCACGCAGGTGCTGTATGGCGGCGGTCCCGCCCTGGTCAATTCCGGCGGCCAGCTCTGGACGGCCGGCTACATCGACACCATCGGCGATCCGTCCGCCGACCTGCGGTCGAACATCGCCGCGGAGGCGCGCGCCAAGATCATCTATGAGCGCCTCATCAATGCCACCGATGATCCCGGCGTCAAGGATGCCCTGGGCTTCCTGATGACCCGCGAAGTGTCGCACCAGCGCTCCTTCGAAAAGGCGTTGTATTCGATAGAGCCGAATTTCCCGCCCGGAAAGCTGCCCGGCGACCCGCGCTTTGCCTCGGTGTACTTCAACATGTCGCAGGGCGAAGGCGACACGCGCGGCCCGTGGAACAGCGACGCCAACTTCGAGTACATCTCGGACCGCGAAGAACAGGGCGCCATCGACGGCGACGGCATGCCCAATGTGAACCTGACTGAAGACGAAGTGCTGGCCCTGCAGGCCATGGCGGCCCGCACGGCGTCCGACCCGAGCAGCGACCCGGTGACGGGTACGGAGCTCGGTCAGGTGAATGCGGCCGACGAACTGAAGCAGCCGTAAGGCATCGCGCCGCAACCGGGCGCGACCCATGCCCGCCCCGCCCTTTCGGCCGGGCGGGTTTTCATTTCTTGCGGTCGGGCGGCTGACCCTCTCCGGACCGGTTGTCCACGGGCGGCGCATCCGGCGTGGCGCTGCCCGGGTCCCACACGTCCGCAGGGTCCATGCCCGGCGGAAACTGGCGCCCCGCGCCCGTGCGGTTCGGATCGGCCGGGCGGTCCGAGAGCGTGCGCTCACCGGTCGGGACCGGCTTGCGATCCGCGTCGGCGGGGTCGTCCTGATGAGAATGGGGCTTGGTGCTCATGGCGCATCTCCTTGAAGTGAGAAACGAGCGGGCCAGCAAGCCCTGTGCCGAGGCCGCGGCGGCCGAGCTTTCAGGGAAGCTGCTGCGCCACTGGCCAAGCTTGCAAGGGGGGCATCCGCCCCTCTCGCCGCGCCCGGTCCCGGTCAGCGCAGAAGTACGCCACCGTGCGCGCGATGCCATCGACCGGATGCACGCGGGGCGACCATCCCAGGCTGCGCTGCGCCAGCGAGATGTCCGGGCAGCGGTGGGTCGGATCATCCACCGGCAACGCGCGATGCACGACAGGCACGCGCGATCCGGTCAGCTCTCGCACCATGTCGGCCATTTCCAGCATCGTCAGTTCCACCGGGTTACCCAGATTCACGGGCGTGGCGACGTTGTCGGCGCTTTCCATCAGGCGCACCAGCCCGTCGATCAGGTCGTCCACGTAACAGAACGAGCGCGTCTGCGTCCCGTCCCCGTACACGGTGAGCGGCTGGCCGGCTAGCGCCTGCACGATGAAGTTGGACACGACCCGGCCGTCGTCCGGCGACATATGCGGACCATAGGTGTTGAAGATACGCGCGATCTTGACGACCACGCCTTCGTGATGGGCGTATTCCATGAATATCGTCTCGGCGCAGCGCTTGCCTTCGTCATAACAGGAGCGCGGGCCGACGGGATTGACGTGACCCCAGTATCCCTCGCACTGCGGATGCTCGAGCGGATCGCCGTAGACCTCGCTGGTGGATGCCTGCAACACGCGCGCACCGGTGCGCCGCGCCAGTTCCAGCAACTGCATCGCGCCCAGGACGCACGTGCGCAGCGTCTTCAACGGATCGGCCTGGTAATGCACGGGCGACGCGGGGCACGCCAGGTTGTAGATCCGGTCCACCTCCATGTCGCCCAGCGGGTCCACCACGTCATGCCGGATGACCGTGAAGCGCGGGTGCGACGCAAGCGCCGCAACGTTGCAGGCCCTGCCGGTCTGGAAGTTGTCCACGCAGACCACCTGCCAACCGTCGTTCAGCAGCCGCGCGCAGAGATTCGATCCGAGGAAGCCGGCACCGCCGGCCACCAGCGCGCGGCCGGTACGGGGAATTGCATCCATCATGCCGTCTCCATCAACGTCTCGAATACGTCCATCCAATCCGCCACGAACCGATCCATGCCGAATCGCTGCAGCGCCATTTCACGTCCGGCCGCGCCCCACGCGCGGGCAAGCTCCGGCTCGGCCAGCAGTTGGCGGCCCACGTCCACCAGCCGCTCCAGCCGATTGTCGACGTAGCCGTTCTCGCCGTTGCGAATCAGCACGGGCAGCTCCGTGCCGCCAAACCCCACGACGGGAACGCCGCAGAGCATGGCCTCGATCAGCGACAAGCCCAGGCTCGCGTAGCGGATGGGGCTGAAAAAGTATCGGTAGCGCGCCATGAACGCCGCCACCTCCATGTTGGGCACCTCGCCCAGCCCGCCCAGCTTCTCGGACTCCATGCCGATCAGATCCAGCGGCGTGCGCGCGCGAACATGCTCGAACACGTCGACCCCGATGCGCCGGCCGCGGCGGCCCAGATGGTTCACCACGGCAATGCCCTTCTCGAAGCTGCCGTCATAGGACACCGACGGCACGGGCACACCATGCTCCACCACGCGGCTGGGCATGTCCCCGCAATCCCACATCACGGCGTTGTACGGCGTGACGTGCACGATCATGCCCTTGTCGTGGCGGAACACATGGCGCGTTTCCGTGGGATGCGGCATGGGGGGATCGTGCTCCAGGTACGCGGACGGCAAGGCGCGCTGCGCGTCGCTGAGCAGCAGCCGCGCGTCCTCCAGATTCTGGCGGAACTGGTACAGCACGCAATCGAACTGCATGTCACGCAACGCGTAGGCGGACACCTGCATCAGACCCGGTCCCCAGGGGATGCGGCTGCCCAGCGCCCCGTAATGCGGCACGCGGCCCGGCAAGCCGGGCACGATGAAATCATGCGGCGTCTGGCTCAGCGCATACAGATAATTGCCATGGACGTGCCACGTCAGGATACGCAGGCGGCGCTGCGGGCGGGCGGCGGGCGTCATTGTCTTCCCCTTGCTAGCTGGCGGTTCACTTCGCGGAGCACCTGGGGAACCGTCACGGCCAATGCGCACGGGTGGCCAATGGGACAGTGCTCATGCGCGCAGGGCCGGCAAGGCGCATCGCCGGCAAGCACGACATGCAGATCGCGGTTGGTCGGCGCCCAGCGCCGCGCGTCGCTGCCGCTGGCGATGACGACGCTGGGCGCGCGCACGGCCGCCGCAATGTGCGAGATACCGGTGTCGTTGCAGAGCAGCAGCCGGCTCGCCTGCACCAGCGAGGCCAGGCCGCCCAGCGTGGTTTTGCCGCACAGGTCGGGCAGGTTGCGCCCCGACAGGCGCCGCACGTCGGCCGTGAGCGGCCGTTCCGCGGCGGTGCCGGTCAGCGCCACCTGCCAGCCCTGCAGCAAGAGCGCGGTGGCCATCCGCGCATAGCGCTCCAGTGGCCATCGCCGCGACGGCAGGCGCGCCCCGACATGCATCAGCACCAGGCGCGTTGGATCAAGCGAGTGCTCGCGCAGCAGATCGGCGGCGGCTTGCTGGTCGTCTTCCGAACAAGGGAACTCCAGCGCGTCGTCCTCCGCAGGCAGCCCCAGATGCCGCAGCAACGCCAGGTAGCGATGCGGCTCGGGAAGCTCGTCCGGCCAGGGCAGCCACTGTCCAGGAACGCCCTGATCGGCCTGCGCGACGAAGCCGCCGCACCGCCTGGCGCCCAGTTGTCCCACGATGGGATTGCTCTGCCCGCCGCTGCCGTGCATCTGCAGCGCCACATCAAACTGCGCGCCGCGCACGCGGGTGTAAAACCCAGGCAGTTCGTCTTCGCGGGCAGCCTGCTCGGGAAACGCTTCCACGCCCGGAAACTCGATCAGCTCGTCCACGTAGGCGCGAAAGCGGCTGACGAACTCCCGTGCGTTCGGCAGGCCGATCAGCGCAATGTGGGCCTCCGGAAACGCCTGGCGCAGCGCACGCAGCGCGGGCACTGCGCAGAGCATGTCACCCAGTTGCAACGCTCGGAAGACCGCGATGCTCGCGGGTGCGGGCGACGATGCAAGCAGCGGGGCGTTCATGCGGCGCTCCTGCCAAAGCGCAGCAGACCCACCGTGCGCCAGAAGATGGACAAGAGCGGGATGCCCACCGACGTGATCGCCAGATCGATCACATTGCGCGCCGTCCGGCTGGTTCCGCGCAGCCGCCGCATGAAAAAGTGCGCCGTCAACGCAGCCCAGACGCCCGCAGCCAGTATCGCTGCCGTCGAATGACCCGTGACGAAGAGGCCCACAGCCAGCACGAACGCGCCGGTCACGCTCAGGTAGAAGCGCGGGCCGTGGCGGCGGATGCGCTCCTGATACAGCGCGGGATACTTGCGCCGCAGCAGCATGTCGAACATGACCTTCTTCTGCATGCCCAGCCCCGCCGCGAAGCGCACGGGCCGCACCGGGTGCACCACCCGCGCGCGCTCGCACCGCGCAATACGAAACCCCGAGTCCAGCAACGCAAACTGCAAGTCGGAATCCTCGCGCCACGCCATCGTGTAGCGCGTGTCGAATCCGCCGACCGCCAGCAATGCCGAGCGCCGCACGAAGCAGTTCGCGGTAATGAACTCGGCGCGCGTCAGCCCCGACGCGTCGCGCTCGTAGTCGCTGGGCGGGTCGGGGATGGGCATTTCCGTGACCCCGGTCACCGCGGCCACATCCGGCGCGAACCCGCGCAATCCCTGCGCCAGCCAGTCCGGACGGGGAATGGTGTCGTCGTCCGTAAAGGCGATGATCTCGGCCTTGGCGCTGCGCCAGCCAAGGTTGCGCGCGCCGGAGGGGCCGCGGGTGGCGGTTACGGCCAGATAGCGCAGCGCGGGCGCACCCACGCGACCACGCGGAAACTCCTCGACCTGACGGCGCGTGGCCTCGCTGGCCGCATCGTCACACACCAGGATCTCGTAACGCGCGCGAAACTGCTGCCGAACCAACGCGTCCAGGCACCGCGCCAGCAGGTCGGGCCGCTTGTACGTCGGCACCACCACCGACACGGCGATCGTTTCTCCCGGGGCCGTCATCGCGGCTTCTCGACGAGGTAGGAGCCAATCACCAGCGCATCCAGGGGCGACGTCCAGAAGCACTCGATCGCATCGCGCGGCGTGCACACCACCGGTTCGCCCCGCGTGTTGAACGAGGTGTTGACCAGCACCGGCACCCCGGTCAGCTTCTCGAAGGCGGCCAGCAGGTCGTAGTAGCGTTCGTTCTGGTCGCGACGCACGGTCTGCACGCGCGCCGTCCCGTCAATGTGCCGCACAGCCGGGATCTGCCTGGCACGGTGCGGCAGCACGTCATAGACGAACAGCATGAACGGCGCGCAGATCGACGCCGCACCGCGGCCGTCAAACCACTGGGCCGCGCGCTCTTCCATCACCACGGGCGCCACCGGGCGGAAGTCTTCGCGGTCCTTCAGGCCGTTCAGGCGGGCCTGCATCGCGCTGTCGCGCGGCGACGCCAGGATCGAACGGGCGCCCAGCGCACGCGGGCCGAACTCCATGCGCCCCTGGAACCAGCCCAGCACTTTCTCATCGGCGAGCAGCGCCGCAGCCTCGCCGGCCACGTCGTCCAGCCGGCGATAAGTCAGATGCGATTTATCCAGGAAGCGTTCGATCTCGTCATCCGAGTACGACGGCCCCAGATACGCATGCTCCATCGTCCACGCGCGCTTGCCGCCGCGCCGGTGGTAGTCCACGTACAGCGCCGCGCCCAGCGACGTGCCCGCGTCGCCCGCGGCCGGCTGCACCCACACCTCGTCAAAGGGGCCATCCCGCGCTATGCGCGCATTCATTACGCAATTGAGCGCCACGCCGCCCGCCATGCACAGGCTCTTGGCGCCGGTCGTCTCGTACAGCCACTGCGCCATGTGCAGCGCAGTTTCTTCCAGCACGTATTGCAGCGAGCTGGCCACGTTCTTGTGGCGGTCCTCGAACGGCGCGCCGCGCCGCCTTGGCGGGCCGAATCGCTCGGTCAGGCGGGCCGGCTGCAACGAGTACCCGCCCTCTTCCTCCAGGCGAAGGATTTCTCGGAATTCCTTGCGGTACTCGGGCTTGCCGAACGAAGCCAGCGCCATCACCTTGTACTCGTCCGACGAATGCAGAAAGCCCAACCAGGTCGTGACCTCTTCGTACAGCAGGCCCAGCGAATGCGGCAGGTCGATCTGCTTGAGCCGCGCGTACTCGCCGCCCGAAAAGTGGCCGTAGCTGGTCGTCGAGCGCTCGCCGCGGCCATCCATGGTCAGCACCGCGCACTCCGCGCACGGCGCCGCCAGAAAGGCGCTGCTTTCGTGCGACAGGTGATGGTCCAGGTAGATCCAGCGGTCCATGATGTGCTGCAGCGTCAGATCGTCAAAGCGCGGCGACTTCAGGTGCAGCGGGGCCCCGTCAAGCAACTGGCGCGGCGCGTTCACCAGGTACGACAGAAACAGGGGATCCCACGGCGACGCGCCTTCTACGCCGGCGCCGGCGCGCGAGGGCTCCAGCGGCAGCACGATCTCCTGCGGCAGCGCCGCGCCGTTTGCCAGCAGCGACGGGTCATACGAGTACACGATGTGATCCACGTCGCGCAGCCGGATGCCCGCTTCCGACAGGCAGTAGTCAATCGCGTAGTACGGCAGTTGCCACGTCGTGAACGGGACCGGCCGCTTGCCGTGCTTGACGCGGGTGAAGCGCTCTTCCTCGGCCGCCGCCACCACCACGCCGTCGCGAACCAGCGTGGCGGAGCAGTCGTGATAAGCCGCATTGATGCCTAGCGTGAACATGAGATCTTCTCCTTGACGGCGCGCGGGCCCGTCTGAAACCTGCGGCTTCGCCCCAGCAATTCCCGGGCCGCAAACGCGACACGCTCGGGGCTGACGCCGGACAGGCACGCTTGGTGTCCCTCCGGACAAACGCTGCGGTAGCAGTATTTGCACGGCACATCGTTGTTGAGCACCCGAGCGTCGGTGCGCCAGGGCGTATGCTGCGGATTGGTCAAGGCGTACAGGTCCACGATCGGTGCGCCCACTGCCGCGGCGATATGCGCCGGGCCGCTGTTGTTGCAGATGACCACGGCCGCGCCCTCAAGCGCCGCGCCCAATTCGCCGAGGGTCAGGCCGTCGGACAGGTCGATCAGTCCGGGCAACAGACGCCGCCCGTTGGCCACCGCCGCAGACAGCGCCGGGTCCTCGTGTCCGCCCAGCAGCAGAATGCGGCGGCCATCGCCGCGCAGGTCGATCAGCGCCTGGACCATCAGTTCGGGCGGATAGCGGCGCGACGATGCGGTGGCGCCCGCGTGGACGCAGATCCAGCCATCGGTTTCGGTCACACCCGCGTGGTGCAGCTTTTCACGCAGCGACGCGCGGTCGGCGTCGCGCACCCGGAACGACAGCCCGTCATGGTCAGTGCGCGCGCCCACGGTGGCCACCAGTTCAAGCTGGCGCTGCACCTCGTGGCGGATGCCGTCCTGCGGCTCGACCTCGCGCACCCAGTCGGTGATGAGCCGGTATGGGTTTTCGCGGCAATGCGCCAGCACGCGCGGCACGCCCGCCAGATGGCACAGCAGCGCCGCCGGCAGCGGACTCTGGCTGAAGGTCGTGAAGATCACGGCCGCGTCCGGCCGCAGCGCGCGCAACCGGCCGATGGCGTCGACGTCTTGATCCCGCCCCTGCGATGCGTTCTTCACCCACGCGGCGTCGTACGCCATGACGGTGTCCACCTCCGGCATGAAGGGCGCGAGGCGCGCGCCCGACGGCGACGTCAGCAGCGTGATCCGGTGCGCGCCCGCTTGCCGCAGCGCACGCATCGCCGGCGTGCACATCAGCACGTCGCCCATGTTGTCCAGCCGGATGCAGAGCACGTGCGCGTCACGCGGCCACGCCGGATCGGAATTCATGATTGCGCTCCCGGCCTCAGCGTCGCGCCGGCCGTGACGATCTGCGCCGCTGCGTCGAGGTCCGGGGCGCGGCAGGTCGGCTCGCGGTGCGGGCCGGTGCGCCATTCGGTTTCATTGCCCACGTCCAGCAGGATGGTGCGGCAGCCGGCGCGATTGCCGGCCTCCACATCGTCCAGGATGTCGCCGATGAACCAGGACGCGGGCAGATCCAGTTCCAATTCCTGTGCAGCCCGCAGCAGCAGCCCGGGCTGAGGCTTGCGGCAGTCGCACGCAATCGCATAGGCCTCGACCACGCCCTCGGGATGGTGAGGACACCAGTAGAAGCCGTCCAGATGCGCGCCAGCTGCATGAAACATGGCGGCAAGCTTGACGCTGACGGCGTTGAGCGCGTCGGCGGCGAACAGCCCGCGCGCGACGCCCGGCTGGTTGCTGATCACCACCAGACTCAGGTCCGTCTGCGCCAGCCGCGACAGCCCGGCCAGCGCCATCGGCGCGTAAGCCATGCGCTCGGGCTCGACGTTATAGGGCACGTCCGCCAGGACGGTCCCGTCTTTGTCGAGGAACACGGCCGGCCTTAAGGCCATGACGTTTCCTTCATCGGCAGCACCATGACTTCCGGCACCACGGTTTCCGGCGGTTGGGTCAGCACAAAGCGCACCGCGCGCGCGACGTTGGCCGGGTCCTGCAGCGTGCCCGTGTCGATATCCGGAAACCGATCCAGCAGAAACGGCGTGCGCATGCCGCCCGCGATGACCGCGCTGACCTTGATGCCCATGCCGCGCAGTTCGGCGTGCAACGCATGCGACAAGCCCATCAGCCCCCACTTGCTGGCATGGTAGGCACTGGCATTGGGCCAGGCGCGCCGCGCCGCGGTGGACGCCACGTTGACGATATGACCGCCGGGGCTTAGCCGGTTCTTGCCCAGCTTCGCCATCAAGAATGGCCCCGTGAGATTGGTGCGCAGCACGCGCTCCCAGACATCCGCGTCGAGCTGATCGATGGGCGCCGTCACATCGACGCCCGCGCTGTTCACGATGGCGTCCAGCTTGCCGAATTGCCGCACGACGGCGTCCATGCACTCGGCCACGTCAGCCGCCACGCCGACGTCCATGACGCAGGCCATGACGTCGGCGCCGCCTTCCTTGAGCTTGCTTGCGACCGAGTGCGCGCGCTGCTCGTCGATATCACTGACCGCGACGCGCGCGCCTTCCGCTGCAAGCTGCTCGCAAAGCGCCGCCCCCAGCCCGCTGCCGCCGCCGGTCACAAGGATTACCCGCCCGTCCAGGCTCTCGAATTCGTGCATGGTTCCGCTCCTTTAAGCCGCGATGCGCGCGGCGATCCGATCTTCCCGAGGCGCATCGGCCACCATGCGTCCATAGACGGACAGCAGGTCCTGACCCACGCGCTTCCACGTATAGAGGCGACGCGCGCGCATGCGCCCCGCCTCGCCCATCCGTTCGCACAACGTTCGATCCGCCGCCAGTTCGGCGAGTCTGTCCGCCAGGCTGTCGGGATCCTTGGGCGGCACGAGAAACCCTGTTTTTCCATGCACGACGGTGCTGCGGATTCCGCCGGTGTCCGCGCCGATCACGGGCCTTCCGCAGGCCATGGCCTCGACCGGTGTGATGCCGAACGGCTCATACCAGGGTGTCGTCACGAACACGTCGCTGGCGCAGTAGTAGGCGCCCAACGCCTCACGTCCACGCCGCCCCGCGAATTCGACCCACTCGGCCACGCCCTCCTGCTCGGCAACGGCCTGCAGGCGGCCGATCTCCGGCGTGGCCTGCACGTTCGCGTCCTCGGTATTGCCGCCCACCACGCACAACCGTGCTTCGACGCCATGCCGCTGGCGCAAGCGCGCCAGCGCCCGGATGACGTTGTCGACGCCTTTGCGCGGCACCATGCGACCAAGCTGCAGCACGGTGAACACGTCGTCGTTCCACCCCAGCGCCCGCCGCGCCGCCGCCATCGGCTGCGGCGTCATTTCGGCAGCGTCATAGCCGCAAGGCACGATGTCGATACGGCGCGGATCCGCGCCATACAGTTCGATGAGGTCGCGCCGATCCTGCGGGCATTCCGCGATGAGGCGATCCGCGCGCCGCGCGATGTCGTCTTCAATCTCGAAGCGTGAATCCGGGAACAGGTCTGCGCCCTGCTGATACTGCCTGCGCACCTTGCCCAGCGCGTGGAACGTCACGGCAAGCGGCACGCCATGGTGTTGCGAGACCGGCAGGGCCGCCATGGCCGACATGAAGAAATTCGCGTGAATGACGTCATAGCCCGTCCGCTGCCGGCTGAAGTGACGCATCAGGTAGGCAGAGAATTCATCCATGTACGGAAGCATCTGTTCCTTCGGAAGAAAGCTCGCGGGTCCCGCAGGAACGTGGATTACCTTGACGCCGCGCAACCACCGAAACTCGGCTTCCAGCGCCGCGTTGTCCCTGCGCGTAAAGACATCGACCTCCATGCCGGCGCGGGCAAGCTCGCGCGCCACATGCGCGACATACACGTTCTGTCCGCCGCTATCCACGCTGCCCGCCAGCGCCAGTGGCGAGGCGTGTTCGCTGATGATGGCAATCTTCTTCATGAGGGCAACTCCGTTCGTCGAGCGGGTGCCCGGCATACACATCGTCGAGAGCAAGTGGTGTGCCGAGACGCTGCTACCAGAACGCGTGCGGAACAGCGGTTCTATCCGGCACTTCTTACAAGCACGCGTAAGAACTGCCGAGGACGCGCTGTCAACTGGTCTCGCGCCGGGTTTGCACACGCGTGGCGGGCAACAACGCACCGACTGTTGCCAGCAGTTCGTTCGGATCGACAGGCTTGGACAAGTGCACCTGAAAGCCGGCCAGCAGCGTGCGCAGGCGGTACTCCTGGCTGACATGGCCCGACAGTGCAATGGCGGGCAATCGATGCGACAGCGCCGCACCACGCTCCGCTTCCATCGCACGCACACGCGCCACGACTTCGTAGCCGTCCACGTCCCCCAGCGACAGATCGCAGATCAGCACCTGCGGCCATTGCGCCGCCGGCGCGGACGCGAACGCGGCGATCGCCTTGCCCCCGTCCCCAAACTCGGTCACCTGCGCGCCGTTTTCCTTCAGGATTTCGGCGACCATTTCGCGCGCCTCGGCCTGGTCGTCCACCAGCATGACGTGCGCGCCCGTCAGGTTCGGCAAGTCCACATCCACCCGCAGCGGCGTGGGCTCGACGGCGCGAACCGGGAAGTCGACGCAATAACAAAGGCCGCCCGAAGGCGCGGCCAGGCTGTGAAACGCGCCCCCCTGCCGCTGCGCGCGCACGGCAAGTTCTGCAGGATCCAGCGCGGCCGCCACGCGCAGCCCGTCGGTCGGATTCACCAGGGGGGCATCATCTGCAATCGCCGGATCGGCCTCGTGTTCCGTGCGGCCGTCGGTGACGGCAAGGCGTGCCAACGGCCCCTCGCGGCGCAGGCTGATCTCGATGCGCCCGCCCGGCGGCGTGACGGCAATCGCATGCAGGCACAAGTCCCACACCAACTGCTGCAACGCGCTGGGATCGCCCGTGATGCGCGCGGCCTCGTTGCCGATCAGCGTGTACACGTTCACACCCTTCTCCTGCGCCAGTTCGCGCGATCCGTCCAGCACACCCGCCACTACCGCCACCAGGTTGACCGGCTGCCGCGTGTCTCGGCCCATCGCTTCTTCCAGAGCCGATTGCTGGCGCTGCAACGTCCACATCTGCGCGTAGATGCCCTGCAACTTGAGCAGGTCTTCGTGGCGGCCCTGCTCGACCACCCTGCCGCGGTCAAGCACGATGATGTTGTCCGCATGCACGATGGTGGATAACCGGTGCGCAATGATCAGTGTCGTGCGGCCCCGCGACAGCCGCTCCAGTTCCGCCTGGATCGCGCGCTCGGTGCGCGTATCCAGCGCCGAGGTCGCCTCGTCGAACACCATGATCGTCGGATCCTTCAGGATCGCGCGCGCGATGCCCACGCGTTGGCGCTCGCCCCCCGAGAGCTTCACGCCGCGTTCGCCCACCGGCGTGTCATAGCCGCCGGGCAGGCTCTCGATGAACTCGTGGATGCGCGCGCCCCGCGCCGCCTGGACGATCTGATCGCGCGTGGCCTCGGGCCGGCTGTAGGCGATGTTGTAGGCGATGGTCTCGTTGAACAACATCGTGTCCTGCGGCACGATGCCCACCGATCGCCGCACGCTGCGCACGTTGACCGCACGCAGGTCCTGACCATTGATCAGCACCCGCCCCGCGTCGGGGTCATAGAAGCGCAATAGCAGCCGGCCCAGCGTTGACTTACCCGAGCCGCTGCCGCCCACCACGGCCAGCGTCGTGCCGGCCGGCACCGTCAGATCGACACCCCACAGAATCTGCCGTCCCGGTTCATAGCCGAAGTCCACGCCTTCAAAGCGCACCTCGCCCGGACCCGCTTGCAGCGAAGGCAGATTGTCGTCGTCCCCTGTTTCTGCCGGATAGCGCAACAGGTCGCAGACGCGCTCGGCATTGACGAACGCTTCCTTGGCCTGCCGAAAGATGAGACCCAGCGTATTCAGGGGCAGACAGATCTGAATGATGTAGGCGTTGACCAGCACCAGATCACCCACGGTCATCTCGCGCCCCACGACCTGTTGCCCGGCAAGCAGCATCACAGACGCCACGCCGCACGCGATGATGCCGCTCTGCCCCACATGCAGGCGCGACAGCGAGCGCTGGTTGCGTTCGCCGACACGTGTCCATTCGTTCAGCACGCGTGACAGCCGGTCTGCCTCCAACCCTTCGTTGGCGTTGAGCTTGACGGCTTCGTAATTGAGCAGACTGTCGACCATCTGCCCGCTGGCGCGCGAATCCAGTTCGTTTAGCCGCCGCTGATACGCGACACGTTTGCGCACGAGGACCGTCGTGTAGGAAAAGTAGGCAATAAAGGTGACGATCACGATCAGCGCGAACCAGACGCTGTAGCCCATCACCAGGATCAGCACCACCGATACGATTTCCACCAGCGTTGGCAGCAAGGTGAAGAGCGCGGTGCCCATCAAGAATCCCACGCCGGCCGTGCCACGCTCCACGTCGCGCGCCAGCGCGCCGGTAGGCCGGCCGCCGTGGAACCGGGCGCCCAGCTGCTGCAGCCGCGAGAACACGCTGACGGTGAAGTCGGCGACGGTGCGCAGGGCCACGCGCGCAAACACCACGTCGCGCAGTTCAGTGAACACCCCGCCGCCAAACCGCATGAGCGCGTAACCCAGCAGCAGGAACACCGGCAGCACCAGCGGGCCCGGCGCGCTGAACAGGTCGACGATGGCCTTCAGGACCGCCGGCACCGCCACCATCAACAGCTTGGCCGCAACCAGCAGCGCAATGGCGGCCGCAGTGCGGCCGCGGTATTTCCATAGTGCCCGCAGTATGGTCCGATTGACCTCCTTGCGGGAAAAATCACTGGTGCTGGTGTCCGGCTCGCTCATGGTGCACGCCCTCCTGCGAAGCCCGGCAGGCCAGCAATTGGCGTACCGGGCAGCCGGCCATGCCGACGTCAGCGCGCCCGCAACCTGTCGCGGCGTCCCTGCACCACCGCCTTGAACAGCGATGCCACGGCGGCGGCGAATGCTTCATCGAACCAGGGGTTGGCGCCGCTGACCGCGACGACGATTCCGTCCAGGCACACGCTCCCCCAGACCTGGCTGTCCTTCGCCTGCAGCAGATGGGGTTTGAGCGCCATGACTTCATGCGTGGCCAGGCCAGTGCGCCAGCTCACGCGCGCCTTGCCGCGCGCATAGGCGCCATAGTCCGCATCCCAGCCCGCGGGATCGCCGATGCTTTCTTCGTACAGGATCGCGTCCGCGAATTCGCAACTGCCCGGCTGCGCAAGCGGATTCATGACCACCACATGCAGAAAGCCGCTTTCACCGACGCTGGTGTTGGACAGTGCGGCGTCCAGCATCGGGCGCGCGAGCTGCACGGCCTCTTGCGCGGCATCGCGCTCCCAATAGGCGGGCAAAGGGGTAGCTGGCATTGGGACTTCCTCCTGGTTGATGCGGCTAATGGACTCGAGCGGGGCGCACGCAGCAAACTGCATACCTGCACAAATCGCCGCTCCAGGCTCCGCGAGACCGGGCGGCACTTCGGAACGCCGCTTGCTGCATCGCGCACGTCAACGGCGGATGCTGCGATGCGTATTGACCACGCCCAGCCCGCATGCACCAATACCCCGAACGGTGAATAGGAGGCTCACATGGCGAACCCAGCATACAAGCGTGTCATGGAGGTGGTGGCAGCCGCCGCCGATGGCAGCACTTACCGAATCGACAGATACTGCTCGCAGCCCCAAGGCGACGCAAAGGCCAATTTCTATTGCTGCCTACCCGACGGCCAGTTAGTCACCTGGGAGGGCGATGGACACTACAAACTGCCCGACGGCACGGTCGTCACGATGGTGGCATCGCGACTCTGCCAATAGCGTGCGGCGCAAGCGCGCCTGATGCAAACTCGCGGCTACATCCCGCGGATCAACAGACCCACGATGAACAGCACGGCCACGGCGCCAATCCAGACGGCCAGCATCAGCCAGGGTCCCCGGCCAGTCTTGGCGCCGCGCCGCGCCGGGCGGGCGCGGGTGGAAGTATCGTCAACAGGTTTCATGATGCGCTCCCGAATATTCGCGCCCGACCGGTGACGCGATGACGGCCCTGCACCGCAAAGGGCACAGGGCCGCACAAGCATCGCTACCGGCTTCATGCAGGTTGCAATTACTTTGCCTTGCCTGCCTTGGCCGCGTCAGCGTTGGTCTGCTGCAGCGCCAGCATGCTGAGCTTCTCGTCGGTGGCCTTTTCTTCAGCCAACGTTTCCTTCAACAGCGTCAGCGCCTCGGTCTCGCCCAGTTGCTTGGCGAAGGTGCAAAGCGTGCCGTAGCTGGCGATCTCGTAATGCTCGACCTTCTGCGCCGCGGCGATGAGCGCAGCATCGCGCACCGGACCTTCTTCGACGTCTTCAATGACGTCCTTGCCTTCTTCCACCAGACCTTCCATGGCGGCGCATTTGATGCGCTTCAGGCGGAAGTCCGCACCTTCAACGATCTTGTCGATGCGTTCGATCTGCCCGCGCGTCTCTTCAAGATGCGCGGTAAAGGCCTCCGCCAAGGCGGGGTCAGTGGCGGCGCGGGCCATCTTCGGCAGCGCGCGGGTCAATTGCTTTTCGGCGCTGTAGACATCCGACAGCTCGTGAATAAACAGTTCCTTCAAAGTCTTCTGGCTCATGATCACTCCTGTATGCGGATCGAGGGTAGGAAGCGGGCCTTGCCCACGCGGTGTAGAGCAAGGCGCATGCCGGTGAACCTTGCGTCAATGGCGGACGGGCAGGCCCGCTTGAACAGCCGGGCGCCGATGCGGACACCGGCTCCGATGGACGCGATTACTTCTTGGCCGACACGCTTTGCTGCAAGGTCTTCGCCGCTTGCAGATGCTGCTGCAGGCTGGGCAGCGTTTCGATCGCAAACTGCTTGACCTCCGGATCCTTCACTTCCTTCGAGGCCTTCTCGAAAAGCTTGACCGCATCCTCGTGCGCGTCCACGCCGATCTCATCGGCATACGCCTTGTCGAACCCTTCATCACGCAGCCCCAAGGCCTTGAGCTTGGCCGTCTGCATCATGGAAGGATCCTTGGGCGGCTCAAATCCCTTGCTCTTGGCCAGGGCTTCGAGCTTCTGGGCTACCTTGGTGTGATCGTCGATCATCTTCTGCGCAAATTGCTTGACCTCTGCATTCTGCGACTTTTCCAACGCCATCTTGCTGCCTGCAACCTCAAGATGGCCGGACTCTGCCGCGTCAGTCAGAAAGCCGCGCGCTTCGCTGTCCAGCTTGTTTGTTGCAGCGGGCACCTGGCCGCCGGGCGTCGCCGCCGTCTGCGCGAGCGCAACCGAACTCAGGCTGAGGACAATTGCGGCGCCAAGCCCTGCTTTCAAAAGACGGTTTTTCATTCGGACCTCCAGTAGAAATTAAGTCGCCGGCGATCGGCCTGATGCCGCCCGGCGAACAAGAAACACTCAGCAATCGTCATGCCTGGCACCGCCGCGCGGCCGGCCGAACGGCCAGTGTTACGCGGCGGCCTCCGACCTCAGCCGAAATCGCCCTCACCCACTTGTATCGGGCCATCGGACGGGACCCACTGCGTGCGGTGCGCAAGCTCGCGCAGCGCGTCCGCCCCGCTTTCGAACGCACGCAACAATTCGGGCGCGGTGTCATCCGCGGCGCCAAACCGCCGCCGCAGTACGTCGCCCGATATCTCGAACTGCCGCGTCACGCCGGCCGTTTCCATCTCGAACACAATGGCATCGCCTTGCGCTTTCGCGTTGGTCGCTTTCGTGAATTTCATTCAATCCTCCTGCCTCGTGGTTGATGGAGGCGCGCCGCGCAACGACGCGCCGGCAGGAAGGGCCAGCAAGTAATGTTCCGCTCGGGCGCACTGAATTGCGCTTGGCTTTCGCTCAGATGCCCTTCATCCCCGCGTCCAGCGCTCGAGCCAGTCCACGCAGCGCTGCACCGCGTCGATGCGGTGGTCGGTCTTGCCGTTCTCGAAGAAGTGGTGATCCCCGTTGGGGTAAAGCACCAGTCTGGCGGGAGTCTGCGTGCCCGCCATGATCCCCGTGACGAACGCCTCGGCCTGCGATTTGGGGCAGCGATTGTCCGCATCACCCTGCAGGATCATCGTCGGCGTACGCACGGCTTCCACGCGCTCCAGCGGCGATAAGCGATGCATCAGATCGCGGCGTTCCCACGGTGCGCCGCCCATCGAGTACCCATCCGAGTAGTAGCCGCTATCCGACGTGCCGAAATGGTGTTCCAGCGAGGTGACGGGCGCGGACACCACCGCGGCCTTGAACGCGGACGTGGTGCAAACCGCCCACGCGGCAAGGTATCCGCCGTACGACTTTCCGGTAACGGCGATGCGCTCGTCCGCAAGCCCTTCGGACCGCAACGCTTGGGCAGCGGCCAGATGCTGATCCAGATCGCATTCACCCCAGCGTCCAAGCACACGCGCGCTGAACTCGCGGCCGTAGCTGCTGGACCCGGCCGCGTTGACTGCAAGAATGCTCCAGCCCAGTCCCAGCAGGACATACCAATACACATGCGACCGAAAATCGAGGAGCACATAGCTGGACGGACCGCCGTGCAAGTCCACCAGCATCGGCGTGGGGCCGTTCTGCCCCGGCGGGCGCAGCAGCCAGCCGTCGATCTGTTCCCGGCCGCCGTTGCCGTCCGGCACGTCGAACCGTTTGACTTGCACGTCCGGCAGCAGACGGTCATTCCACCACGCATTGAACTGGGTCAGCTGCTTCTCTTCATTGCCCTGCAGGTCTGCGCACCAGACCTCCTGCGGCGATCGCGCATCCTGATCCACGTACAGCAGCCACTGCCTGGATACCGCCGCCATCGAGATGTGCCGGTCGCCCGTGACCAGCGGCGTGACGTCGCCGCCGGGCACCGAGATGCGCGCCAGGTGCTGGCGGCCGCTGCGTGCGACCACCGCCACGATAGCCGGCGTATCCGGCAGCCAGCGCACCGAACTACCCAGCACGATTTCTATTGCGTCGCTTCCCAGCGGCGCAACCACCGCGTCCGAGACGGCCACCAACCACAGCCGCATCTGCGCATCGCCGTCCACATCCGAGCCGGTGACAACGATGGATTTTCCGTCTTGCGACCATCGCGGGCTTTGCACCGACGCCAGATCGCGGCTCAGTTGTCTGGCGCCGCTGCCGTCGACGGCGACGACCCACAGATCCGAGCGATGCGCGAGCCGGCCCTCACGGGTCCGCGTGTAGGCGATGTATTGACCGTCGGGGCTCGCCTCTGCACTGGTGACGTCAAAAAATCCATGCGTCAGTTGTGTGGTGTTTCCACTTTGCATGTCCAAGACATGCAGATGCAGCGCGGTATTGGTCTTTTCGGCCGGGCCGTCCAGCTTGAACGGCAGGCGCGTGGCGACGCGCGGCGCGTCGGCCGGCTGATCCGCATTTTCCGGAGGGTCCGCGTCAGGGTGTTCGGGATCGATGATGAGGCTGGTGCAGATCAGCATACGTTGTCCGTCAGGCATCCAGTCGGCTGAAATCACACCCGAGGTCAGGTTGGTGATCTGACGAGCCTCGCCGCCAGATCGCGCGATCAGGCACACCTGCCGGCTGGCGCCACGCGTCGCCAGGAACGCGATGCTTGCACCGTCCGGTGACCAGCGTGGCGCATCATCCGCGTCGCCTTGCGTGAATTGTTGGGGCGCCGTGCCGTCGGTGGGCACGAGCCACAGATTGGTCAGGGGATCGCCCGAACCAGCGTCGATGCTATGGACCGCACAGACACCCAGGCCGTCGTCATGCGCGCAATCCAGACTGCTGACGGCGCGGTACAAGCGCAGGTCTTCGGCACAAAAGGGGGTCGGCATCTTCCTATCCAAAGGGAGAATGCACTGCGCGGTGAAGGCCGGAGGCGCCGGCGCACTGCGCCGCGCGCCGCCCGGTCCATCGGCGCTTACTTACGTACCTGCTTACTTACGTTGCTGCTGGCGTTCCTCGTTCTGTTCGTTTTGACGGTTGCCCTGTCGTTGGCCTTGCTGATCCTGCCTCTGGTTTTGCTGCTCCTGTTGACGATTCTGCTGATTGCGATCGTTCTGGTTTTGTTGGTTCTGCTGGTTTTGCTTTTGGTCCTGCTGGTTCTGTTGCTGAGTCATGGCGTGCTCCAGATAGGCCGGCAATGCCGCCGGCGGGCGCAGCCTTGCCGCAAGTGGCGCGCCTAAAATCTGGCGGGCCACAATCACGCGGAATGACGCGCGGTCTCGCCGGCCGGGATCGCGCTGCGCCGGCCCGCCAACCGCTCAAACTCCAACGTATCGTGACCGCTGAAGACCAGAACGCTGTCCCCGTTGGACCGGATCAGCTCCCGCAGGCGGCGCTGATTGTCCAGGCGCGCGGCGCGGTCATGTTCAAGCATCCATTGGTAAAACCGCAGTCCCACGGGACAGCCCGGCCGCTCCAGCGACATCTCGTCGACATGAAAATACGCATCGCCGGCAAGCAGCAGCCATCTGTCCAGCCCACGCATCGCCACTCCCGCATGGCCGAACGTGTGGCCAGACAGCGGGACCAGCGCGATTTCCGGCGGCAGGCCATCAAGCGGGCGGGCCCGCGCAAAGCCATACCATGGCTCGCCGTCGCCCGCCTCGTAAAAGCGCCAGCGCGGGCGCGAAGACCATTGCTGCGGCCGGAAGCGTTGGCGGTCCATCCAGCTTTCCTGCAGCAGTGCCACGTCGGCTTCACGCTGCATCATGTGCACGATCGCATTCGGAAAATCATCAAGGCCGCCCGCGTGATCGAAATCCAGGTGGGTCAACACAATGTGCCGCACGTCTTCGGCAGAAAATCCCAAGGCTTCGATTTGGCAGCGCGCGGTCATCGACTCGCGCCATTCCGGCTTCACCAACGCCAGAAAAAACGCGCTGAGCCGGCTGCGCGGATCGCGCACGTCGCGCGTGCCCAGGCCGGTGTCGACCAGCGCAAGCCCCCCCGAGTCCAGCTCCAGCAGCACGCAATGGCAGCAAAGCCGGCCCCGCCACGCCCACGGCGGCGAGCGCCCGTCCATCAGGCGGCCTCCGGCCGGACATGTGGAAATGCAGTTCAGATGATGGATCTTCATATCGGCGCGCTCCCTTGATAAAGGCCGCGCGCCTCTCGGCAAATTCAGACGCGGCAGAAGCCGTCGGGGCCGCAAGCGGCATTCCGAGCGGGGCCCATGGCACACGCGATGTATCAGGCATGGCCCCCCGACGCGCGCATTGATCGGCCTGCACGTTTACGCCCGCCTCAGCAGTCCGACGCTTCCAGCCAGCTTGAGAAACCAGCGCACGTCAAATTTTTCCGGTCGTGTAGAAATCGCATCAGTGAATGGGCATGAATGCACGCTACGCGCCGTCATCTTTCCGCCACGCGCGACGGGAACAATAGTTGCGGCGATCCGGTTGTCACAGCGGCAGGGTTACCGGTCTCTGGTTGGGGAGTCCGGTGGCTGGCACGGCCTCGCCACGTCGCTGTGACCTTTGCGTTTTGTTGGACAGTGAGTCTTCGCCCCGCATCGCGCGGGGCGCTTTTTTGCGGCAGAAATAGCGTGTTTTACGGCGATGTAACAAAGAAACGCAGCGTTACACGCCCTCCGTTGCGCGAGCGCAGTGCCATCGGCACACTAGCTGCTCGCATCTTTTGGGAGAGTTGCCATGCAAGTGGATATCCAGAAGTTGGGAGCAGACGCCGCGCGCCAAGGGTTGACCCTTTTGGATTGCCCCTATCTTCGCTCCGCAGCCATGCCTGCGCAGACCGGCGAATCAGTCCATGAATGGCGCAGCCGCGTCGAGATGTGGAAGGCCGGCTGGAAAGACGGCGTCAGATCTCGCGTCGTCGGCCGCGCGCCGTCATCCCCCTTCACGATCACCCGCAGTTAGTCACTGCCTGCGGTGCGTATCCCGCCAGGGCCCTGGGCATCGTCCAGGGCCCGATTCATTTGAAGAACCGTCGGGCATTTGGCGGCGCGTTTTCATGCGCAAATTCGCTTGCGGGCCTTGGTCGGGAATTCTTGCACTTTGTTGCACCCGCGTGGAGGCAGTTTTTGCAAAATCCCGGGCAGGAAATTTTCCGAACACCACGCTCTGGAGCGCACGATGAATACTGAAAAGGGTATTTGCGTAGATGGATTCAAAGTCCACTGCGATGTCATTGAGTTGCCGAGCGGCAAGTATCGGCTCGACGTCACGACCCGGCGTGACGGCGAACACGACGGGAAGGCCGTCTGGCCCATCCCCAGCGGCAAGCTGTTCTCGGCGCAGCACGAGGCCGAGCGTCACGCCAAATGGATCCTCAAAGGCATCCGGCGCGTCGACGCCAGCGGCGCCCCGCAGTTCTGCCTGACCTGATCTTTGCAAGACCCGGCGCATTGCGCGCTTAAGTCTTCTGGAGCGCCCTCGGGCGCTCTTTTTTCGTTGACCCCGCCCCCGCCCCGGATCCGGGCACGCGCATTGCTCTGGCGTCACGGCCCTGTCGTGTCAATGCGCTATCGCACCACCGCAGAACCACAGCACGACATGGCCGGCAGCCCAGAAACGAGGCGCCGGCCCTTCAAACCGAGGAGCATCATGAAACGGCCACGCCACCGCACGCAAAAGGATTCAGCGCTTACGGCATACGCATGGCCATCTTGGGCGCTGACGTCGCGACGCTTTCCGGGATCGCGTTAAGTGCCCCGCCCCGCCGTGCAGGACGGCCAAACCCTGCCGGATCCGCGCGCGTCCATGCTCAAGGGCCTGCTCGGAACCGGTCTGCTCGCACTCAGCGCGTTCGGCGTCTTCGCGCTGTGGCGTTATCTGGACGCCTCGCATCCGGCGGTAGGTGCGGCGCTGCTGGGCGGCTTGCTTGCCGCTGGCGCCACCGCGCTGGGCGCGTTGCCGGTGGCCTTTTCACAACGGGTGCCCGAACGGGTCCAGGACACGTTGCTGGGATTCGGCGCCGGCATCATGCTGGCCGCCTGCGCCTTTTCTCTCATCATTCCGGGCCTGGACGCCGCCCGCGAGCTCGGCAGAGGGCCATGGGGCGCCGGACTCTCCATCGCCGGCGCCATCCTGCTCGGCGCGTCGGCGCTGCTGATTCTGGACCGCGTCCTGCCGCACGAGCACTTCATCAAGGGCAAGGAAGGCAAGCCCGCCCGCAACCTGCGGCGAACGTGGCTGTTCGTGTTTGCGATCACGCTGCACAACTTTCCCGAAGGCTTGGCGATCGGCGTCGGTTATGCCGGCGCAGACCCCGTGCAGGCCGGCTCGCTGGCCTTGGGGATCTCGATTCAGGACGTGCCCGAAGGCCTGGTGGTGGCCATCGCGCTGCTGGCCGCCGGGTATCGGCGCGCATTCGCGGTGGGCTTCGGCATGGCCTCCGGCCTGGTGGAACCGCTGGGCGCGGTGCTGGGTGCAACCATCGTCGGCTGGTCGGCGTCGCTGCTGCCGTGGGGGTTGGGCTTTGCCGCGGGCGCCATGCTGTTCGTCATCAGCCACGAAATCATTCCCGAGACCCATCGGAAAGGTCACGAAGTCCCCGCCACCTGCGGCCTGATGCTGGGATTTGTGTTGATGATGGTGCTGGACACGGCCCTGCAGTGACGTCAGGCCGGCGATACGGCTTAACCGGTATAAAAGCGTCATTCCGCCCTTTGGTGCAATGTGCGTTGACGACGCTCATCCGTTTTCAGTAATTTAGGCCGGTGAGCCTTGCGCTCACGTTTTTTGTATAGGCCGTTTTTGTCCGTTTCTCAGTAAGCCGTTTCGTCTGCAAGCCAACCCCCAGGAGCTCGAATATGAAGAAGCACCTACTGATGATTGGTCTTATTGGCTCAATGACCTTCGCGGTCACCGGCCAGGCAGCTGATGCGAAAAAGCCTCTCGCGCTATGGCAATGCCAGGATTTCCTAGGCGTCCAAGAGACCTATCGCCCCGTCGTCGTCAGCTATGCAGAAGCGCTTAACAACAAGGGCAAGCCCGAAGAGGCCGTGCTTGACGTCGAGGGCATCAGCACCCGCACGCCGATGCTGGTCAAGCAGTGCAACGAAAACCCCAAACAGATGCTGCGCGACGCCCTGGCGGGTCTGAAGAAATAATTGTTCGCGCTCCCCTGGAGCCTGCGCTCCGGGGGATTTGGCTGCATCGGCGGCTGCTCCGCTTATCTCCTGCGCTTCCCCTCCTTCCGCGCCCGTCCGGCGCTCCGCAATCTCCCCTGTTCTTAAAAACCACGCGCCCAGTGCGAGGTGCCTGCACGCGCCGTGCTGCGCTGCAAGGAACAACATTTGCTGCGGTCGCGCTTCCTGCAACTGGAGGCCCGACGATGAATTCATGGATTTTTGGAGACTGGATCAACGCACATCCGCTGGCGCTGTGGATCATCGCGCTGGGCGTGGGCGCGGTGCTGTTCATGGTGCTCGCCACCGTGCTGAAGGTGGTGCGCGCGCGGCTGGAGGCGCGCGCGCAACTGCCCGGCCACGGCTTTGCCAATGCCATGGCCCAGATCCTTCGCCGCACCAACTGGGTGGTGTTGGCGTTGCTGTGCCTGATGGCCGGCATCGACATCAGCGATGCGCCCATGCCGTGGAGCGGCGCCACGATCAGTCATCTGTGGTTCGTGCTGATGGCGCTGCAAGGCGCGTTGTGGCTGGAACGCGCCGTGGACGTGATGGTGCGCCGCGCCGTCCTGGCGCGTGGCGAAGCCAGCCTCGTCACAGCCACCCTCCTCGGCTTGCTGCTGCGCACCTTCGTGTGGGCGGTCGCGTTGCTGGCCATGTTGGACAACCTGGGCGTGAACATCACGGCGTTGGTCGCCAGCCTGGGCATCGGCGGCGTCGCGGTCGCCCTGGCGGTGCAGACCATTCTGAGCGACCTCTTCGCCTCCATCTCCATCGGCCTGGACAAGCCGTTTGAAGTGGGCGACTTCATCGTGTTTGGCGCGGTGGCAGGCAGCATCGAACACATCGGCCTGAAGACCACCCGCATCCGCAGCCTCGGCGGCGAGCAGATCGTGTGCTCGAACACCGAACTGCTCAAGCAGACCATCCAGAACTACAAGCGCATGCAGCAGCGGCGCATCGTCTTCTCGGTGCGCATCAGCTACAAGACCGACGTCGAACGCGCCGCCACCGTCCCGGGCATCCTGCGCGACCGGATCAACGAGCAGGCCGACGTGCGATTCGACCGCGCGCATCTGGCGAGATTCGGCGACAGCGCGCTGGAGTATGAGGCCGTGTATTACCTGATGAGCGCGGACTACAACCGCTACATGGACACGCAGCAGGCGATCAACCTGGGCATCATGCGCTCGCTTGAAGCGGCGGGCATCACGCTGGCGCTGCCGGAGCGCATCGTCCACGTCAACGCGCCCGAAGCCGAGGAACCGGCCGAGCCGGCGTTGGCGTCGGCGCGCGGATAGGCACGCGGCTTGCAGCCGGAATGCGTTTTCAAGGAGAACACCATGAACGCCAACCATCCCGGCGGCCGCGATCCGGCCGCAGACGCCCACGATCCGGCGCGTGCCGCCACGAACGCAGACGGCAATCCCGCGCCCGAGCCGTCGACCGAAGACCAGGTTGATATTGCGGATCGTGTGCAGAAGGACTTGGCCAAGGCCAACGACCGGGAGCGCGCCCGGGAAGACGCGTCAGTGGAGCAACAGGCCATTGATGGCAATCCCGCGCCGCAGCCCGACGTGGAAGGCGGCATGTTCAAGCCGGCCGACGACACGCCGGCCGTGCTGCCGGAGAAGTCCGGGCCGAAGGAATAAACTTTCCGTCGCTATAGCCCCAGGGTCAGCAGCATCAGGAACGCGCCAAACAGCACAAAGTGCGTCAGGCCTTCGATGGCGTTGGTCTGGCCGTCATTCAGGTTGATGGCCGCCACGATCAACGTGACCAGCATCATCAGCGTCTGCAGCGGCGTCATCGCCATGTCGATCCGCTGGCCGGTGAAGAGGGCCATTGCCTCCATCGCCGGCACGGTCAGGATCACGGTCGACAGCGACGCCCCGAGCGCGATGTTGACCACCGACTGCATACGATTGGCAAGCGCCGCCCGGAAAGCTGTCAACATCTCGGGCGCGGCCGAGATGCCCGCCACCACCAGGGCGATCAGCCCGACCGGCACGTCCATTCCTTCCAGACTGCGGTTCAGCGCATGCGACATCAGCTCGGCCAGCGCGCCCACCGCCACGATGCCGACCGCCATCACGGCGGCCGACTGGCGCCATCCGGGACCGCCGCCGGGCGGCACGGGCGTGCGCGTCTTTTTTTCGGGATAGCTGTAGCTGAAGAAATAGCTGTGAGGCCCGGTCTGCATGCGCACGAACACGCCGTACATCAGCAGCATCGACACCACGGTGAAGGCGCTATAGGCGCGCCAACTGGGCTGCGGCACGAACTCGGGAATGATCATCGACACCGTAACGGCGGTCAGGATCATCACGCTGTACGTGCGCGCCGAATCGTCGTTGTATGCCTGTTCGCCGTGCTTGAATCCGCCGATCAGGGCGGCCACGCCAAGAATGCCGTTGATATCCAGCATGACCGCCGAATAGATGCTGTCGCGAACCAGCGTCGGCGAGCCCGCCTTGGACGACACGATCACCAGCACGATCACTTCCACCAACACCGCTGACAGCGTCAGGATCATGCTGCCGTACGGGTCGCCGAGTTTCTGCGCGATGCGTTCCGCATGGCGCGCAACGCTCAGGGAGGCGGCAAGGATCGCCGCGATCAGCACGGCCGTTTCCGCGAGGCTTGCGGCTTGGCCTAGACCCTCAAGTTGCGGGTCGATCATGAACCCCGCGATCGCAAGCACGCAGGCGAGCAGCAGGAATTTTTCGGAATGCAGTAGGGATTTCATCGCAACGTGGCGGGCCGGAATTCCGAGAGCCTAGCACGCACCGTTCCAGCCGAGGCGCGCGGAATCGGGCATGCGGCTTGCTGTCCATGGGGTCCGTGCATGTATGGATGGAGCGCCATGCCGAAAAGGAACGCAGCAAAGCGGCAAACGAGATCCCGGCCGCAACCACGACCCCGGAAGACCGGCAAACCCAATCCGGTTTCCCATTTTTTTGACCGCTTCGCGTCGCTTGTGACCAAATGGGCGGGTTCACCCGTCGCTTTCGGCATCGCGCTCATCGCGGTAGTGGTATGGGCGATCTCGGGGCCCGCGTTCGGCTTCTCCGAGACCTGGCAACTGGTCATCAACACCGGCACCACCATCATCACCTTCCTGATGGTTTTCCTGATTCAGCAAAGCCAGAACAAGGACAGCGAGGCGCTGCATCTGAAACTGGACGAGCTGCTGATTGCGGTCAAGGGGGCCGACGAGCAACTGGTCGACGCCGAGCGGCTGGATGAAGACAAGCTGCTTGCCTTGGCGTCGGCCCTGACAGCCCGCGCCCGCAAGCAACATCGTCAACGGGCACGCGGCCGCCGCCGCGACTGACGATTAGCGGGCCATCAGGCGCGTACGCGTCGACGATGCGTGCGCAGCCAGATCGCCTGAACTACCGCGCCAACGACAAATATTCCCAGCCAAGCGGCCAGCGCGCCCCGCACGACAGGCGAGTCGGGCCCGTTTGCCAGAGGATGCGCCACTGGCAGGCGCGTCAACGTCTCGTTGATGCCCGGCACCCAGAGCAGAAAGAAGCTGAACGAAAAACCAAGCTGCGAGAGATACGGGTGCGCGTTGGACAGAAAGGGAATACGCGGCGCAAGCAACGCACCTGCGATCGCAAGCAACGCGAGGATGCCCAGCGCGTGCCCCACATTGAAGCCGCCGCTGCTGGACAGCCCGAACGACGTCAAAACCGCGACCACCATGCCGGCGACATACGTCTTGCCGGCCGGTGTGCCCGGTTCAACGCGGCGATAGCGTGCCAGGCTGTAGAGCCCTGCGGCGGCAGGAATGAGACTGATGAGGGTATGGACGGCCCCTAGGGCGGAAATGGGATGCGGCACGTGGGTGACTCCTGATTATCAACCAACTAGTTGGTCGGTTATGCGGATAAAAAAAATGCGCGCACTTTCGCACGCGACGAGCTGCTGTCAGGCCGGCACAGCCATTTGCCGGATCGCGGCCTGGGTGATCGCCGCAAACGCCTTCGGATCGTTGAACGCACGCGCGGTCAGCATGGCGCCATGCACGGTGGACATGAAGGCCTGCGCCTCGACCTGCGCGCTATCGCGCAATTGGAGCTGCCCTGCCGTCGCCCCGGCTTCAAGCACCGAGGCGAGCCAGGCGGTCAAATCCTTGAAATAAGCCCGCACCTCGGCCGCGACTTCCTGGGGAATCATCGGCGACTCCGCCGCCAGCATCGCGCAGATGCACATCGACGCGCTGCCTTCGCGGATGCACTTGGCCCAGTAGTCCGTGTAGGCGGTCAGGCGTTCCACCGGATCTGCCACGTGCTGATCCAGCGCCGCCAGACCCGCGAGCGCTTCTTCGCGATGGCGGACGACGACGGTCAGGACGAGTTCGGCCTTCGTCGGGAAGTGATGATGGATGCTGGGTTTGCCGATGCGCACGCGTTCGGACACGTCGGCATAGCTGAACCCGTGATAGCCGCCTTCGGCGAGCAGCAGTTTGGTGTGCGCGACGATCTCGGCGGCGCGGGCAGAAAGTTCCAGGCTCATGGCCAGAATGACTCCGATTGGCGGGGCAAGTCGATGCGAATGCTCGCCAATCTACTAGTTGGTCGGTTGCGAGTCAAGACGGCCACCGCGCCGCCTTGTCCGTGTCCAACTATGGAATCGCCGACACATCCCGGCCGGTGGGCGCCTCGAGATTGCCCGAAGGATGCGCCGGACGTGACAACTCCGCCGGACTCGACCGGGCCGAAGGAATCGGCGCATGCGCCGGACGTGACAGATTCGACGGATCCGAAGGCCGCAACGCGCGCGAGGCCTGCGTGGCCTGCAACGCCCGCGCCGTCCGCAGCCGCCTCACCTGGTCGTCCAGCTGCGCCCGCAGGCGCTCGATCTCCGCGTCATCGGCCGAGCGCACCGCGGCGGCGCGCACCTCCTCGACCATTTTTTCCAGCCGCGCCATGTCCGGATCAGGCAATGGATTGCTGACGCGCCGCACCTGCATGCGGCCCATCAGCTCGTTAACGCGGTCGCGCAGCGCCACGGCCGCCATCGCGCGCAGGGGCTGCCGTAAGAACTTTGGCCATCCGAGCGACGCTCCCGCGGCCAGTGCCGCCGTCCGCGCCCACGCCCCGCCGACCTTGCTGCGGGGCGCGCTGCGCGCCATGGGAACGGAGAGCGCCTGGCGGTCACGTTCCATCTTGGCCAGAAGGGCCGCCTTGTCAGCTAGCGTGGTCATCTTGGGCATAGTGGCTCCGTGCAGCAGCGGTATCGAGGCGCACCTGGTGGCTCAGCTCCGCAAAGGGCGATCCCTTCGGTGCGCTACGTGTCGAAATGGCGAGCGAAATGAGCGTGATGAGCAACCACGCGCCCGCAACAAGCCACGCGGCAAGTTTGCGATGCTCCGTGTCCCAAAAGCTCACGATGGCGGCCACCGACACGAACCCCAACGTGCCCAGACCGCAGAAAACCAGGGCCACGCTGCTGATCACCGTGGCGACGAGCGCGGCGCGGTACAGGGACAGTTCGATGCCGACCAACTCGACATAGTCCCCCGAGCGTTCGGCAGCAAAAGCCGCGATGCGGCGCAATCTGCGCAAGCGTTCTGAAATCATGGCGTCTCCTTGGGGCGATGACGGGCGATGTCAGCAAATGCCATACCCGTTCGCCCCGCAAGACGCCACAACGCTGACTGTTACCGCCAATGCGCCGGCCAGAGCTGCGCGTGGAGTCTGAGCGATTGGCCGGCGACGCGATCCTGCTGGAAGGTGTCGCCCTATCCTCGCCCGGCAGCGCGTCTGCCAGTCAGGCGCAGCAGCAACCCCGCCAGTTGCTCCAGCCGATAAGGCTTGGACAACAGCGGAATACCCTCTTGCCCCGCCCTTTTCACTTCCTCGCCCAGAAAGCCGGTCATCAATGCCACCGGAAGATCGGGCCTCTGGGCGCGCACTTCCCGCGCCAGTTGAATGCCGCTCTTGCCACCGGGCATCATGGCATCCGTCAGCATCACATCAATAGCGGCGCCGTCATTCAACACGTCCAAGGCTTCGGCGGCACTGGCGGCCGGCGTCACGACATAACCCAGCTCTTCCAGCATGCTGGCGGTCAGCGTCGCAACGTCCGCGTCGTCTTCCACCAGCAGCACGTTCAAGGCCGCCGGCCGCTCCTGGACCACGCCGGACTCGCCCGATTTTCCCTGCGCAGCCAGCCGCCGTTTCGACCGCGGCAACAAGACCGAAACCGTGGTGCCGACGTCCATCTCGGTGGAAAGGTCGATGGCGCCGCCCGATTGTTTGGCAAAGCCGTACGCCTGCGCCAGCCCCAGCCCTGATCCCTTGCCGATATCCTTGGTGGTGAAAAACGGTTCAAACACGCGTTCAGCCACCGCCGGGCTCATGCCGGTCCCCGTGTCCGACACCCGCAATGCAATGTGGTCGACGGTCAGCTCTCCCTTTCCGGATGCGGTCATGTTCTCGGTTCGGATCTCGATCACACCGCCGTCCGGCATGGCGTCGCGCGCGTTGACCGCCAGATTCAGGATGACGAGTTCCAACTCACCAGGGTCCACTTCGACCGGCCAGAGGTCGTCGGCCAGCGCCAACGCAATGACGATGTCGCCGCGCAGGCTGCGCTCGAGCATCTCGAGCATGTTTTGAACGACCGTGTTCAGGTTGAGGACCTCCGGGCGCAACGCCTGGCGGCGCGCGAACGTCAGCAATTGGCGAGACAACGAGGCGCCGCGGTCCACCGCCTGCCGCATCGAGCCATACAAGCGGGTGCGCCGCGCTTCGTCGATGGGACGCTGCAGCATTTGCAGCCCGCCGGAGATGACCATCAGGAGGTTATTGAAGTCGTGGGCCACCCCACCGGTGAGCTGACCCAGCGCTTCGAGTTTCTGGGCCTGGCGCAGCGATTCCTCGATCCTGCTGCGCTCGCGCATCTGCTGCTGAAGCTCGGCGTTGGCCAGTTCCAGTTCGCGCGTCCGGCTTGCCACGACCGACTCAAGCGCCTGCGCGGCCTGCTTCTCAGCTTGCAGCAACGTGCGGATTTCATATTGCCGGGTCCGGGCGCGCGCCGCCGTTTGAACCGTGGTGGTCAATGCAAGGCTTTGAACCGGCCGTTCCAGGAGCGAGACATTGCCCAATAACTCGGTCATTTTCTCGCGCCAGCGCACAATAGGGCCGGTTTGCGTCTTGCCGGTCAACACGACGAACGGCAGCCCCGACCACGCCGGCTGCGCCTTCAGCCACTCGGACACCAGTTCCAGGTTCTTGCCGAACAGCCCTTCCTCGGTCAAACAGACGGCCAGGGCGCCGGCGTCCGCCTGCGCCAGCAGCTCCTCGATATTGCGACAGACGAACGTGTCGAAACCCGCGCGCTGCAGCAGCCGCGCGCCGGCTTCCCCGTCGCGGCCGATCGGTGCGTAGACGAGCACGCGCGATTCAGCGTCCTCAGGTCGATGCATCGGGATTGTTCAGCAAAAGGCGCAAATCGTCGCCGGTGTATTGCGGCGTTCCCGAAAAGATTCCGTGAAACGAGGTCAATGGCGGGCCAACGATCAGCCCATCTTCGGACATGCTGAATTCGCGGATGGCATGTTCGTGCGCGCCACTGCGCTTCTTGACGACGGAGATGGCACGCCGGACGCGTCCGTCGTGCTCGAAATACCGCAACATGATCACCGTATCGCTGAGATAGCTGATGTCCATGGGCGTTTCCATCGGGCCCACCAGACCGTGCTGGGCCAGGATCATCACCGTCGTCACGCCCTGCTGCCCCAGGTAGCTCAGTAATTCGTGCATCTGCAGAATCAAAAAGCGCCCGTCGGGCATGGCGTTCAGATAGCCGTTCAAACTGTCGAACACCACCACGCGCGCGCCATCATTTTCGACCGCGCGGCGAACCATCGCGGTGAATTCGCCCGGCGCCATCTCCGCGGGATCGATTTGCTTGAAGGTCAGAAGCCCTGCGTCCAGCGCGGATTCCAGCGGCATTCCCAGCGCACGTGAGCGCGCGAAGAACGTGGCCCGGGACTCGTCGAACGCGAAAATGGCTGCGTGCTCGCCGCGCTGCGTCGATGCCAGCGCATAGGTTGCCGCAAGCGAAGACTTGCCCACCCCCGCCGCGCCGATCAGCAGAACATTCGTCCCGCGGTCCAACCCGCCGCCCAGCAAGCTATCCAGTTCGGCGTTGCCGCTGGGCGTGGGCGTCGGGGCAAACTCTTTGTGATGCTCCGCCGCAACGAGCCGCGGATAGACCTCGAGCCCGCCCTTCCTGATCGTGAAGTCGTGGTAGCCACCGCGAAAATCCATGCCGCGCATTTTCAATATGCGCAGCCGCCGTCGCTGGGCGCCGTAGTCGACCGCCAATTGCTCAAGTGCGATCACGCCGTGCGAGATCGAGTGCAATTGCAGGTCGTCCTCTTTGGCCGCCTGGTCGTCCAGCAGAATCACCGTGCACCGGCGATTAGCGAAAAAATGTTTCATCGCCAGAATCTGCCGGCGATAACGCAGCGAGCCCTGCGCCAGCAGGCGCAGTTCCGACAGGCTATCGATGACGACCCGTGCTGGGTCAAGCTGTTCAACCTTGTCCAGGATCAGGCGCGTGGTCTCGGTCAGCTCCATCTCGGCGGGGTGCAGAACGGTGAGCTCCCGCTCGGGATCCAACACGTCTTCGGACACCAGTTCCAGGATCTCGACACCGTCCAATGACCACCCGTGGCGGTGGGCGACCAGACTGAGTTCGGCCGGACTTTCGGAAAGCGCGACATAAAGCGCGCGCTCGCCGTGGCGGACGCCTTCCAACAGGAATTGCATTCCCATGGTCGTCTTGCCCGTGCCCGGCCTTCCCTCGCACAGATACATTTTGTTGGGGTCCAAGCCGCCGCCGAGAACGTCATCGATGCCGAGGTTTCCGGTCGAAATTCGGGGATCTGGCTTGAAAGCCGCAGTCTGTTCTTCAATCGTTGCGCTCATGGCTTTCCCGTAAAAACGAGTGAGAAAGCAAGCATATCGCCATCGTCAATCCCGAATGGCATCCAGCACGAAAGATATGTTACGTACTGAATCGCACCCGTCGGACGAGAATCGCGGCTTCAAGTCCGACCAGAAGGAGGTCAGCGCGGGATTGCATGGCCTGGCTCGCCGCTTGGCCCTGTAACAAAGGTGCAATGCAACCCGCAAAAAACGCCCGCCTTCTGCATGCGAATGCAGAAGGCGGGCGTCTTGCGGGTGAACCGGCTTATTCGAACGAAATCTGAAGCTGAGGATTGATCTTCCATTCGAATCGGGCGCTGGCCTCGCCGCCGCCGGCGTCCTGGGCCAACACCACATACCGGCCTTCTTGCGGGGTCGGCGGCACCAAACCCCGTAGCGTGCCGGTGGCCTCGTCGAACTTCAGGCCTTCCGGAAGCCGGGCAGGCGTCGTGCCATCCTTGTCGAATAGCGTGTAGCGCACCGCACCGCTTCCGCCCGTGGCGTTTACCACCGGCACCGCCGACGGCATCGTGGCGCCCGCCGTGAGTTCGATCGGAAGGGTGGAGACCTCCAGCGCGGGCGCAAGGTTGAAATCGACGGGAATGGAAACGCGGGCGCCGCCCTCGTCGCTGATGGTGGCCGTAAGCCCCGCCATTTTTTCCAGGGACTTGGGCACCGCGCCGCTGACACGGCCGCTGCCGTCGAGCACCAGCCCGGAAGGCATGCGCATGGCGCTGCCGTCGGGATTTGAATAGGAGACGGCGTAGTTGCCGGTGCCGCCGCTGACGTTGATGAACTTGACGGGGCTCTTGATGCGCCCGCCCGCCGTCGCTTGAATGGAGCCGCCCTCGACGTTCAAGGGCGGATTGATGGTCAGTTGCACGGTACGGCTGGCCTTGCCGCCGCCGCTGTCTTCGACCTGGATGAGATACGTCAATGTCTTGGGGCTGGCCACAGAAGGAGCGGCGCCAGACAGCGAACCGTCGGATCCGAACACCAGCCCGGCGGGCAGTTCGGCGGGTTTGCCGCTGGTATCAAGCAGCCGGAAGTTCAACGCCCCGGTGCCGCCCGACGTGCGCACCCGGATCAACTGGGAATTGAGCGTTGCGCCCGAGGTGATGGAGAGGCCCTTGTCCGGTGCCACGGCAGCCGGGCGGGCGCGGGTGATGTCTTGAGATCCCGTGGTTGCCGCGGACGCCGCCGGCGCTTTGGTGCCGGATGAAGGTGCCCCCTTGGCAGGCGCGGCACGCTGCGTGATTTTCCCCACGGGCGGTTTGAAGTCTTCGGCAGCGATGGCTTGGCCAGGCGTGACTGCGATCAGTCCAACAGCAGCTCCCAAGCACGCGAATCGGGAGATTATCTTTTTATTCATAACGGTCCTTGTGACTTAATCAACGATGCGCAGTGCGCATTACACGTCTCTCTACAGGCCAGGCGCGGCAGCCTGGCGTGCGAGCCCCCAATTACCTCGTGCCCTTCAATCAGACCTTGATGCGCCGCTTTGCCGCTTTGCATTTACATCACGGCGTCGCGCAAGGCTGCAGGCCACGTTCTGCGTCAACGAATCTGGAAACTGGGCGTCACATTATTTCAAGATCAACAGGCCGAAATGCAGAGTAGAACTACCTCTTTGCAGGCAAAAAATGGCGAGGCGACTCAGTAAGCCTGCCGTCGCTGACCGGCTTTATCAGACCAATGAAAAGGCGGGCCAAGGCGAGCGAGGTGTTGATGTTCAACTTCGAGTAAATGCGCGCCTTGTGGTTGTCGACGGTACGGACTGAAATATGGAGATGCTCTGCGATCTCTTTGCTGGAATGCCCGGCGATGACGCCTTGGACAATCACCAGTTCACGCGGCGTGAGCATCGCTTTGCGTGCTTCTTCCTGGTCTGATCGGAGCCGGTTCAGGTGAGCGCGGCGGCTCAGCCGCAGTGCATGGTGAATGGCTTGGCAGAGCCGGCTTGAGTTCAAGGGTTTGGCAAAGAAATCGACGGCGCCGCGCCGCATGGCTTCGACGGCATCTCCGAATTCGGGTTCGGCCTTGATGAAGATGGTTGGCAACGCCGCGTTGACCTGAACCAGGTCGCGCTGTATCGCGGTATCGGCAGCCGCCTTCCCGAAATCCATGATGAGACAGTCGCACTCGCCCGCTGAATAAATGGACAGGAATTCGTTGACTGTTCGGCTCTGCACGACTTCGATGGAGAAGTCGGCGAGCGTCCGGCGCACCGCCCACACCGAAGACTCGTCCTCGTCCACGATGTAGGCTTTGGAGCCACTGGGCAAGGCGCTGGCTTGGCCAATGACTGACTCCGCATCACGCGATGCCAGAAATTCGTCCGGAATGGACCGGTATTGATACTGCCTCCACCGCAGCGGTTGTTCGGAATACGGCATCGTTGAACAGCCAGGAAGAATTGAAAAGTGTCCAATACGGCCGGCAAATTGCCAGCACGCTGCGCAGGCGAGTATAGGTATGCAGTCCCCGTCCCGAAATCGGATATTTATTAAAAACTTGGGGTGACCGCTCACCGGACAGGATTACTCAATCTTGCCGCCATCGCTTTATAGCCAGGAGTAATATGACGCGTCTGGCGTCAAACCCGCCGGCGCAAGCAAGCCGATTCACGCCTGGTCCTTCCCACCCCTGTCGACAGCGGAGCGTCCCTCCGTGCCTGCCCTCGGTGTCTGCAAGTCCTGGCGCGCAAGTGGCCACAAAAAAAGACATCGAGGAGAAGCGGATTGGACAAGCAAGAGTCGGGCGGCTGGTATTTCGGCTGGAACATCGTCGGCGCCGCCACGGTACTCACCCTGTTTACGGTCGGCCTGCGCATGGGCATCGGACCGTTCTTTCTGCCCATGGCCGAGAGCCTGGGCTTTTCGCGCAGCCTGCTGTCGGGCATCGTCGCCATCGGCATGCTGTGCTATGGCCTGGGCATGCCGCTGGCGGGTTATCTGGTCAGCATCCGCGGCACGCGCTTCGTCCTGCTGACCGGCACGGCCATCGTGGTATTGGCTTCCATCTGGACCGTCTTCGCGCGCGGACCCCTCGAATTTTTGCTGGCCTTTGGCGTTGCGCTATCCGTGGGTCTGGCCTTCACCAGCCCGGTGGCGCTGACGCCGGTGATCAGCCGCTGGTTCACGCGCCAGCGCGGCATGGCGCTCTTCTTCCTGTCCACCGGGTCGATGGCCGGCATCGCGCTGATGACCCCGACGCTCACCTACGCCATATCGGCGGTCGGCTGGCAGGAAACGCTGCTGGGCTTTGCCGTGCTGTTTGCGCTGTTGACCGTGCCGGTCGCGCTTTTCGTGATGCGCGACGAGGCGCCCGAGCACACCGACCTGCTGCCCCATCAGATCATCGAAAAGACCGGCACGGCCAAGCCGGCAGCCAAGGCGCCCGCGCCGGGGCTGGGTGATGCCCTGCGCACGTTGCCGTTCTGGCAGGTCGCGCTGGGTCTGTTTGCCTGTGGTTTCAGCATGAACCTGCTGGGCACGCACGGCATGCCCATGCTGATGGACCACGGCTTTGACGCCACCACCAGCTCGCTGGGGATCGGCCTGATTGGCTTGGTCGCCATTTTCAGCACCTTGGTGCTGGGCCGCATGTCCGACCAGGTCGAACGCCGCAACATCCTGGCGGCCATCTATCTGGTGCGGGGACTGGGATTCTTCGCGCTGGTCATGGTGGGCGCACATTGGGAACTGTATTTGGCTGCGACCATCGGCGGCATCGTCTGGGCCGGCAGCATCGCGCTGTCCTCGGCCATCCTGGCAGACGTGTATGGCATCCGGCTGGTTGGCGTGCTGTACGGGCTGACGTATCTGGGCCACCAGATCGGCGGCATGATCAGCTCGTGGCTGGGCGGCTGGGCGTTCGAGACCTTTGGCACGCACTGGGTGGCCTTCGGGTCGGCCGGCGCGCTGCTGTTCCTGGCCGCATTCATCTCGATGCGCCTGCCGCCGCGCGGAATCCTGCGCGCGCCACGCGCGGTGCCTGCCGCCGGACGCTGAATCGCCCGAGGCTTGGGCGACTTGCCGAGGGTGCGCCGCACCCCCGGCCCGCAGGCGTTAACGGTCTTTCAGCAACGACACCAGCTCGGGCACATAACGTTCGCCGCCGCCTTGCGCAACGGCCTGATCGAACGTTTGCTGCACGGCGGCGCCGATCTCGCGGACCGCTCCGGCTTCGGCGGCCATGGTGTTGTAGTACGAAAGATCCTTCTGCGCGTTCGACATGAAAAAGCGCAGGGACGACGGATCCTGTTCCAGCAAATACGGCTTGATGCGCTCCAGCGCTACACCGCCGCCGCCGCCCTTGGCCAGCACTTCCGCAAAGACGGCCGGGTCGATGTCGGAACGCAGCGCGCACGCCGCGGCTTCGGACAGCAGCGCCACCACGCCCAGCGACACATAGTTGTGCAGCAGCTTCATGCGATGGCCGGCGCCCACCGGGCCGGCATGCGTGATGTTTTCAGCGAAGCAGGCCAAGAGCGGCTTGCATTCGTCAAACAACGCCGCATCGCCGCCCACCAGCAGGTTAAGACGGCCTTCGGCGGCTTCTTTCGGGGTGCGCGTCATGGGCGCGTCCAGAAAGCGGCCGCCGCTTTCGGTGACGGCCTGCGCGACCTTCACGGTCGACGACGGAATGGCCGTTGAGCAATCGATGATGACGGTGCCGGGACGCAGCCCCTCGAGCACACCGGCCGGCGACAGCAGCACGGCTTCGACCTGCGGGCTGCCGGTGACGCACAGGATGATCACATCCGACTGCGCAGCCAGCTCGGCCCCGCTGGTCACGCTGACCGCGCCGGCCGCCTTGAGCGCGTCCAGCGGCTGGTTGCCCGGGTGTTCGAGCACGGTCAGCGCGTGACCATGCTTGACTAGGTTGCTTGCAATGCCGTGGCCCATGAGGCCGATACCAACCATGCCGACTTTCGCCATCTTCAAATGCTCCTGCCATGTAGGGTGATTGTTGTGCCGTAAATCTTACCCTCAGAAGATGAGCGCTGGGCCGGGGGGTTGCACGGCGTGGTGACAATTCCGCGTGCGTCCGCGCCCCGATCACCGCGCTATGCCTGCGCGGTCGCGTCTGGAATACTTTCGGGGATCGTCCTACGGGACTCTTGCATCGCCAGCCATGACAGACTCCCTTCCCGCCGGTTTCACGCCCTGGTATCCCAGCAGCCAGTTCATGCGCCACCTGAACGACCTGGGCCCGTTCTACCGCCGCAAGGCCGACAACGTGTTGGCCCTGCGGGTCACCACGGCGCACGGCAACATGCACGGCATGGCACACGGCGGATTTCTGGCCACGTTTGCCGACAGTGCGCTGGGCCTCGTCATTTCCGAAGACGCCCACGTATCCGTCGTCACGGCGCAGATGTCCGTCGAGTTTCTGAATGCCGTCAATCCGGGCGATTGGCTCGAAGCCCACGTGCAGATCGACAAGCAGGGCAAGCGGCTCATCTACGCGACCTGCCGCCTTCAGGTGGAGGGCCGCGTCATGCTCAAGGCGAGCGCCGTGTTCGCGGTGCGACATGCGGCGGTGCCGGCTTCGGACGGCTGATCGACGAAGCGGGCGTGGCCGGCGGCACAGGCTTGCCGGCCGGGACCCGCGCTACAAGGGACCCACGCTACAGATAAGGCGTAGCCAGCCAGATCACCTTGTTGCGCAGGCGCTTCGCAAAAGGCGCCTGCAGCAGATCTTCCAGCGTCACGCGGTGCGCGTTGGCGATCAACGCATCAACGCGCGCGCCGATCCAGCGGGCCACCTCGGGATCGTAGATCTCGGTGTCCAATTCGAAATTCAATCGCAGGCTGCGCGGATCCAGGTTCGACGAGCCGGCGTAAGTCCACGCGCCGTCCACCGTCATCAGCTTGGAGTGATCGAATGCACCGCTCGACCGCCAGACGCGGCAGCCCGTTCGCACCACCTGATCAAGCTGCGCCGTCATCGCGTAGTCCACCAGCCGCAGGTTGTTCTTGCCCGGAATCACGATGTCCACGACGATCCCACGTCGCGCCGCCGTGGCCAGCGCGCCGATCAGCGTCTGGTCGGGCAGGAAGTAAGGCGATTGGATCCGCACGTGATGCCGCGCCACCGCCAACGCGCCCAGCAGCATGTTGTGCGTGCTGCCGATTGCGCGGTCCGGGCCGGACGGCACGCAGCGGATCGGCACGTGGCCCGACGGCGGCAGGTAGTCAGGATCGAACCACGGCTTGGCGGACAGCGACTCGTGCGTCGTGAAATTCCAGTCATGCGCGAACACCGACATCAGCTGCGTCACGATCGGCCCTTCCACGCGGAAGTGCGTGTCGTGGTTGGTGGCATCCCCCGCCAGCGCGCTGACAAACGCCGCCCGCACGTTCATGCCGCCCGTAAACCCCACACGTCCGTCTACCACCAGCACCTTGCGGTGGCTGCGCAGATTGGCGTAGGGCATGCGCAGCACGCCCATCGGATTGGTCATGAACCGCGCCACCGGCACGTTCGCCTTCGCCAGCATGCGCACGATCGGCGGGCGTGAATACTTGGAACCCACGGCGTCGATCAGCACCCGCACCTGCACACCGCGCGCCTGCGCTTCGATCAGCGCCTCGGCCACCTCGCGCCCGATCGGATCGTTATCGAAGATGTAGCTCTGCATCGCCACCGTGTGCCGCGCCTCGCGGATGGCCTGCAGCATCGCGGGATACGTCTCGTCGCCACCCGCCAGCGGCCGCACCTGGTTGCCGCCCAGCAGCTCGAACCGGCTGACGCGGTCGCCAAGCACTTTCAATGACGCAAACTGCTCGCCCGATATGGGCACCACATCCACCGGCGCCGTCGCGACCTGCCCAGCGTCCTCGAGCATCGCGTCGTCCCGCTGCTGCGACACCCGCGTCTTGCGAATGCGGTTGATCCCCGCCACGAAATAGAAAAGCGCCCCGAGGATCGGCGAGAACATCGCCACCCCCACCCAGCCAATGGCCGCCCGCACATCCTGCTTGGTCATCGCGGCATGCACCGCCGCGCCCGTGCCCGCCACGATGCTGATGGCAAAGGCAACATGAGGCCAGTATTCGATCAAAAATGCGTGTATGCGATCCATGGCGATGGCTTGAAACACGGCCTCCAGTGGTTAACCAGCGCAAGAATAGCAAGGCTGCCGCCGGTGGCAAGACTACTTTTTGAAGGCGATTTCACACCCTTCAAAAAAACGTGCTAGAATTCGGCCTCTTCGTTGTTGAGCAGCTTTCGAAGCAAATTTGAAAGGCGCAAAACGACGAAAGCACTGAAGGAAACTGAAGTGCAAAGCAGTACCAGAGGTGGCTGTAGCTCAGTTGGTAGAGTCCCGGATTGTGATTCCGGTTGTCGTGGGTTCGAGCCCCATCAGCCACCCCAAGAATTCATTTGAAATCAGCCGCTTTTAGCGGCTTTTTTCTTTTCTGGCGCTAATTCATTTCAATAATCCAGGTGCTGGATAATAAGTATTGATATCGAGTCGCGGGCCAAAGCGCTCGTCAAGTCGCACCATCACGGCGCACATCAAAGCGCACACCAAAGCGCGCATCAAATCGCCAGTCAAAACGCATCGCAAGGCAAAATTCGACCGGCCGCCCCGCTGCCGGTCGAAGTTGCGAATGATCGGTGTCTGCCACCCATGACACGGTTGCGCCAAGGGATGGCTATCGCAGCGACACCTGGATCAGCCACCCTGCTCCAAAAACGCCTGCAAAGCGGGCACCGTATTCAGCACATGCTGGCGCATCGCGGCCTCGCAACGCGCCGCGTCGCGGGTCTGTAGCGCGTCGATCAGTTCCTGGTGCGATTCGCGCACGCGCAGCACGCGGCCGGGCTGGGCGGCCCAGAGGCGCATGTACGGTTCGACAACCGAATGCAGTTCTGAGATCTGATTCAACAGGCGCGGTTGTTTACAGAAGCTGCACAGGTATTCATGGAATTCGCGGTGCGCGGCGGTCCAGTCAAGATCTTCGTTTGCGCCCTGGTCCAGCTGCTCGAGCATGTTCGACAGCCGGCGGATGTGTTCGGGGCCCATGTTTTCCACGGCATTGCGCGTGGCCAACCCTTCGAGCACGGAGCGCATCTCGAAGACCTCGAGCATCTCCTGCTGATTCAAGCCGCGCACCACGGCGCCGCGATTGGCGCGGATCTCGACCAGACCTTCCGACGCCAGGCGGCGGAGCGCGCCGCGCACGGGCATGCGGCTGGTGCCGATCTCGGCGGCCACCACGTCGGGCACGAGGCGCTGGCCGGGCGCGTAGCGGCCCAGTCGGATTTCACGCTGTAGATGCAGGTACGCCTCGTCTTCGGCGCTGATGGCTGTCTTCTGGAATTGCAGCACTGACGCCCCCGGGCTTGGAAAGCCGCCATGATAGATAAGGGCGAAAATAACACAAATTGGATCCAATGATCCATGGATGCAAATACCTATGGCCGAGGGTTCGCGCGTTGCGTTTAATCCAGGGCAGGACGCGGCAGACCGCGCCCGCTCGGCCGGAACGGGCATCAGACCCGACCCGGCCCATACGCTTTCCATAACGCGATCAAGGGGAATCCATGAAATTTCGTCTCATCCGGGCGCTGGCAGGCGCCGCCGCGATGGCCTTCGGGGCGCAAGCGGCCGCGCAAGCCACGGACTGGCCGCAGCATCCCGTGCGCATCGTCGTGCCTTTCCAGGCCGGCTCGGCCACGGACCTGATCTCGCGCCAGCTTGGCGCGGCGCTGTCCGCCGAACTGGGCCAGCCCTTCGTCATCGAGGCCCGCCCCGGCGCCGCGGCCGCGATCGGCAGCGCGTCGGTCGCGCGGTCGGCCGCGGACGGCTACACGTTGCTGATGGGCGGCCCGGCTGCCGTCGTCACCAACCGCTTCCTGCAGAAACGCCTGGCCTACGACCCCGACGCTTTCGAGCTGGTGTCGATGGTGGCCTACACGCCGAATATCCTGCTGGCCAATCCGTCGCAGCCGTTCAAGACGCTGCCCGAAATGGTGGCCTATGCGCGCGCCAATCCCGGCAAGCTGACCTATGCCTCGTTCGGCACGGGCACGACCTCGCACATGGCGGGCGAGATGCTCAAGTCCGTCGCTGGCATCGACATTCTGCACGTGCCCTACAAGGGCGCCGGCGAAGCCATCCCCGCCCTGCTGAGCGGTCAGGTGTCGATGTACTTCGACACCATCATGACCGGACTGCCCCAGGCCAAGAGCGGCTCGCTGCTGGCGCTGGGCATGTCCAATTCGCAGCGCTCGGCGCTGGCGCCGGACATCCCGACGATCGCCGAGCAAGGCTTCTCGGGCTACGACATCGCGCCGTGGTACGGTCTGGTCGCGCCTCAAGGCACGCCCGCACCGATCCTCGACAAGCTCAACAAAGCCGTCAACAAAGTGCTCGCCGACCCCGCATTGCGCGGTAAGCTCGCCGAAGCCGGCGCCGAGCCGCGTGGCGGCAGCCGCGAGGAATTCGCCGCCTTCATCAAGGCCGAGATTCCGCGCACCAAGCAGCTGATCGACCAGGCCGGCATCACCCCGCAGTAATTTTTCCAACGAGTTCCAGCACCCATGTCCTCCCCCTTCGATTGGTCTTTTCCGTACGCTTCCCGAAAAATGCCGGTCCTGGCCGCCAACGCGGTCGCGACCAGCCAGCCGCTGGCTGCGCAGGCGGGACTACGCATGCTGCTGGCCGGTGGCAATGCCGTTGACAGCGCCATTGCCACCGCGATCGCCCTGACCGTTGTCGAGCCCGTGATGAACGGGATCGGCGGCGACATGTTTGCCCTGATCTGGCACGACGGCCAGCTTCACGGCCTGAACTCCAGCGGCTGTGCGCCGGCCGCGTGGACGCCCGAGTACTTCAGGGGCCGCGACGCCATGTCGGGCACCGGCTGGGGCACGGTCACGGTGCCGGGTCAGATCGCGGGCTGGAAAGCCTTGTCCGACCGCTTCGGCAAGCTGCCCTTCGCCAAGCTCTTCGAACCCGCCATCGCGTATGCCGAGGAAGGCTTTGCGGTGTCGCCCACCATTGCGCGCCAATGGGCCAATCAGGCGCCCAAGCTCGCGGCCGAGCCGGGCTTTGCCGAGGCCTTCCTGCCGCAAGGCCGCGCGCCGCAGGCGGGCGAATGGTGGCGCTTTCCCGACCAGGCCAAGACCTTGCGCGACATCGCCGAAACCGGTGGTGAAAGCTTCTACCGCGGCGAACTGGCCCGCAAGATCGCGGACTTCGCTGCCAAGACGGGCGGCGCGCTCAGCGCCGTCGACCTGGCCGAACACCAGGCCGATTGGGTCAAGCCCATCTCGCAGTCGTTCCGCGACTACGAGCTGCACGAAATCCCGCCCAGCGGCCAAGGCATCTCGGCACTGATGGCGCTGGGCATGCTGGAACAATTCGACCTGGAAGGCATGGGCCGCGACAGCGCCGACTACTACCACGTCAGCATCGAAGCCATGAAGCTGGCGTTTGCCGACCTGCACCATCACGTCGCCGATCCGCGCCACATGCGCACCGACGCGCGCGCCCTGCTCGACCGCGCCTATCTGGCCGAGCGCGCCCGCCTGATCTCGATGGACCGCGCCAGCGTGCCCACCGCAGGCACGCCCGCCACCGGCGGCACCGTTTACCTGACCGCGGCGGACGCCAGCGGCACGATGGTGTCGTTCATCCAGTCCAACTATCACGGCTTTGGTTCGGGCGTGGTCGTGCCGGGTACCGGCATCAGCCTGCACAACCGTGGCCTGAATTTCGTGCTGACGCCCGACCACGTCAACCAGGTGGCGCCGCGCAAGAAGCCGATGCACACCATCATCCCCGCGTTCGTGACGCGCGGCGGCCAGCCGGTCATGTCGTTTGGCGTGATGGGTGGCTCGATGCAGGCGCAAGGCCATCTGCAGATGGTCACGCGTCTGGCGGCCTTCGGCCAGAACCCGCAGGCCATGAGCGACGCGCCGCGCTTCCGCGTCGAGAAGGGTCCGGTTGTGAACGTGGAATCGCACCTGCCGGCGGACGTGGTCGACACACTGCGCGCGCGTGGCCACAACGTCGCGGTGGCCCCGGTGGACAGCCTGGAGTTCGGCTCGGCGCAGCTCATCTGCCGCTTGCCGCAAGGCGGCTACGTGGCGGCGTCGGACTCGCGCCGCGACGGACAAGCCGTCGGGTTCTGACGCGTTGCGGGGCACGCCGGACGTCCCTTGCGGAAGTTCGGCGACAATCCGTGACCTGCCGGCGCGCGCCCGCGCGCTGGCAGCCTGCCGCCTTCGCGCGCCGTCATATCCCTGCAGCAGCGCCGCCCGATACTGCCGCGTCGCTGCATGAAGGACCGAAATGCCCCACCCGGCTTCACCGCCCCGCCTCAAACGCGCGCGCTCAGCGCAGCGTTTTCTTCTGACCGTGCAACGCTTACCCGCCACGCTGGCCGCCGTCGGCCTGCTGGTGCTGGCGTCCGCGACCACGCCCGGCCGCGCCGCGCTGCCTGTGGCCGTCGGTGGTCAACCGCTGCCTTCGCTGGCGCCAATGCTCGAACGCGTCACGCCGGCCGTCGTCAATATTTCAGCGTCTACCGACGCTGCGGCATCGAGCGGCGGCCGTGCGTCCACGCCCGGCAGCCTGCGGCAGAACGTGGGTTCGGGCGTCATCGTCGACGCCACCCAGGGCAACATCCTGACCAACCATCACGTGGTGCGCGGGGCGTCCGCCATCCGCGTGTCCCTGCAGGATGGGCGCAGCTTCAACGCCACGGTGGTGGGCAGCGATCCGGACACGGATCTGGCCGTGCTGCGCATCGCCGCGCAGAACCTGCAGGCGCTGACCCTGTCCGACTCCAGCGACCTGCGCGTGGGCGATTTCGTGGTGGCGATCGGTGATCCCTACGGCCTCGGACAGTCGGCGTCGTCCGGCATCGTGTCCGCGCTGGACCGGTCCAGCCTGCGCGCCGCGGGCTACCAGAACTTCATTCAGACCGACGCATCCATCAACCCCGGCAACTCGGGCGGCGCGCTGGTCAATCTGAACGGCGACCTGGTCGGCATCAACACCATGATCTACACGCCGTCGGGCGGGAATGTAGGCATCGGCTTTGCCATTCCGTCGAATCTGGCGGGCGAAGTCATGCAGCAACTGTTGCAGCACGGGCAGGTGCAGCGCGGCGGACTTGGACTGGACACGCTGGACATCACGCCGCGCAATACCCGCCAGCTTGGACTGGCGCCGGGATCGACCGGCGTCGTCGTGGCGCGCGTCGCCGATGGCTCGCCCGCGCAAAAGGCAGGCGTCCAGGCCCGCGACCAGATCCTGTCCATCGATGGCAAGACAATCGGCTCCAGCGCCCAACTGCGCAATGCGGAGGGTCTGTTGCCGGTCGGGCGCCAGGTGCGGCTGGTATTGTCCCGCGCCGGCGCAAGGACCGAGGTCCTGCTGCGCATCGAGCCGGAGCAGAACGAGCGTCTGCATGCAGGTTCACTGGACGCCCGGATGATGGGCGTGGAGTTTTCCGAGGTGGGACGCGCGCAACGCGTGCAAGGCAACGACGGCGCCGCGGTCAGCGCCACGTTTCCCGATCGCGGCCCCGTGGCCGCGCGGCTGCAGCGCGGGGATATCGTCATCGGCGTGAATCAGCGCCCTGTTAGCACGCTTGCCGACCTGCGCAACCTGCTGACCGGCGCGGGCGCGCAGCCGCTGGTGCTGACGCTGCTGCGCGGACGGACCGCCTACACGCTGCAGGTGAACTGAGCGAGGCGCTGCCCGGGAATCGTGGCAGAATGGCCCGACCCGGCGTTCGGCGCCGGTTCCAAGGCAAGCCGTCACGACAAACCATGCATCGCGGGCGCGCTCGGCCCGCCAGAAGGAGCACGGATGAACCGCATTCCGCCTCACACCCGCCAAAAGCTGCCCCGCCTGCTGCTGGCGGCCGGCCTCGCAGTCATCGCGACCGGCGCGGCCGCACAGGACAAGGCGCCGCAGATCATGCAGGTGCCGGCCGACAACCGCATCGTCTGGCAGGCGCCGGCGGAAGGCGACATCACGTATGAATGCCGGCTGACGCAGACCGACGGCGCGCGCTACGCGTGGGTCATCGCGGGCGCGGCTGCGACGCTTGGCGCGGGCCAATCCGGCCAGACCGGCACCTACAAAAGTCCGCCTGAAACCTGGCGGGCGGCCGACGGGTCGACGCTGACCGGCATGGAAACCGTGCGCGCCAATGCCGGGCCGGACCGCCTGTACGACCAGCTCGTCCTGGCCAATCCGTCGTCGGGCGTGGGTCTGTTGACCGGCGTGACCTACATCCAGCGGTTCGTGCGCGCGGGCGGCGGCGCGCCGCAGACGCCCTGCTCGGCGGCCAACAAGGGCCAACGGGCGCAGGTCAAATACCAGGCCGATTACGTGTTTTGGAAACCGAACTGAGGTTGGTTCGCTGAACGGACGTCCGGCGACGGTCGCATTGCGGCAATGCACCGCGCCGGTCGTACCGCGGCTGACCCACAGCGGCGGCCCCTGCTGCGCCGCTCGTGCGCCCGCATCGGGCAGATGCAGGGCGTTACTGCGCGACGGACATGCCCTGCTTCAAGGCATCGACCAGCCCGGGATGCCGGGCCTTTTCCTGCATGAGCGTGTAGGCGGAAAACGTCACCACCTTCTTGCCCGACGCCGCGAACAGCGCCGTCAGCTCGGCCGGGCGGCCCGACAGTTTGCTGGTCGCGTCCACTTGAAAAACGCCGATGGTGCCGACCTTGAACGCGCCGTCTCCCGTCTTCTTGAACGTCGGCACCGCTTCCTTCTGCTGCGACTGAAAGCCCGCGGCCATCGCGCCCAATGTGAACGCGTCGTCGTCGCCGACGGCCAGTTCGACCGGCACATCGATCACGATGATCGCCTGCATGGTGGCGCGATTCAGGTAGATCTTGCCGGAGACCTCGGGCGTTGCCGGGTCCGACGGAAATTCGGTTTCGGTGAAGCCGGCGGGGATGAGGACCTTGAGCTTGCCGTCCAGCACCTGCAGCGTTTGCGGCTGCGGCGGGGGAGCGGCGGCGGCGTCCGCCGTCGCGCCATTCGGGTCTTGTTGCGCGGCAGGCGAACCGGCGGCCGGCGAACCGGCGGCCGGCGATCCGGCGGCGGGCGATCCCGCGGCCGGAGGAGCCGGTGTCGGCGAGGCTGGTGTCGACGCGGCTGGCGCTGACGGCGCCGGCGCTGCTGGAGCAGGTGCTGCCGGGGCGGGCGCTGCCGGTGTTGGCGTGGCTGCTGCTGGGGCTGGCGCTGCCGCTGCGGGCGTGGCTGCGGCTGGCGCGGCCGGAGCCGGCGATGCAGGCGCTGCCGCTGTTGGGGCGGGCGATGCTGGGGCGGGCGCTGCCGCTGCTGACGCGGCAGATGCCGGCGCAGGCGCAGGCTTCGCAGACGCCGATGCCGCAGGTGCAGGTGCGGGCGCCGTCGATGCCGTCGCCGGCGCTGCCGCAGCTGGCGGCTTAGCCGCAGATGAAGCCGCCGCAGGCGCTCCGCCTGCTGCCCCCGCATCCCCCGGCTGAACATTCTGTGCCTGCGCAGAGGCGCCCGCGGCCATGGCCAGCGTCAACGCCAATGTCATTTCTGCGAGCCGTGCGTTGTGCGTGTGCATAGCTATCCGATGATTAGGCTGAGCGTTCAATACTACAACGACACTCACCCTGCCCTCGGGCGATGAGGGTCGGCAGGGTGATCCAAAATGCTACGCAATCCGGCCTCAAAAAATGACGAAGCCCGCGCAAGCCTGCGCGGGCCTTCAAATTGCCATGATCGGAGTTCGGGTGAGCGGACTGGGAGTGGAGCTAGGGAGGTGGCCGCTTTTTTCGCGTCTGTGGCCGGGTAAGACGCCCAATCCGCTCAGTGCAACCGCGGTGCAGGGCGCAAGCGGCGCGCGCCTGGCGCGCGCCGCTCATCACGTCTGCCGCTTAGAAGCGATGACGGACACCGACCATGCCCACCGTGCTCTTCACGCCGTCGATGAACGCGAAGTCCGTGGCGTAGGAGCCCAGCGCGTACAGGTTCGTACGCTTGGACAGGTTGTACGTGTAGCCGATGCTGTACACGTTCATGGCCGAATCGCCACCGGTCAGCAGATCGCTGTCCGGATCGGCACGTTGCCACGAAGCCAGGATGGTGCTGGCGCCAAGCGGAACGGTCACGCCGACCATGTACGAATTGGCCTTGAAGTCTTCGACGCCAACGTTCGAGCTGAAGCTCTTGGCCTCGGGGCTGCCGCTGCCGAAGGCGTTGATGCTTTGGCCGGTGAACCAGCCGTCACGCGTCTGACCGAACGCGGCAGCCAGCTTCACGACTTCAAAGTCGTACGAAGCGCCGATGCTCCAGGCCTTGGGCGTGGCGTCATTGCCAAGCTGGTTGGCCGGGTTCAGTTGGTCGTACGTCAGGGCGACGTTCAGCGGACCGTTCACGTAGCGCACGCCGGCCGTGATGGCGCGGGTGTTGTCAGCGGTGCGGAAGCCGGTCTGTGCGGCGGTCGTGTCGGCGATGTTGAACGAGTAGCCGACGCCAGCCTGGAAGCCGCCGAACGACGGGGTCGAGTACTGGACCATGTTGTCGTAGCGGACCGTGTTGGCGGCGCTGAACGCGTTGCCGATGTTGGCTTGGCCGTAGCTGGCGCCGAACGGATCGATCGCGCCCAGGTACTTGGAAGCGATGTTGGTCTGACGGCCGAATTCCAGCAAGCCCCACGACGAGCTCTTCAGGCCGATGGTGGCTTGGCGGCCGAACAGGCGGCTGCTCTGGCCCGACTGGCCGTTGGCCGAGTTGAAGCCGCTTTCCAGCGTGAACACGGCGGAGAGGCCGTCGCCCAGGTCTTCCGAACCGCGCAGGCCCCAGCGCGAACCGCTGGAAACGCCGTTGCTCATGCCGACCTTGGATTCATGGTAGCCATCGCCCTTGATCCGCTGATAGCCCACGCCCGTATCGATCAAGCCGTACAGCGTCACCGAGGTTTCCGCCTGCGCCATGCCGGACAGCGCGGCAAAGATGGCGGTGGCGAACAGAGTCTTTTTCATTACAGATTCCCATTGATGTGAACAGACATGCGCATGTGGCCAGACCCGCATTGCAGGCGGCACAGTGATGCACACGGCGCATGGCAGGAACGGATTCTAGGGACGCAATATGTCAGTTCTGGGGACACCAAGCGATTTCGCAGCAAGAAATGGAAATAATCGCTTTTTTGTGGCGCGACGCCGACAGCGGCGCGCACATCGGCCACGCCGGCAGGCGTGTCATGTGCGTGTGCTATGAAGACAGCATGCGCGCAAACGTGCGCAGCAATTGGCGCGCATCGTACGTGGGGACAAGGCCCGCGACCATCGCCGCCACGTCGTGGCCCTCCGCCTCGAACACCGGCGCGCGGCGCGACAGGCACGCCGACATCAGCGTCGGCGAGAACTCGGGATGGAATTGCACCGACCACGCGTTCGGCCCATATCGCAGGACCTGATGCGGATCGTGCCGCGAACGGGCCAGCACTTCGGCGCCCGGCGGCGGCGTCAACACGCTTTGCTCATGCGTCAGATTGGCCAGAAAACGCCGCGGCAGCGCGCCAAGCAGCGCATCGTCGCCAATGTCCGCGCAGAAGTCGATGGCATGCTGGCCGATCTCGCGGCCCTGCGGATGAAAGTCGACGACGCCGCCCAGCGCGTGCGCCATCAGTTGATGGCCGTAGCAGATGCCCAATAGCGGCAACTGCGCGCGATGCGCGCCGCGCAGCCATTCGGCCGTGCGCTCGCTCCAGGGCTCGCGATCCGTCACCATGGACCACGATCCCGTCAGCACCGCGCCGGACACGTCATTCCACGTGGGCAGAGGTTCGTCGTCGTGGGGCTTGAAGACCCGCACCGGCAGGTCCGGATCTTCAAGCGCGGCCAGCATCCAGTCGGCTTGTTCGCCTTGCGCCTGCCGCAGATCTTCGGGCGGGCGGCCCATCTGAATGATGGCGAGCGGTTTTCGGGTCATGGACAACGATTCTGCGGATTGAAAGGATGACGGAGTTTACTTTCCGAACAGGCGCCGCAGACGCTGGGACTCGGCGAGGTTCAGGCGCTTGGCTTCGTCTTCTGCGTAATCCCGCTCGCCGACATCGTAGGACCCTTCGTGCAGGCACTTCTTGCGATTGGCCTTGCACTCATCGTTGGACCGGGCGGGCGTGGTGGCCGCCATGCTGGCCTTTTCCGCAGCCGTCGGCTTGCTGGACGAGCACCCCGCCACCACCGCGACAAAAAACAACGCCGCGCCGCAGCGGCTGATCGTGAATATCGACATTTTCCCGGCCCTACAGAAACGCTATAGCCGCTTTTATAGCAAACGCGCGCGGGGAAAGGCGTGATAAGTCGTAGCAGACGCGGGTAGCAGAAGCGCGTAGAAGAAGCGCGTGCAGACGCGCACAGCAGACGCGGGGCATGGCGACTGCCCTGCCCCGCCTGCACAGGCGCGATTGCTACTCGATCTCGATGCCGGCCTCGTTGATCAGCGCCGTCCACTGCGCCGTGTCGCGCCGGACCGTGTCGGCAAGCTGTTGCGGCGTGCTGGAGACGAACTCCACGCCCTGAGACTCGAACTTCTGGTTCAGCTCGGGATTCTTCAGCGTTTCGACCACCGCCTCATTCAGCTTGGCAAGCACCTCGGGCGGCGTGCCCGCCTTGGCGAAGAGTCCGTACCAGGTGGTGTACGACACCCCCGGCAGGCTCTGGGAAATCAGCGGCAATTTGGCCGTGTCCGCACCCTTGCTCGGCGCACTCATTGCCAGCGCCTTTACCGCCCCCTTGTCGATCATGGGCTTGAGCGACGGCATGCTGCTGAACAGCGCCTGCACCTGGCCCGCTGCCAGGTCGGTCAGCACCTGCGACGTGCCACGGTAAGGCACATGGACCACGTCCACCTTGGCCTTGCTTTTGAAGAGTTCCATTCCCAGGTGCGCCACGCCGCCCACGCCCGCCGATCCGAAATTGACCTTGCCGGGATGCGCGCGGGCGTAATCGACGAGGTCAGCCACCGAGTTCACCGGCATCTGCGCGTTCACCACCAGCACATGCGGGCTTTCGGTCAGCTGGCTGATGGGCGCCAGGATTTCCAGCACGTTCTTGCCCTGCATGGCTTTGGACGGCACCGTCATGTTGCCCGACGCAGGCATGAGCAGCGTGTAGCCGTCTGCCTCAGCGCCCAGCACCTGATTCAGCGCGGGCACGCCGTGCCCGCCGCCCGCGTTCACGACCACCACGGGTTGGCCGAGCTTGTCGCCGAACAGCTTGGCGAACTCGCGTCCCACCATGTCGGCCGGACCGCCCGCTGCGAACGGCACAACCATCCGAATCGGCCTTTCCGGGTAATCCGCGTGGGCCGAGGCGATGGGCGCAAGGCCAGCCATCAGGGCGATCACGCCCAGCTTTTGCTTGAAGTTCATTGTCTTCCTCCTGTTGTTCTGAATGCGTGTTATCTGGACTCGCGCGGTGCGAGGCCGATGTCCAGCGTGGCCTTGGCCAACGCTTCGTCGAGCCACGCCGGGCGTAGTTCACCGCGCGCGATGGCGGCCATTCGACGGGCCTCGGCACCGGCCTTGGTCAGTGCTGCCCCAATCATCGTTTCCAATTCCTCGGGCGCGACCGCGACCAGTCCGTCGTCATCGCCCAAGATCCAGTCGCCGGGTTCGACCCGCACCCCGCCGCACTGGATCTGGCGGTTGACGCTGCCGCCGCCGGCCTTGGCAGGCCCTGCCGGCGACACCGCGGCCGCGAATACGGGTAGCGAGCCCTGGCGCAGTTCTGCCGCGTCCCGCACCGCGCCGTCGATCACCACGCCGGCGAGGCAGCTTGCCGCGGCCTGCGCACACATGATTCCGCCCATCACCGCGCGCTCGGTATAGCCCTGCGCGTCCACCACCAGCACATCGCCGGGTTGCGCAAGCGCGAGCGCCGCATGGATCGCCAGGTTGTCGCCCGCTGGGACCGAGACGGTCAACGCGCGGCCGCGTAGGGTCCAACCGGCTCGCAAGGGTTTGATCGCCGCACGCAGGTAGCGCGCGCCGGCGTCGGCCAGCAGCGTGCTGGTCAGGCCGGTATCGTGAATCGTGCGCATCGGCTCACTCCATGAGAGCCGATACAACGGCCGGGAAAATGCTTTGATAGGCCTCGCCGTAACGCGTGCCGGTGGTCTTGCCCCGGCGGCCGGCCTGCGCGCCACGTTGCAATGCCACGCGCTCGTAATAGGCCCACAGATTGCGCTGCGTGGGCATGGCCTGCATGGCTTGCCACTTGCGCTCCCACACGTCCGTGATGTCCAGCAGCACGTTGGGTTTGAAGCCGCACAACTCGGTCTGGTGAGGCTCGAAGCACAGCACTTGGGGTGGCACCACGAAGTCTGCGCCATGACCAGGCGCCATCGCCTGCATGCGGCCGCGCAATGCCATTTCGAACGTGCGGCAATGATCGAGATTGGATGGGTCGTGTTCGGGATGTGTGAGCACCACCGAAGGTTTCGTGCGGCGCATGGTGTCCGAGATACGCCGCACGGACTCGGGCGAGTCGGGCAGCGGATAGTCGCCCAGATCGTGAAAGTCCAGGCTGCTGACGCCAAGGATGTCGGCCGCGGCCTGCGCTTCGGCATGGCGCTGCGCCTTGACCGCATCGCGCTGGACATCGCCCGTCCAGGCCGAGTTCGACTCCCCGTTCTCACCATAGCTCAGGCAGACCAGATGCACATCCACGCCGCGCGCTGCGTGCAAGGCCATCGCGCCCCCACAGCGCCAGACGAAATCGCCCACATGGGCGGTCACCACGAGCATTGAATTTGCCATCTTGATCTCCCGAAACAGCTGACAGATGGCATTTTAAATTTCCGAAACGACGTTGTATCACGTACAATCGCCCAATAAATTCAACATTCTTGGAGGATCGATGAGCAATGATGGTGTGGTGGCCGTGGAACGCGCCCTGAGTGTGATGGACTGCTTTCGCCCCGGTGCGGAGCACCTGTCTTTGGCGGATTTCGCCAACCGCCTGCCCTTGCACAAGACGACCATCTTTCGATTGCTCAATTCGCTGGCTCGGTGCGGTTACGTCGTGCGCGAGCCCGATGGCCGCTACGGGTTGGGCCCGCGGGTGTTGTTCCTTGCGCGCGTCTACGAACGCGGCTTCGATCTGGAGGCGGTCGTCATGCCGGTGCTTGAACGGCTGTCGGCGGATACCGGTGAAAGCGCCGCGTATTACGTGGAAGGCGGCGAACCGGGACAGCGTCTGTGCCTCTTTCGCCATCAGCCGCACGAAGGCCTGCACAGCCAGGTCATCGCCGGCAGCGTGATGCCCCCCGACAAGTCATCGACGGGCCAGGTATTTGCGATCTGGGCGCAGGGCGAACGGCGAGATCAGGTCCGGCTGCCCATCTTCTCCTGCGGCGCGCGCGATCCCTATACGTCGTCCTGGTCCGTACCGGTCATCGGGCAGGAAGACCGCTTCGTCGGCGCGCTCACCATCGCCGGCCCCTCGGTGCGGCTGAAAACGGTGGACGCGGCGTCGTTTGAAGCGCTGATTCTCGAACGCGCGGATGAATTGTCGCGGCGGCTCGGCGCCTCATCCGACATGCGCGACGTCCTGTACCGGCCGGACGCGCCGTAGGGAGCGGGCGCGTCACCGCAACCGGCCTCGCATCAGGCGCCGGGCCGCATGGGGTCGTGCCGATACCGCAGCGCCTCTATCACCAGCGCCAACGCCGGCGAGAGCTGCCGGCGATTTGCGTAGTAAAGGTGATAGCCCGGAAACACCGGCCACCAATCCTCCAGCACGGGCGCCAGCCGGCCCGCTTCGATGTGGGGTTTGACCAGGTCATAGGGCACATAAGCCAGGCCCATGCCATCGAGCGCCGCCTGCAGCATCAGGAACGTATTGTTGAACACGGTCTGCCCGTTCACGCGCACGCTCAGCGCGCGTCCATCCTTTTCAAAATCCCAGGCGTACAGGCCGCCGTGCGTGGGCAGCCGCAGGTTCACGCAACAGTGCTCCGTCAGTTCCTGCGGTGTGGCGGGCAGTGATCTGCCGGCCAGATAGTCCGGCGACGCGGCGACCGCCATGCGCAGGTCGGGCGCGATGCGAACGGCGATCATGTCCTTGTCCACGCGGTTGCCCACGCGCACTCCCGCGTCGAAACGTTGCGCGGCGATGTCGGTCATCGCGTAGTCCACGCTGAATTCGATCTGCACGTCCGGGTACTGCCGCAGAAGTGGCAACAGGCGCGGCCATAGCGCCGTCACGATGGCGTGGTCATGCGCGGTGATGCGTACCGTGCCCGCGGGCTTGTCGCGCATCGCGGTCAGCGACTCCAGCTCCTGCTGTATTTCGCTCAGCCGGGGACTCAGCACACTCAGCAGCCGGGCGCCGGCTTCAGTAGGTGAAACGCTGCGGGTCGTCCGGGTGAGCAACCGCACGCCCAGGCGTGCTTCCAGCGCCAGCATGGCGTGGCTGAGCGCAGACCGCGACAAGCCAAGCTGGGCCGCAGCGCGGGTGAAGCTGCGGGTCTGCGCCACGGCCATGAAGGCATGCAGATCGTTCAGGTTCTCTTTGGGCATGGTGAATTCCGTGCACCAGGGAATACGGATTTTGCGATCTTCTCATCTAATCCGCCGGATCATACAGTGCGACGGGTGGGCGCCGATGGCGGGTCGGCGCCCCGCCAAACCCGACGTGGCGCGCGGCAGACAGTGCCGCCGCCCAACGAACAGAGGCAGAAAAGCATGCAAAAACACGTAAGCAAGATCGCGGTCTGCGCCGCGCTCGTCCAGACGGCGGCGGCGCAAGCCGCGGAACCGCAGCCCACCGCCTCCCCCGCGGCCCAGCAGATCGCACGCGCGGGCGCGCAGGCATCCATCGCCGGTCCGGACGACTACTTCACGGGCCGCGCGCGCATCGATCCCGTGTGGGCGGCGGACAAGGACGTCAATGCTTCGGGCGCACTTGTGACCTTCGAGCCCGGGGCGCGATCGGCGTGGCACACGCACCCCGCCGGACAGCGGCTAGTGGTGACGTCGGGCGTTGGACTGACCCAGGAATGGGGCAAGCCCGTGCAAGAAATCCGTTCGGGCGACGTGATCCACTGCCCGCCCGGCGTCAAGCACTGGCACGGCGCCGCACCCGGCACCGCGATGACCCACCTGGCCGTCACGCCGTCGGTCGATGGCAAGAACGTCAACTGGATGGAGAAGGTCAGCGATGAACAATATGCCTCGCGCTAAGGCCCGCATGACCCAATTTTGCACTCGCGCGCTTGCCGCTGCCGTTGGACTGGCCGCAGCGATCGCCCTGCCCATCCACGCGCAAGGAGCCTCCAACGTGACAGACAAGACAAGGACGGCGACGCAGGCCCCGGACTCGCTGTCCGCCCGCCAGGCGGCGATCGTGCCCATTGCCGCGTTTGCGGCAACCGGCGACATCGCGCGGCTGAACGCGGCGCTTGAACAAGGTCTGGATGCCGGATTGACGGTCAGCGATGCCAAAGAGGTGCTGGTGCAGCTGTACGCCTACGCCGGCTTTCCGCGCAGCCTCAATGCCCTGTCCGAACTGATGAAGGTAAGGCAGGCCCGCCAGCAACGCGGCATCCAGGATGCGCCCGGCGCCGAGCCCGGCCGGCCGATCCCGCAGGGCGACGCGCTGCTGGCCGCGGGGACGGCCAATCAGACCAAGCTATCCGGCGGCCCGGTCCAGGGTCCCTTGTTCGACTTCGCTCCCGTCGCCAACGAATACCTGCGCACGCACCTCTTTGGCGACATCTTCGAGCGCGACAACCTGGACTGGCAAAGCCGCGAAATTGCTACGGTCAGCATGCTGGCCGCACTGACGGGCGTCGAATCGCAACTGCAATCGCACATGCGGATCAGCATGAACGTGGGGCTGACGGCGCTGCAACTGCGCCAGCTTGCCCAGGTGCTGGCGTCACAAGTCGACGCGCAGACGGCCCGCCGCGCAACGGACGCGCTGGACCGGCAATTGCTGGTGCAAGCCGGCAAGTGACGGCAAGGGCCGGCTCCTGTGCAGGCAGGACCGGCCCCGGACACTGGCGAATTTGTCCCTTTAATGAACCAACCCGGGATTTTTTGGGCAAAATTCCGGACTCAAGCAATGATCCCCGCCACCCGAGGCAAGGCAGCTTGTCGTGCCCTCCCCCTGGACTCCCTTCATGACGCAATTGCAAATCAACGGCCAGACCAAGGACGTCAACGTCCCGGATGAAATGCCGATCCTATGGGTCCTGCGCGATGAACTGGGCATGACCGGCACCAAGTTCGGCTGCGGCATGGCCTTGTGCGGCGCCTGTACGGTGCATATCGACGGCACGCCCGTGCGATCCTGTCTTACGCCCGTCTCCGTGGCCACCGGCCGCCAACTCTCCACCATCGAAGGCATGGAAGCCGATCCGGTCGGCCGGGCGGTGCAGGCGTCCTGGGTTACCAATAACGTCGCGCAATGCGGCTATTGCCAGGCTGGCCAGATCATGACGGCGGTAAGCCTGTTGAAGGCGACTCCCAACCCGACCGAACAACAGATCGCGGACGCCATGAGCGGCAACATCTGCCGCTGCGGCACGTACCCGCGGATCCTCGCGGCCATTCAGCAGGCCGCAGCCCGCCTCGCCCAAGGAAGCAAGCAATGACCGTCGCCGTTCAGCATTCGCGCCGCGCCTTCCTGCAGGGCAGCCTGGGCGTACTCGCCCTCGCCGTCACCGCAAATGGATGGATCACGGCGGCGGTGGCCGCCGAGCCGGATGCCAAAGCATACGGCGCCGACAGCATGCCCGGCGGCACCGTGGACGATCCGCTCGTCTTCGTCAGCATTGCTGCCGATGGCGCCGTCACCATCGTGGCGCACCGTGCCGAGATGGGCACCGGGGTGCGTACCAGCCTGCCGATGGTGGTGGCCGACGAAATGGAAGCACGCTGGGAACGCGTGAAGGTCGTGCAGGCCCCCGCCGACGAATCCCGCTACGGCAATCAGAACGTCGACGGTTCGCGCAGCATGCGCCACTTCCTGATGCCGATGCGGCGCGTGGGCGCGGCCGCCCGGCAGATGCTCGAAGCGGCCGCGGCGGCGCGGTGGTCCGTGCCCATTGCCGAGGTCAAAGCCGAACAGCACGAAGTGCTGCATGTGCCGAGCGGCCGCCGTCTTTCGTATGGCGACCTGGCGGCGGACGCGGCCAAGCAGCCCGTGCCCGCGGGCAACGCCCTCAAACTCAAGGCCCGCTCCGAATTCCGCTACATCGGCAAGGACCAGGTGCGCCTGGTCGACCTTGAAGCCATCGGCAAAGGCCAGGCGATCTACGGCATGGACATGCGCCTGCCCGGCATGGTCTACGCCGTCGTTGCGCGCCCGCCCGTCGTGGGCGGCCGGGTGCGCCGCGTCGACAGCGCCAAGGCGCTCGCCGTGCCCGGCGTGCTGAAGGTCGTAGAAATCCCCGCCATGCAAGGGGCGCCCGCCTTCCAGCCGCTAGGCGGCGTGGCGGTTGTGGCGCGCAACACCTGGGCCGCGCGGCAGGGGCGCGATGCGCTGCAGATTGAATGGGACGACGGTCCGAACGGCGCCTATGACTCCGTCGCCTACCAGCAGACGCTGCAGGCGGCGGCGCGCGCGCCCGGCAAGACGATGCGCAATCAAGGCGACGCCGCGAATGCCTGGACCAACGCGCCGGAAGCCGAGCGCGTGTCCGCGGAGTACTACGTTCCGCACCTGGCCCACGCGTCGATGGAGCCGCCCGTCGCCACCGTGCAAATCCTAGGCGATCGCGCCGAGGTCTGGACGTCCATCCAGAATCCGGTCGCTGCCCGGGACGCCGTGGCCGCGCGCCTGAAGCTTGAGCCCGCCAACGTCAAGGTCAACGTGCTGCTGCTGGGCGGCGGTTTCGGCCGCAAGTCCAAGCCCGATTTTGTGGACGAAGCGGCCATCGTCGCCCGCGCCATGCCCGAAGGCACGCCGGTCAAGCTGGTCTGGACCCGCGAAGACGACATCCATCACGACTACCTGCACACGGTCTCGGTCGAGCGCCTGGAAGCCGTCATGAACACGCAGGGGCAAGTCCAATCCTGGCTGCACCGCAGCGCCTCCCCCACCATCGCGTCGTTGTTTGCGCAAGGCGCCAAGGGGCAGCAGATGTTCGAGTCCGCCATGTCGGCGATCAACATGCCCTATCGCATTCCCAATGTGCGCGTGGAAACCGCCGAAGTCGAAGCCCATGCGCGCATTGGCTGGTTCCGGTCCGTCGCCAACATTCCGCATGCCTTCGCGGCCCAGTGCTTCATCGATGAACTCGCGCATCGCGCGGGCAAGGATCCTCAGGCATTCGCGCTGGATCTCATTGGCCCCGCGCGCCAGATCGATCCCGGCACGTTGGCCGACACCTGGAACTACACCGAATCGCCTGAGCGCTACCCCTACGACACCGGCCGCCTTCGCGGCGTGATCGACGCCGCGTGCAAGGGCGCGGGCTGGGGCCGCACATTACCGAAGGGGCATGGGCTTGGGCTGGCCTTCTGCTACAGCTTCATGAGCTACACCGCCACGGTGGTCGAGGTGGCGGTGGACGACAAGGGCGAGATCCGCGTCGTCGCCGTGGACATGGCGATGGACTGCGGCCCGCAGATCAACCCTGAACGCATCCGCGCGCAGATGGAAGGCGGCGCCATTATGGGGCTGAGCCTGGCGCTGACCAGCGAGATCACCTTTGAAAAAGGCCGCGTCAAGCAAAGCAACTTCCACGACTACGAGGTGCTGCGCCACAACGCCTCGCCGCGCGTGATCCGCACGCATCTGGTCAACGACGACCACGCGCTGCCACCGGGCGGCGTGGGCGAACCGCCAGTGCCGCCCGTCGCCCCCGCGCTGTGCAACGCGATCTTCGCCGCGACGGGCAAGCGGATCCGCACCCTGCCGGTCCGCAAGCTGGCATAAGCGGAAAGCCAATCTATGACTGAATCAGGGCCGTCCGCCATGAACGCCTTTTTGATCCAAAGGAAGCACGCCCATGGAAAGCGTTGATGTCCGCGTGCTGCGCGCGGCGCGCGACTGGCAGGAGGCCGGGCATCGCCTGATGCTGGCTACGGTCGTCAAGACATGGGGCTCGTCGCCGCGGCCCGTGGGGTCCATGATGGTGCTGCGCGAGGACGGCCGTTGCATCGGCTCGGTGTCCGGCGGCTGCATCGAGGACGACCTGATCCACCGCTACACGCGGGCTTACGGCGACGGAAGCATTCCACGATCGGCGCCCGAACTCGTCCGCTACGGCGTCACGGCGGACGAGGCGCACCGGTTCGGACTGCCCTGCGGCGGGACGCTTGAACTGCTTCTGGAATTTGCACCGGACGGCGAAATACTGAATGAACTGGTCCGCCGGCTCGAGACCGGCCAGCTCGTACAGCGGACGGTCGATTGCGCCAGCGGCGCGGTCACGCTGAGCGACGCCTCGGCGCCGGAGGCCCTGCATTTCGATGGCGTCACCCTGTCCAGCACGCTGGGCCCGCAGTACAGGCTGTTGCTGATCGGCGCAGGGTCGCTGGCCGAGTACGTCGCCACCATGGCGCTGTTCAATGATTTTGCGGTCACCGTGTGCGATCCGCGCATCGAGCATCTGGGCACCTGGTCCGTCGACGGCGTGGCATTCACCACCGAAATGCCCGACGACGCCGTACGCGCGCTGAACCCGGATTCCCGCACGTGCATCGTGGCGCTCAGCCATGACCCCAAACTTGACGACATGGCGCTGCTGGAAGCGCTGCACAGTCCTGCCTTCTACGTCGGCGCCATCGGCTCGCGCCGTAACGCCGCCAGCCGCCGGCAACGGTTCATCGAACATCTGGACGAAACCGAAGCATCCATGCAGCGGCTGCACTCGCCAGTCGGTCTGCACATCGGAAGCAAGACGCCGGCCGAAATCGCGGTGAGCGTGATGGCGCACATTCTGGCGGTGAAGAATGGCGTGATGACGGGATAGGGGCGCCGCCGTTCGCAAGTGATGTGTACCTGTCTATACTAGGAACCGCATCTTTCCTTGCTTACGTATCGCACTTCCAGGATCCCTCCCGTGGCCGCTTCTCCCCCCCGATTGCCCGTCCCGGCCAACGCCCTGCCCGCCCCGCTGTACGCGCAGGTCAAGCAGATGATCGCGCAGCAGATCCGCAGCGGCGCCTGGCCTGCCCATTACCGCGTGCCATCCGAAGCCGAGCTGGTCGATGAACTGGGATTCAGCCGCATGACGATCAACCGCGCGCTGCGCGAACTGACCGCCGAAGGCCTGCTGGTGCGGATGCAAGGCGTCGGCACGTTCGTGGCGCAGCCCAAGGCGCGCTCGGCGCTGTTCGCCGTGAACAACATTGCCGACGAAATCGCGGCGCGCAACCACCGCCACCACAGCCGCGTCGTGCGGCTGGCCGAAGAACCGGCCGGCGCCGAGCAAGCGCAGGCGTTGGACATCCGCGCAGGCCAACCGGTGTTTCATTCATTGATCGTCCATTACGAAGACGACGTACCCATCCAGCTTGAAGACCGCTACGTCAATGTCCGCCTTGCGCCCGACTACCTGCAGCAGGACTTCACGCAAAGTACGCCGTACGAATACCTGACGCGCGTGGCGCCGCTGAGCGCCGGCGAGCACGTGGTCGAAGCCATTCTTGCCAAGCCGCGCGAATGCCAGTTGTTGCAGATCGACCGCGAAGAACCCTGCCTGCTGATCCGCCGGCGCACCTGGTCCGGCGACCGCGCGGTGACACTGGCCCGCCTGATCCATCCGGGTTCACGCCACCGGCTGGAAGGCAAGTTCACAACGTGACGTTCACCGCTTTCCGCACGCCGTACCTATGACGCGACGAGTCGCGTCCGACTGAACTGCAACGCGCCCGTGCGGCGCCCTCCCGCATGACTTTTCCCATGCCGAAATCTCACAGGTTTCGGCATTTTTCATTGGGGTAATCCCTCAGTCCGAAATCAGTCATCTGCTATTGTATATACAACCATAGTCGTCTTAAGATCTGCTCACCTTGGCGCTGGATCACAGCGCGCCTTGACCCGATCCAGGAGACTTCACTTGAACCCATCCCCCCGATTCCGCGATGCCGTCATCCGCGCCCCGCGCGGCAGCCAGCTCAACACCAAAAGCTGGCTGACCGAAGCGCCCTTGCGCATGCTGATGAACAACCTCGACCCCGATGTGGCCGAAAACCCGAACGAGCTCGTCGTCTACGGCGGCATCGGCCGCGCGGCCCGCGACTGGGATTGCTACGACAGGATCGTTGAATCGCTCAAGGCCCTGAACGACGACGAAACCCTGCTCGTGCAATCGGGCAAGCCGGTAGGTGTTTTCAAGACACACGCCAACGCGCCGCGTGTCCTGATCGCCAACTCCAACCTTGTCCCGCACTGGGCCACCTGGGAACACTTCAACGAACTGGACGCCAAGGGCCTGGCCATGTACGGCCAGATGACCGCGGGCAGCTGGATCTACATCGGCAGCCAAGGCATCGTCCAAGGCACGTACGAAACCTTTGTCGAAGCCGGCCGCCAGCATTACGGCGGCAACCTGTCCGGGCGCTGGGTGCTGACCGCCGGCCTGGGCGGCATGGGCGGCGCGCAGCCGCTGGCCGCCACCTTGGCCGGCGCGTGCTCCCTGAACATCGAATGCCAGCAAAGCCGCATCGACTTCCGCCTTCGCACCCGCTACGTGGACGAACAGGCAGCCAACCTGGACGACGCGCTGGCCCGCATCGCCAAACACACGCAGGCCGGCCGCGCCGTGTCCATCGCGCTGTGCGGCAACGCCGCCGAGATCCTGCCCGAACTCGTGCGCCGCGGCGTCAAGCCCGACATGGTCACCGACCAGACCAGCGCGCACGATCCCTTGAACGGCTACCTGCCCGCCGGCTGGTCCTGGCAGGAATACCGCGACCGCGCCCAGCGCGAACCGGCCGCGGTCATCAAGGCCGCCAAGCAATCCATGGCCGTACACGTGCAGGCGATGCTGGCCTTCCAGCGCCAGGGCATCCCCACCTTCGACTACGGCAACAACATCCGCCAGATGGCCAAGGAAGAAGGCGTCGCCGACGCGTTCGACTTTCCCGGCTTCGTTCCGGCCTACATCCGTCCGCTCTTCTGCCGCGGCGTGGGCCCCTTCCGTTGGGCTGCGCTGTCCGGCGACCCGCAAGACATCTACAAGACCGACGCCAAGGTCAAGGAACTGATTCCCGACGACGCCCACCTGCATCATTGGCTCAGCATGGCCCGCGAGCGCATCAGCTTCCAGGGCCTGCCCGCGCGCATCTGCTGGGTCGGATTGGGCGAGCGCGCCAGGCTGGGCCTTGCGTTCAACGAAATGGTGCGATCCGGCGAACTGTCGGCGCCCATCGTCATTGGCCGCGACCACCTGGACTCCGGTTCGGTCGCCAGCCCCAACCGCGAAACCGAATCCATGCGCGACGGCTCGGATGCCGTGTCCGACTGGCCGCTGCTCAATGCCCTGCTGAACACCGCCAGCGGCGCAACGTGGGTGTCGCTGCACCACGGCGGCGGCGTCGGCATGGGCTTCTCGCAGCATTCCGGCATGGTGATTGTGTGCGACGGCACCGACGCCGCCGCCGAACGCATTGCCCGCGTGCTGACCAACGACCCGGCCACGGGTGTGATGCGACACGCGGACGCCGGTTACCAGATCGCCATCGACTGCGCACACGAACAGGGCTTGAACCTGCCCATGGTGACCGGCAAGCGCTGACATCCGCGCGGCGCAGCCTCGCGATGGACTGGCCCGCGCAACAGACCGCATGACAACGATAGCAAGCAGCCGGACCGCCGGCGTAGGAGAAAGAGGAATGGAATTGCATGTGAAACCGGGCCACTTGACGCTGGCCGACCTGCGGCGCGCCTATCAGCAGCCCGTTAGCCTGACGCTGGATCCCGACGCCGCGCAGGCCATCGACGCCAGCGTGGCCACGGTTGAACGCATCATCGCCGAAGGCCGCACCGTCTACGGCATCAATACGGGCTTTGGTCTGTTGGCTTCGACCAAGATCGCGCGCGAAGACTTGCAGGCGTTGCAGACTTCGCTGGTCCGCTCGCACGCAGCCGGCGTGGGCGAGGCGCTGGACGACGCCATGGTGCGGCTCATCATGGTACTCAAAATCAACAGTCTGGCTCGCGGTTATTCCGGCGTGCGCCGCCATGTCATCGACAACCTGATCGCGCTGGTCAACGCGGGCGTGTACCCGCACATTCCGCTCAAGGGTTCTGTGGGCGCCTCGGGCGACCTGGCCCCGCTCGCACACATGTCGATGGTCCTGCTGGGCGAAAGCCAGGCACGCTACCAAGGCGAATGGCTGCCCGCGCGTGAGGCGCTGGCGCGCGCGGGCCTCGCGCCGCTCACGCTGGCCGCCAAGGAAGGGCTGGCCCTCTTGAACGGCACGCAGGTGTCCACCGCGTTCGCGCTGCGCGGCCTGTTCGAAGCCGAAGACATGATGGCGGCAGGTCTGGTGTGCGGCAGCCTGAGCGTCGAGGCCATGCTGGGCTCGCGCGCCCCCTTCGACGCCCGCATCCACGCCGCGCGCGGGCAGCTTGGACAGATCGACGTGGCCGCCGTCTACCGCGGCCTCTTGGGCGACGACAGCGAAGTCGGCCACTCCCACGCCGATTGCGGAAAGGTGCAAGATCCCTACTCGCTGCGCTGCCAGCCCCAGGTGATGGGCGCCTGCCTCACGCAGATCCGCCACGCGGCGCAGATACTGGAAATCGAATCGAACGCCGTGTCCGACAACCCGCTCGTGTTCGTCGAGCAGGGCGACGTCATCTCCGGCGGCAACTTCCATGCCGAACCCGTGGCGCTGGTCGCCGACAACCTGGCGCTGGCGCTCGCCGAAATCGGTGCCCTGGCGGAACGGCGCATCGCGCTGATGATGGACAAGCACATGTCGCAGTTGCCGCCATTCCTGGTGCGCAAGGGCGGCGTCAACTCGGGGTTCATGATCGCCCAGGTGACAGCGGCGGCACTGGCAAGCGACAACAAGGCACTGGCCCATCCGGCCAGCGTGGACAGCATGCCCACGTCGGCCAACCAGGAAGACCATGTGTCGATGGCGCCCAACGCAGGCAAGCGGCTGTGGGCCATGGCCGACAACGTGCGCGACATCCTGGCCATCGAATGGCTGGGCGCGTGCCAGGGCCTGGACTTCCGCGAAGGGCTCAAGACCTCGCCGCAGCTTGAAGCCGCGCGCCGCGCGCTGCGCGAGAAAGTGCCCCACTACGAAGAAGACCGCTTCTTCGCGCCCGACATCGCAGCGGCCAGCGGCCTGATCGCCGCGCAAGTCATGAACGGCCTGATGCCAGCCGGTCTGCTGCCCAGCCTCTGATGCCACCCCGGCCGGAAGCATCCGGCCGTCATTGCCTCGCCGCGCGTACGGGCCCATCAGAAGGCGCCTGCGCGGCGTTACACGCGAGACCGACCAAGGAACCGAGAGAGACAACAATGCAAGCATCCTCGCAGTCAGACACACCGGCAGAAGCGCAGACACTCAAACGCGGGCTGAACGCCCGCCACATCCGCTTCATGGCATTGGGCTCGGCCATCGGCACGGGCCTTTTCTATGGGTCGGCCAAGGCGATCCAGGCGGCCGGCCCCTCGGTGCTGCTTGCCTACCTGGTGGCCGGCGCCGCCGTCTATATGGTCATGCGCGCCCTGGGTGAGATGGCGGTGCGCAACCCGGTGTCCGGATCGTTCGGCCACTACGCCACGCAATACCTGGGGCCGCTGGCTGGCTTCCTGACCGGCTGGACCTATGCGTTCGAGATGATCATTGTCTGTCTGGCCGATATCACCGCGTTCGGCCTCTACATGGGGTTCTGGTATCCCGACGTGCCCCGATGGATCTGGGTCTTGTCCATCGTCTTCTTCATCGGCGCCATCAACCTGCTTTCCGTGAAGGTATTCGGCGAACTGGAGTTCTGGTTGTCGCTGCTGAAGGTAGGCGCCATCCTCGCGATGATCGCCGGCGGCCTGGGCATCATGCTGTTCGGCATGGGGATGGGCGCGGACAGCGTTGCAACCGGCGTGCACAACCTGTGGGAGCACGGCGGCTTCATGCCCAACGGCGTGGGCGGCCTGATTGCATCGCTGGCCGTGGTGGTGTTCGCCTTCGGCGGCATCGAGATCATCGGCATCACCGCCGGCGAAGCCAAGGACCCCGGCCGCACCCTTCCCCGCGCCATCAACGCGGTGCCCATGCGCATCCTGCTCTTCTACGTGCTGACGCTGTTCGTGCTGATGTCGATCTTCCCGTGGACGCAGATCGGCAGCCAAGGCAGTCCCTTCGTGCAGATCTTCGACAGCCTCGGCATCAGTTCCGCCGCCACCATCCTGAACATTGTCGTGATTTCGGCGGCCGTATCCGCCATCAACAGCGACATCTTCGGCGCGGGCCGCATGTTGTTCGGCATGGCCCAACAAGGCCAGGCGCCGCGCGGCTTTGCCTCGGTATCTTCCAATGGTGTGCCGTGGATGACGGTAGTGGTAATGACGGTGGCGCTGCTCTTGGGCGTATTGCTGAATTATCTGATCCCGGAGGATGTTTTCCTGCTGATCGCCTCCATCGCCACGTTCGCCACGGTGTGGGTGTGGCTGATGATCCTGCTGTCGCAAGTGGCGATGCGCCGCAAGATGAGCCCGGAGGAAATCTCGCAGTTGAAGTTCCCCGTCCCGCTCTGGCCCGCTGCCCCGTTGATGGCCATTGCCTTCATGGTCTTCGTGATCGCAGTCCTGGGCTACTTCCCAAGCACACAGGCGGCGCTCGGCGTGGGCGCTGTCTGGATCGCGCTGCTTTGCCTGGCCTATCGCTTCTGGGTATATCCCAAGCGCCCGACGGAACGGCAGCCGGTGCCCGCGCCCCAGGGTTCGGATTGAACGACGCGGCGCCGGCGCATGTGTTTGCGCCGGCGCCTGCACCAAGGAGAAACGCATGAGACAGGTCTGGCGACATTGCCACGCCGCCACGATGGCCGGCGGCACCTATTCCGTAATCGACAACGCGGCCATCGTGACCCGCGCCGACCGCATCGAATGGATCGGCCCGGATTCCGAACTGCCCGCCGTGGACGCCGCGCACGTCCATGACCTGGGCGGCGCGTGGGTCACACCCGGCCTCGTCGATTGCCACACCCACCTGGTATTCGGCGGCGACCGCAGCAGGGAATTCGAACAGCGTCTGCAAGGGGTCGACTACGCCACCATCGCGGCCCAAGGCGGCGGCATCGCCAGCACCGTACGCGCCACACGCGCGGCAACCGAAGACGAACTGTTCGCCAGCGCCCATCGCCGTGCGCTGCATTTGCTGCGTGATGGCGTCACGACGTTGGAGATCAAGTCGGGATACGGACTTGATTTAGAAAATGAACGCAAGATGCTGCGCGTGGCAAGGCGCCTGGGTCAGACGCTGCCGCTGACCGTGCGGGCAACCTGCCTGGCCGCGCACGCGCTGCCGCCGGAGTTCACAGGGCATCCGGACGAGTACATCGACGAAGTCGCGCTGCGCATGCTGCCGGCGCTGGCGGCGGAAGGCTTGGTCGATGCCGTGGACGCTTTTTGCGAACACCTTGCTTTTACGCCGGAGCAGGTCGAACGGGTGTTTCAGGCGGCGGTCCGGCTGAACCTGCCCGTGAAACTGCATGCGGAGCAGCTGTCGTCACTGCACGGAGCGAGTCTGGCGGCGCGCTATGGGGCGCTGTCTGCCGACCATCTGGAATACCTGACCGAGTCCGACGTGCTGGCAATGGCCAAGGCGGGGACGGTAGCGGTGCTGTTACCAGGCGCGTTCTATGCGCTGCGCGAAACGCAACTGCCGCCGGTGGACCTGCTGCGCCAGCACGGCGTGCCGATCGCGATTTCGACGGATCTGAATCCCGGGACGTCGCCGGTGCTGTCGTTGCGATTGATGCTGAGCATGGCGTGTACGTTGTTCAGGATGACGCCGGAAGAGGCGCTAGCGGGGGTGACGGTGAATGGGGCGCAGGCGTTGGGGTTGTCAGCGACGCATGGGACGCTGGAGGTGGGCAAGGTGGCGGATTTTGTGGCGTGGGATATCACGCATCCGGCGGAGCTGGCGTATTGGGTGGGTGGGGATGTGGCGAAGGGGGTGGTTCGGCATGGGGGGATGGTCGACGTGGCGGCGCTTTGAGATGGCTCGCATCCCCGCGGAGGGAAGCATTCCGCATGAGGTTGTGCTTCTGATGACCGAGAACGACTGGAGCATCATCCGTGCGTGGCGCGAGTACCTGGGCGTAACGCAAACCGAGATGGCGGCTCGACTGGAAATACGCCAACCCAGCTATGCGGCCATGGAGGCAAACGATGCGCGCCCGCGCAAAGCCACACGGCAGCGTGTCGCGGCCGCGCTCGGCCTTCAGTTCGATCAACTCGATGTCTGACTTCGAAATGCAAAAGCCCCGACGGGGGTGTCCCTATCGGGGCCAAAGGAGGTCGACTACTACGATGATGGTCGCAGCAACCGATTGTCGCCGAATGAAAACTCAGGCAGTCAGAAACCGCACGACTTCATCCCAATCATTCGTCGACAACGCCACATCCTCGTAGTCGCCCTCTTCTTCGTCCCAACGCGAGACGCAGTAGCGCTGGCTTCTGCCGGATTCGCGGTCGGCGTAGTTGGCGTAGTCGACATACACCTTCAAGCCGCGCTCCTCGTTCACGAACGAGGGGGCTGCGTCGATGCGTTCGGACGCGTCGAGGTAACCTTTAGGCAAAGTCGGCAGGGTGGAGATGTCGTAGCGGGGAAATTCCCGGCGCAGTCGGTCAAGGTTCATATGGCAAGCTTTAGGGGGCGCGGCAGGAGGGGCTTGAACCCCCGACCTCAGGCTTGGACGGCCCGTAGGAAACTCCATAACGCCTTGATTTTACGCGAGTCTTTGTAATCTTAGTTAGAACAAATCCCCGTTATGGGCCACGATTATATGCGGCTTTACAGCCAGCTGTTCTAACGCCAACCCCACCGCTGCCCCCGTTTCTGCCGCAACATGCTGTATATCCATACATCATGAATCGCAGCAAAATCATGTTTAGCTGCCTCGTTCGCACCCACTACCTCGGTCAGAAGCGCCGGGACAATGACGCCGCGCCAGCAGTCACCGGAACCGTTCGGATGTACTTAATCACGCGTTCGGACATGCGGCGTCAGGTGCGCATCATGACGATGGATGGCCTGGCCAAGTTTGGCGCGATGGCCCGATACCCGACCCGCTCGAGCCAGAGCTGCTCACCTTCTGTTCTGACAGTTGGAGACTGGCGTTCGGCTTCGTAGGGATCGACGGCCGACGCTACTACCAGGGCCGGTGGGTGCAGTGGCCGAGCTTGATTAAGCAACCGGTCGAGCAAGGCCCTTATAGCCGCATCGCACACTACGGGCAAGAATTTGGGGGCCGTTGTGCGAGATGTATAGCTATCGAAACTCCGCGGGCAGGCGTCTACCATCAAGCCAGGAGAACCGAAGCGTTCACAGAAGTTAGGACTTCTTGATTTGCCGGTAAGAGGGCGGAAATTCCAAGAGATCGTCGTAGCGAGAAATAGCCTCAACAGTTTCAACGACAGACTGCCCCGCAAGCGCGCGTATGGCGCTGGGGTCTTTGTTCCACCAGGAGAGGTCGAGCAAACTATCGATAGTGTCGGGATCGAACCTGAAGCCTTCAGACACTCCATTGCCGGACACAATCTCGTAGGGCAACACATCACGATCAACGTATGCGTTGGGCAGCACAACGGAGCCGTTCCCGAGCGTGACCCCGCCAGCAATTACTGCTCCATCGCCAATCTTGCAATCATGCCCCACAACGACGCGACGCTTTGGAGCCACACTGGCCATAGCGTTCACGTTCAATTGAACGGCAAAGTCGAAAAAGGACGATTCAGAAAACGCGCCCGAGTGGGTTGGGTCCGCACCGAGGGTCACGCGGCGGCCGATAGTGCAGTAGCGCCCAATCTCCACGTATGAGCGTATCACTCCGGACAGAACGCTGGAGGCAAATCCAAGGTAAATGGTTCCTTGAACCTCAACGTCGGTCAGGCGGCTATTCGGCTCCGCAAACACACACCATGCATTACCTGCAATTCGAGACAAAGCCGGCTCAACCGCGCGCACGCCACCACTTTGGGGAACACGGGGATCCGGCTTGGAAAGATGCCCGGTCTTCAGAAATTCATTGACCAGCACTTTGAGGCGCCGAGAGACGGACAAGAGTTGGGAAGGTGAGTAATGCCGCGGGTCTTTCATCAATGTGGGGAAAGGTTCCATCTCGTAAACGTCCAGGACGGCAAGCTGGTCACTCGCTGCTGCGGCATCTCGCCAAATTTTGTTAAATGAGGCGAACGTCTCCGGAGAAAGAGCCGAATCAACCACAGCGAAATTCTCAGGAGGAAGAAGCGAGATCGCGGCCCCGCCTTCCGGTATGGAGTCGACGAACAACTCCACCGCACGCCTGTAATCGGCCACCGAGGGGGCTGACTTCCAATAGGTCGGAGAGTAATCGTTGAACGCCCCGTACACAGAAAGCTTTTTAAAGCCGTCGTCTGGAACCCCTTTGCTGAACAAGGAGCCAATGCTAAACACGCGGGGCCAGTTATCCCAGTCCACGCCCGGTAGGCCAAGATAATGCGCGATCGAGCCGCTTTGGCAATTCGCCATGATCCGAACTGGTAATGCTTCGCCTGACTCGTCTTGGCCTGCCGAAACCTCCCTGAACTCGTTTGAATTCACTGATAGGAACTTGATCCATGGGGTCGGGCTGCCAGCGACTGGCAACTGGTCTAACTCCTTGAAGTGCCGCTGAAGATGCGAAGCGAGAGCTGATTCAATGCCCATGTTCATGACACGGCATGAGAATGCGAAGTGGACCAACTTCTTGCGTCGTTCAACTGCAGCAAAGCCCACCAGACCGTAATAGCCGTATTTGTCCCACACGAAGACGCTGAAGGTGTCATGGAGCGTACTTTGGGCGATGTATTCCGGCATTGAACCGTCTGGCACGCGAGACTTAAGGAAGTTCAACTGGTTGGTGCGGTTGATCAGTTCCTCGATTCTCCTGGCGAACCGCAAGTTGTCTGTGCGCTCAACGATGCACACTTTAATTTCACACGTCGCCAGAAATTCTTCATTTGAACTGAGGGCGAGCTTCTTCGCATCTCCTCTCTTTTGCTCGAGAATACGATACTCCTCGACCCGAGATTTTTTCTTCCCCCCGTACGCCTGAAGAACCGCTCGAAGAAGCTCATTCGTCTCGGCAGTAGTCGCATCCACAACGCGAATTGACTCGTTCGCGTGCTCAACCTCGCGCAAATTCAGGTGATTGTCATCAATGAAAATTACATCGGGAGCCCTGAGTTGCATGTCCTTGATAATGCGCTGAACTAGCGCACCTTTCGGTTCGAACGCAATCTCGGGAAACACAAACAGATCCCAAAGCCCCTTCTTTTCGAGCACAGCCTTCGCCCGCGCGAATTCGTTCTTCGAGCAAATTGAGTTGACCACTCCACAAGCGTTAAGGGCCTTAATAAGCTCAACCCGCTCGTCAATCACCTCGACCTCGTCGCCCTCAGCCAACGTGCCGTGCCACAAGGTGTCGTCCAAGTCCCAGATGACCAACTTCGCCTTCATCGCCGTTCCTTTGTAATTTTGAGCAGCGATGCCGATTGGGGCCACGTCGAAGCCTTGCACTTACTCACTGCTGAATCGGGACGAAGTGTAGGTATGCCACAGTGCTAGGTCAAGCCAACGGTTCAAGCCACGTCAAATTTAGAAAAGCAGCCAGGAATTGGCTAAACCATTAGAGTGGATATCGACCGTTAGGGCTGCTATTGCAGAGCTTCGAATTTCAAACTTGAAACCACGAGCGGCCGTGGCTGGCGCGTTGAAGGCCGTTGTTGCCACAGCGCCAGACGGTACAGCGCCCGCCTGTTTAATCACTACGAAGCGATGGCGATTGATGCTGCTTTGGTGCGCTTCGGAGCCAATTCCTTTCTGTACAAATTTTTCACTGACCAGGACGTACGAGAAGCAATACCATCCCGATGCAAAGGTTCGGAAGCGCGTGCCGGCGCCGCAAGCCACTACAGACGTCGAGTGAGCGGCGTCTATCCAAGATTCAGCGAGTCATAGATCGATTCGCATGGAATACCCGCTAATTTGGCACGGTCTGCAATTCCCGCAAATTTTTCAGCTCGGAGACTAACCGGGTCGAGCATGTAAGCGAGCGGATCAACGGAGTCGGCTCCAGGCGAGCTTCCGCTGGTAAGGGCGGGATCCCGGCCTGCTGCGGCGGCAACCAGTGTGTTGGCACGCTCGAGAAACCCGCGACGCTCACAACGAACCCGAGCCGCATCAGCGATCGCGGCATCGGCCAGCTTGTTTGCACCATCACGAGCTTTCTCTACAGCAGCGGTGCGCTGCCTTACTTCGATTCGAGCCGCTTCAATAGCGGCGACTATAGCCAGCGCGTTGGCTTCTCGCTACTTGGCAAATTCGGCATCTGCCCGCGCCGCGGCACCTGCCAGCAACGCGCCAGCCAGCGCCGCCGCAGCGTAAGCCTTCCAGCTAGTCATTGCTGCAGGCAGACCCATGTGTTCGCCTCCCTGCGCTTGACGCGGCCTGACAATGTCACTGGCATACCAATTCTGACGCCCCTTGACCAACCGGTTCAGTTCCGTGCCCCTACCGACATCGTCGCGTGTGGAACTTGCGCCGCATCGTCGAAGAGGCGAGATTGCCAGCGCCCAAGTTGTAGGCGAAGTCGATCAACGCGGCGCGCTGCCCATGCGAACCCGGCGACGACTCACAAACACTACGACAGGCGGGTGGTGAAGAAGGCCTCTACGACAGAGTAAAACTCTAACGCAGGCATTTTTATTCTAATGATTGCCTTATTAACGAACGTCAATGACACGCAATGGCTTGATTTTCTTAGCCATTCTGGCGCGGCAGGAGGGGCTCGAACCCCCGACCTCAGGCTTAGAAGGCCCGTGCTCTATCCAGCTGAGCTACTGCCGCGCGGTGCGGTGACGCCCGGAACCCGTCCGGGCCGCGCATTTTACCCTGTTGCGGAAAAAGCGGCTCGCCCCCCTGCGAGCGTCGCGCAAGCGGGTCGCCTCCAGGCGGGTCGCCCCTACTCCTCGCCTATATCCGTATGCGTGGACACCCACAACACAATCGCATCCTCCGGACTGAGGCTGATCACCCGGTGCCCCATCCGGCTATCTATATAGAAGCTCTCCCCCGCCTTCAGCCGGGCCGGTTCATAGAACTCGGTATAAAGCTGAACCTCTCCCTCCAGCACATACACAAACTCCTCCCCCCCGTGCCGGCTCCAGTCCTGGAACTCGTCAAAGGCGCGCGCCTTGACGCGGGTATGAAACGGCATCATGCGCTTGTGCGATAGCGCAGTGCATAGCAACCGATGATCGTAATACGGAGTTTCGTACTGCCGGCCTTCGCCCTGGCGGCTCAGGCTGCGGCGGCCGGTGCCCATGTGGGCGTCGGAGGCGGTGAAGAGTTCGGCCACGTCCAGGTCCAGGCCCGCGGCAATCTTGATCAGGTTGTCATAGGTGGGGGACAGCAGGCTGTTCTCTATCTTTGACAGGGTGGACGCGGACACGCCGGTGGCCTCGGCCGCCTGCTTTAGAGTCCACGCGCGCGCCTGGCGCAAGGCTCGCAGCCGTTGTGCCAATGCGCTCTGTTTGTTGCCTTGCATCTGTATACCCTGTCATGCCCGCAGTAGTCAGGCCCGCAATACTCAGACCCGAACCCTCAGGCCCGAATCCTCAAGCCCGCAATAGTCAGCCCCGCGATTGACGCTCACGCCACCAATCGCGCGCCTGGTAAGACCAATAAGTCAGTTGAACCGCCGCCGTGCCCAGGCTTCCGCCGTTCCAGGCCAACCCGAACGGTTCGAAGAGCTTGTAGCGCTGCGTGTCGCCGGTAATGCCCTCGGCCACGACGCGTCCGCCCACGGACGTGGTGTTCATGCCGTGTCCGCCGAACGCAGTGCAATACCAGACATTCGGACCCAGCAGGCCGATCTGCGGCATCAGGTGCCGCGCGTAAGCCATGCGTCCCGACCACGCTGCCTCCACGCGCACCCCTTGCAATTGGGGGTAGACGCTGAGCAATTCGCGGCGCAGGGACTCGGCCAGATCGGGCGGGTCGTCGACACGGGTGGTGATTCTACTGCCCCAGCCGATGCGGCCGCCATCCAGGACGCGGTAATAGTTGCCGGCACGCCGGTCGTCGCCGATGGCCGCATTGCTGCGAATGGCTTCGCGCACGCGGTCACCCAGCGGTTCGGTCAGCATGATGTAGGTGGCGATGGGCAGCATTGCGCGGCGCAGGGCCGGCACGACGTCGCCCGTGTAGCCGCCGGTGGCCAGCACCACGGTGGCGGCGTCGATCTGGCCTTGTTCGGTCTTCAGGTGCTTGACCGCGCCGTCCAGCGTGGCCTGCACGACGGGCGAATCCTCGTGGATGCGCACGCCTAGCCGCACGCACTCGCGGGCCAGCGCGCGCGCGTAGTTCAGCGGATGGAAGTGAAAGGACGAGGGGTCTTCGATGCCCTGGTGGTAGACGTCGGACACCAGCCGTTCGCGAACCTGGCTGCGCGAGAGCAGCCGCACGTCGCGCCCGAAGTCGCGCTGCTGGCTGTCGCACCACTGGCGCAACGCGTCGGTGGCTTCGTAGCGCACGACGCGCAGCCGTCCGTCGACCTTGTGGGCGTCGGCGATGCGCAGGTCGCGGATGTTGTCGCGGATGATCTCGACGCCTTCCATCGACAGGCGGTAAAGCTGGCGGTAGTGGTCTTCGTCGACGTGCTTGCGGATGGCGTCGGCGCCCGCGGAAAACGCTGGCGACACCGAGCCGCCGTTGCGGCCCGAGGCGCCCCAGGCGATCCGCCGCGCTTCCAGCAGGGTCACGTTGCGGCCGCGCCGGGCCAGTTCGAGCGCCGTGGACAGGCCCGCCAGCCCCGCGCCGATCACGCAGACGTCGGCGCTGGCCGCGCCCGCCAGCGGCGGATAGTAGGTGTCGCCGTCGGCGATCGTGCGCTTGTAGTAAGTGTCGATGTACTCGGAGACCATGGTGTCGGCTCAGTGCAGGCCCGCGCCTTGCAGGCCCCCGGTCAGGCGCTTTTCCAGCCAGTTGGCCAGGCGCAGGAGCGGGTAGCAGTAGATGAAGTAGATGGCGGCGATCATGCCGTAGATGAACAGCGATTTGGCCGGGAAGGTGATGATGAAGACTTCACCCTGGCGGGTCAGTTCGGTGATGCCGACCACCGAGAGGATGGCGGTGCTTTTGATCAGCATGACGTAGACGCCGCTCATGGGCTGCACGATCAGGCGCATGGCCTGCGGCAGGATCACCAGCCACAGAATCTGCAAAGGGCGCAGGCCCAACGTCATTGCGCCTTCGGTCTGGCCGCGCGGCACGGCCTGGATGGCGCCCATGACAATTTCCGCCACGTAGCAGGACGTGTACACCGACAGCGCCACAAAGGCCGCCGTGCCGGAATCCCAGTGCAGCAGCTCGATACCCGAACTGGGCAGCACGAAGTAGACGATGTAGAGCTGCACCAGAAACGGCGTGCCACGCAGGATGTGGATGTACAGCCCCAGGATCTGATGCACGCCGCGGATGCGGTAGCTGCGGATCACGCCGATCACAAAACCCAGCAGCGAGCCGGCAATGATGGCTACAAACGAGATCTTCAGCGTCTCCCAGAAGCCCTTGAGCAGAAAAGGCAGCACGACGCCGGCGGTGGAAAGATAGGAGTCCAGCATGATTACCTCGCGTTCCAGGCCGGGCCGGCCAGCCACAGGCTGACGCCCTTGGACAGCAACAGCATGACGCAGTAGATCAGCAGATAGCCTGCCGCGATGGTCAGGAAGGCTTCGTTGGGCACGATGCGTTCGCTGTTCATCTGCACGCCCGCGGCAACCAGTTCAAAGACCGTGATCAACGACAGCAGCGACGTGTCCTTGATGAGTACGGCGGTCTGGCCCAGCAGCGGCGGCAGCGTATTGGCAAAGGCCTGCGGCAGCACCACGTAGCGCAGACGCTGGTGGTAGTTCATGCCGCAGGCCTTGGCGCCTTCGATCTGGCCGCGCGGCACGGACTCGATGCCGACGCGGATGATTTCGCTCATGTAGGCCGCGTGGTGCAGGGTCATGGCGAGGATGCCCAGCACCATCTCGCTCCAGCCCTTGGCGCCCGGCACAAGATAAGGCACCGCGTAATAGACCAGGTAGATCTGCACGAGCAGTGGCGTGGAGCGCACGAATTGCACATACGCCGCCACCGGGCGCCACACCGCGCCGCGGGACGACATATGGGCAAGCGCGAGCGGAACCCCGGCCAGCACCGACAGCACCAGGCTTGCGCCCGCCGCGATCAGGGTGTTGGCCAGGCCTTCGGCAAATTGGCCCGTGTACTGGCTGACGATGCGCCAGTTATAGAAATCGATCAGCCAGTCCATGGGCGGTCCCGTCTCCGATCAGTGGTCTTTCTTCCAATCGGTGGAATACCAGTACTGGACCAGTTCCGGCAGCGAGTTGTCAGCGGTCTTCAGCGTTTGCCAGTTGTCCAGCCAGAACTTCAGGCGGAACGCGTTGGGGCCGACAGCAAACGCCAGGGGCTCGCGCACCATCACGCCCTCCAGCACGCGCAGGTTGCCGAAGTCGACGAGAAACTGGTTGGCTGTGGACAGCGACATGATGCCGGCATCCAGCCGGCCGCTGGACAGCGCCTGGCCAACCGGCGCGCTGCCGCCCGAGAACTCCTTGAGCGTGGCCGTGGGCAGCATCTTCTTGCCGACTTCGGCGTAGGTGCTGGCGCCCAGCGCGCCGACGGTAACGCCCGACTTGTTCAGCTCGGCGTAGTTCTTGTACGGGGAATCCTTGGGCACCACGGCGACGGTGTCGGCGTAGAACATGGGCAGCGAGAACAGCACCTGCGCGGCGCGCTGCGGCGTGGGCGTCATGTCCGCGGCCACCATGTCGGCCTTGCCCGACAGCAGCGCGGGCAAGAGGCCCTTCCATTCATAATCCTGCAGCACCAGCTTCACGCCCAGGTCGTCGGCCATGCGCTTGGCGACTTCCACGGCCAGCCCCGTGCGCTTGCCCGTCTTGTCCATGAAGCTCATCAGCGGCCCGGAGGTCTGCACCGCCACGCGCAATTCACCACGCTTGATGATGTCGGAAAGTTCGTCCGCCTGTGCCGGCAGGGCCACGGTGGCGGCCGCCAGGGCGACGCTGGCCACGCCCAGCCATTGTTTGATTTTCAACATTGCTAACCCCTTTGGTGATTGGACCCATATCGTTCCGGGCAAGGCACATCGCGCCGGCAGCGCCCGGATAAGCCGGACCGGCGGGACTACAGAATCTTTTCCAGGAAGGCGCGGGTGCGCGCCTCTTTGGGGTGGCCGAACACTTCGTCGGGCGTACCCATCTCCACGATGCGGCCCGCGTCCATGAAGAGCGCGCGGTCGCCCACGTCGCGGGCGAAGCCCATTTCGTGCGTCACCACCGCCATCGTCATGCCGTCGCGCGCCAGGGCGCGCATCAATTCAAGAATGCCGCCCACCGTTTCAGGATCGAGCGCCGACGTGGCCTCGTCGAACAGCATCAGCTGCGGATCCATCGCCAGCGCGCGCGCGATCGCCACGCGCTGCTGCTGGCCGCCGGACAACTGACTGGGGTAGCGATCGCCGAATTCCGCCATGCCGACGCGGCCCAGGAGGTCGCGGGCGTAGCGTTCGGCATCGGCGCGGCTGCGCCCGCGCACCACCCGCTGGGGTAGCGCCACGTTGTCGAGCGCAGTACGGTGCTGGAACAGGTTGAAGTGCTGGAACACCATGCCGACGTCGGTGCGCCAGCGGTTGACGTCGGTGGCCGGATCCGTCAGCGACACGCCATTGACGCGGATCGTGCCGCTGTCGATGCTTTCCAGCCCGTTCAGGGTGCGCAGCAAGGTGCTCTTGCCCGAGCCGGACGGACCGACCACGACCATCACCTCGCCGCGTTCGAGCTGGCAATCGATGCCGTCCAGCGCCAGATGCGGGGGATGCCCGTCGCGCTGATAGGTCTTCTTGACTGCCTGAACAACGAGCAACGGTTCCGCCACGAATTCACCTTCAGGTGCAGTGCGCACGGGGCTGACTGAGGATCTGCCGCACGCACTAGCGTTTCAAGGAGGCCAGCAAAGGGCGCCTCAAAAATATTTCGCATTTCACGTCATAGTTTCGTATAGTAAATTTTTTTCCAGAATCGCCACTTAGGCATAACCCTTAAGCGAAGGCGCTGACTTCGCAAGGCCTCGAAGGAACCGGCATGGACATTCCTCAAGACATCCTGCGCAATCTCGGACTCACCTCCAGTGCGCTCACCGGCGGCACCCTGATCGCCCGCAGCCCGATCGATGGCGCCGAACTGGCGCAGGTGCATGAGCACACGGTGGCCCAGGCCCACGCCGCCATCACCCGCGCGCGGCAAGCCAGCCTGGCTTGGCGTGACGTCCCCGCCCCCCGCCGCGGCGAACTGATCCGCCTGTTCGGCGAAACCCTGCGCCAGCACAAGCAGGAACTCGGCCGCCTCGTCAGCCTGGAAGCCGGCAAGATCGTCGCCGAAGGCGAAGGCGAAGTGCAGGAAATGATCGACATCTGCGACTTCGCTGTCGGCCTGTCGCGCCAGCTCTACGGTTTGACCATCGCCTCCGAGCGCCCCGGCCACCGCATGATGGAAACGTGGCATCCGCTGGGCGTCGTCGGCGTCATCAGCGCCTTCAACTTCCCCGTCGCTGTGTGGGCCTGGAACGCCGCGCTGGCGCTGGTCTGCGGCAACGCCGTCGTCTGGAAGCCTTCGGAAAAGACCCCGCTCACCGCCCTGGCCTGCCAGGCGCTCTTCGCGCAGGCCGTCCAGCGCTTTGGCGACGCGCCCGCCGGCCTGTCCGAAGTGCTAATCGGCGGCCGCGAGGTCGGCGAAGCCCTGGTCGACTCGCACACCGTCGCACTGGTGTCCGCCACCGGCTCCACCCGCATGGGCCGCCAGGTCGGTCCGCGCGTCGCGCAACGCTTCGGCCGCGTCCTGCTTGAACTGGGCGGCAACAACGCCATCATCGTCGGCCCCACCGCCGACCTCGACATGGCCGCCCGCGGCATCGTCTTCGGCGCCATCGGCACCGCCGGCCAGCGCTGCACCACCACCCGCCGCCTGATCGTCCACGAAAGCGTCGCCGACGAACTGGTCCAGCGCCTGCACAAGGCCTACGCCAGTGCCCCCATCGGCAACCCGCTCGACAGCGGCAACCTCGTCGGCCCCCTGATCGACCGCGCCTCCTTCGACGCCATGCAGGCCGCGCTGACCGCCGCCCGCGAACAGGGCGGCAAGGTCACCGGCGGCGAACGCGTCCTGGCCGACCAATACCCCGACGCCTGGTACGTGCGCCCCGCCATCGCCGAAATGCCCGGCCAGACCGACGTCGTCTGCCACGAAACCTTCGCGCCCATCCTCTACGTCATGCGCTACAAGGACTTCGGCGACGCCCTCGCCATGCAGAACGGCGTGCCGCAAGGCCTGTCGTCCGCCATCTTCACCAACGACCTGCGCGAAGCCGAAACCTTCCTGTCCGCCGCCGGCTCCGACTGCGGCATCGCCAACGTCAACATCGGCACCTCCGGCGCCGAAATCGGCGGCGCGTTTGGCGGCGAAAAGGAAACCGGCGGCGGGCGCGAGTCGGGTTCGGATTCGTGGCGCAACTACATGCGGCGCGCGACCAACACCATCAACTACTCGCGTAATCTGCCGCTGGCGCAGGGAATCAAGTTCGGGGAGTAACGCCGATGCCGGCCACGCGCGGCGCTTGCAGCAAGCTCGCGCGTGGCATCGCATCGAGCCGCAAGGCCCGGCCTGCTCGACCTCGATTCCCGCACCACAACCGGCTCAAAAAGCCCCGCGCATTGTCGACAACGCGCGGGGCTTTTCGCATTTTTTACAGCCCACACATACGATTAGTCTGATTTACAAACTGTTGCCAGAGTCGGTGCTACATTGCCTGATCACAAAAATCAGATACATCCTCAATGACCTCCCGCCGTCCCTTTCACCGCTCTCCCACCCCCCGCCTCCTTGCCGCCATCCTGGCCCTGAGCGCGGCCGGCTCCGCCGCGGCAGGCGTGTCATACCGGCTGGACCGCCCCTCCGCGGCGCCCGGCGAAACCGTCACCATCGAAGCCGTCTTCTTCAACGAAGGCGGCTCGCGCGTCGACTGGCAGGCCCCGCCCGAACTCGTCCTGCAGTGGCGCAGCCCCGACGGCCAGATCGTCCGCAGCCTCGCCAAACTGAAAAGCGGCCGCGACAACTACAGCGTGCCCGTCAACAACTTCGCGCGCATGTCCTGGTCCGCCGAAGTGCCCGCCACCGCACGCGGCCTGCAAGCCGTCTCCATCGAAGGCCAACCGTCCATGATGGCGCTCGACGCCACCGGCCGCGACAGCGGCACCCTGGCCACGACGCCCGCCCAGACGCCCGTCGTCGACCCGCGCAGCGGCCAACCCGTCCCGGCCGCAGCCGTCGCCGCCGCAGGCGCCTCCCCCGAAGC
>NZ_JAKRML010000027.1:0-87417 GCF_022346505.1 Achromobacter sp. ACRQX
GGCGGGTTGCGAATCGGTCATGGAAAGACTCCTTTCTCAGGCCAGGTTGTGGTACTTGCGCCCGATTTCCATCGTGGCGCGGTAAAAGCCTTCCTTGCTGCCGCAGTCATAGCGGACGCCTTCGTATTCGAAGCCGAAGACCTTGCGCGATTTGAGGAGGGCTGCAATGCCGTCCGTCAGCTGGATTTCGCCCCCGACGCCCGCCTGGGTGGCTTCCAGCAGCGCGAAGATCTGGGGTTCCAGGATGTAGCGTCCGACCACCGCCAGGTCGGTCGGCGCGTCCTCGGGCTTGGGCTTTTCCACGATGCCGGTCAGGCTCATGACGCTGTGCGCCTTGCGGCTGCCGGACACGATCCCGTACTGGTGCGTGTTGGTTTTTGGCACCTGCTGGATCGCCAGGACGCTGCCCTCGAATTCCCGGGCGACCTTCATCATTTCGCCGATCACGGGGGCGTCCGCGTCTATCATGTCGTCCGCCAGCAGCACGGCGAACGGTTCGTTGCCTACAATGGGCGCCGCGCAGAGCACCGCATGGCCCAGCCCCAGGGCTGCCGGCTGGCGGGTGTACACGCATTTGACGCTGTCCGGGATGACGTTACGAACGGTCTCCAGCAAGGCATTCTTGTTTTTCGCCTCCAGGTCGTATTCCAGTTCGGGTACGCGGTCGAAATGATCTTCGATCGCCCGTTTGTTGCGGCCGGTCACGAAGATGAGTTCTGTGATGCCTGCTGCGACCGCCTCCTCAACGGCATACTGGATCAGCGGCCGATCGACGATGGGTAGCATTTCCTTGGGCATGGCCTTGGTGGCGGGTAGAAAGCGGGTGCCGAGGCCCGCGACGGGGAATACTGCTTTACGAATGGTTTGCATTGCTGAGGCCCTCTATGCCCGGACGGCGCCAGGGATGGGCCGCCTACTGACTCCTGTTACAGCAAAATCCGTGCCCATCGGGCGATCGCTGTAGCAGAATCCGGAGGACGGCACGCCGTTTGCTGACGGGGCTGAGCATGAATAGATACGCAGGTGGGGACATTGCATGACTTCTTTACCGGATTTTCCGTCCGAGGACCGCTATCGCCTTCTGGTAGGCGCAGTGCGGGATTACGCCATCTACCTTCTGGACGCCAACGGCCGCGTAAGCAGCTGGAATCCCGGCGCGGAACGATTCAAGGGCTATGGTGCGGACGAGATCATCGGGCAGCATTTCTCCGTTTTTTACACACCTGAAGACCGAAATGCCGGCGTGCCGGAGCGTGCGTTGGAGACGGCGCGGCGTGAAGGGCGCTTTGAGGCCGAGGGCTGGCGCGTCCGCAAGGACGGCAGTACCTTCTGGTGCAGCGTGGTCATCGATCCGGTCCATGACGACCGGGGCGTCCTCGTCGGTTACGCCAAGATCACCCGCGACATCACCGAGCAGAAGGAGCGGCACGAGCAACTGCAGGAAGCCCGCGATTCCATGCATCACGCTCAGCGCATGGAAGCCATCGGCCGCCTGACCGGCGGCGTCGCGCACGATTTCAACAACTTCCTGACCGCGATCCGCTTTTCCGCGGAGTTCATCAAGCGCTATCCGGAACTGCCCCCCTCGCTGATGCGCTACGTGGGCATCATCATCGACACCACCGAAAAGGCCGCCCAGCTGACCCGGCAGTTGCTGGCCTACGCAAAGCGGCAGCCGCTGCAGCCGCACGCGTTTGACGTGCGTGACAGCCTGGCTTCGATGCGCGAGCTCTTCGAGACCTCGGTCGGATCGCACGTGGCGATCAGCTACGAGTTCGGGCCGGGCGACTGCACGATCTTCGCCGACCCGGGGCAACTTGAATCCGCGTTGCTCAATCTGATCATCAATGCGCGCGACGCCATGCCGGCCGGCGGCCAACTCAAGATATTGGCTAAGGTTGTGCCGGACGCGTCGGAACTGGAAGGCCATACCAAACTCAATGGCCCGCACGTGGCCCTGTCCGTGCAGGACACCGGCGCGGGAATCGCGCCCGGCGTGCTGGCGCACGTGTTCGAGCCTTTTTTCACCACCAAAGGCCAGCATGAGAACTCTGGTTTGGGTCTGAGCCAGGTGCAGGGCTTCGTGCAGCAGTCCGGCGGCGATGTGACGGTGGACAGCACGGTTGGCAAGGGAACCACGTTCACGCTCTACCTGCCGGCCGTCACGTCACCCGGCGAGGTGGTCGAGACGCCTGCCGCCGGCGTCATCCTCAACGTGCCGGTGCGCCGCCAGGTGCTGCTGGTGGAAGACAACCGCATGGTCGGCGAGGTGGTGTCGGCGTGGCTGGCGGAACTGGGCCAGGACCTGACGTGGACGGTCGATGCCGAAAAAGCCCTGCACGAACTGGAACAGCGCGACGGCGGCTTCGACCTGGCGATCCTGGATCTGGTGCTTCCCGGCATGAACGGGATGGAACTCGCCCGCCGGATTCGAGAAAATTGGCCCGGCATTCGGATCGTGCTGGCCAGCGGCTACAGCGATGCGATGGCGGGGCCGCGGGCGTTGGGGTTCCCGGTCATGCAGAAGCCGTACTCCGTCGAGGCGCTGATGCAGGTGCTGACCGAGGACGCGCACACGATGCCATAAGGGCCGGGGCACGGCGCTGCAGGGCTGGGCGCCGGAATCCCGCCGGGCCGGCATCGGGCAGCGCGGCGCTAGGTCCGGCGAAAGCGGTTGTGCGCCCGGCGCTTGATGACGCTGATATCTCCATCTGGCTCCATGTAGGCGCGGCGCACCTCTGAAACCTCGAGGACGCCTTTCAGCCGAAGCTGGCTCATCAGCTCGTCTTCCGTCAGGTATTCACGGCGCAGCGCGCGCTTGGCGATCACGCCGTCGCGCACGAGGCATACGCGGTCCGATTCGAGCAGGCGGCCAAGCGGCTTGAAAAAGTAGCCTACCCGGTCGACCAGCACGGTCCAACCGATGATCGTGGAGATCAGGACCATGCCGTCCAGAATGGATTTGTACTCGCCCGCCATCGCGTTCTGCGCAGCATCGGCGATCAGGACCAGGACCAGCATGTCGGCCACACCCAGCGAGCCGACGTCGCGCCGGCCGGCAAGCCGCAACAGCAAGAAGATGAACCAATAGACGATCGTCCCGCGGATGAAAATCTCTAGCGGCGAGAGCGAAAACGAAAACATCGTCGACCAGTCCGTGTCCATCGTGGCGCCTCCGACAATGAAACATCAAACGGCGAGCAAGTGCCGTGCCCGAACAAGCCGGGCGCGGCGCAGGGCTCGCGTTGAACGCAGGAACGCTGATTGCTGCTTAGATGCGCCAACGTGGAGAAGTAAAAATGAACTCAGGTAACACCCCCTTGCGCTTGCGGGATGCCATCGCTGGAGAACTGGGAGTGACCCCGGACTTCGACGCGACCGAAGAGCTGGAAAGGCGCATTGCCTTCCTCGCCGACTACCTGATGCAGTCAGGCCGCGCAGGTTATGTCCTGGGAATCAGCGGCGGGGTGGACTCCACGGTGGCGGCGCGGATCGCGCAGCTTGCCGTCGAGCGCGTCCGCGGCCACGGGACACCGGCCACATTCGTGGCGGTGCGCTTGCCCTACGGCGAGCAGCGCGACGAGGAAGACGCGGCGCAGGCGCTGGATTTCATCGCGCCTGACCGCCGTATGCGCATCGACATCAAGCCCGCCGTGGATGCGCAACGCGAGGCGCTGCGCGCCGCCGGCCTTGAATACGCGGACGAGGCGGCCGAGGATTTCGGCGCCGGCAACATCAAGGCGCGGCAGCGCATGATTGCCCAGTACGCCATTGCGGGCGCGCTTGACTGCCTGGTGATCGGCACGGATCAGGCCGCCGAGGCCTTGATGGGGTTTTTCACCAAGCATGGCGACGGCGCGGCGGACGTGCTGCCCCTGCGCGGTCTGACCAAGCGGCGGGTACGGGCGCTGGGGTCGCTGCTGGGCGCGCCGGACCGGCTGGTGCTCAAGGTGCCGACCGCCGACCTCGAGTCGTTGCGGCCGTTGCGCCCGGATGAGGACGCGTACGGTGTGACATACGCGCAGATCGATGGCTATCTGGAAGGCGAGGAGGTTGCCGAAGACGCGGTCGCGGTGATCGAGCGCCAGTACCGCGCCACGGCGCACAAGCGGATGCTGCCGCCGGGGCCCATCGGATGATTTGAAGACGCTGCGCGACGACGGCAAACATCTGTCTTTGGGACCGCTGTTGCGGCACCTGACGCAGACTGGCGGCTGTATCATGGCGGATACTCCCACGCACGCAACCACAGGCTAAAAATGTCCGATTCGCCGTCCGTTCCCAACAACAAACCGGGAGTTGCCCGCAGCGACCTGAGCTTCCCGGTGGTCGGGCTGGGGGCTTCGGCCGGGGGGATCGACGCGCTCAAGACTTTCTTCTCCAACATGCCGCCCAAGCCCGGCATGGCGTTCGTTGTCGTGGTGCATCTGTCTCCCGACCACGAAAGCATTCTCGACAAGATTCTGCAGGCAAGCACGGAGTTACCGGTCAGGCAGGTCACCAAGCCCGTGCCGATCCTGCGCGATCACGTCTACGTGATTCCCCCCGCAGCCTCGCTGTCGATGAATGATGGCTATCTGCGTATCTCGGCGGGCGCCAACCGGCCGGAAGGCCGCCAGATTGCCATCGACGAATTTTTCCGCACGCTGGCTGATGTGCACACGAACCGTGCCGTGGGCATCGTGCTGTCGGGTGGCGGGTCCGACGGATCGGTGGGCCTTTCCCGCATCAAGGAACAGGGCGGCGTGACGTTCGCGCAGTTGCCCGAGGAAGCAGAGCACGGCACCATGCCGCGCAATGCAATGTCCACCGGCATGGTGGACATTGTGCTGCCTGTGTCCACCATGCCGCAGCGTCTCAAGCAGATCGCGGAAAACATGGGCAGCATCCATCTGCCGCCGCTGACCGACGCCGAGGCCTCCGGCGCCGCGGATGCCGAGCAGGTGACGGACGGGGAGCAACAGGAACGCAATGCGTTGCGGGACATTCTTGCCCTCTTGCGCGCCCGCACGGCGCACGATTTCCGTCACTACAAGAAGGCCACGGTGCTTCGCCGAATCGAGCGCCGCATGCAGGTTACGGGCGTGTCAACCTTGCCCGAATACGGAAAGCTGCTTCAGGAACGCATCGACGAGACCCCTAAACTGCTGTCCGATATGCTCATTGGCGTCACGCAGTTTTTCCGGGACAAGGAAGCTTTCGCCAATCTGGATGAATTTGTGTTGCCCAAGCTGCTGAAGTCGCTGAGCAACACGCCGGAAGTGGCGTTGCGCGCCTGGGTGGCCGGTTGTTCTACAGGTGAAGAGGCGTATTCGCTGGCCATGCTGATGAGCGCGCAGGCCGATGCGTTGCCCCACCCGCCCAAGATCCAGTTATTTGCCACCGACATCGACGAAACGGCGCTGGCCGTGGGCCGGGCGGCGGCTTATCCGATGGCGATCAAGGGCGACGTGCCTGAAGCCATGCTGCAAAGCTTCTTCAGCGAGCAGGACAACGAGTACTGCGTCAAGAAGGAAATCCGCGAGCGGGTGCTGTTTGCCGTGCACAACATCCTGCGCGACCCACCGTTCTCGAAGCTGGATCTGGTCAGTTGCCGCAACCTCTTGATCTACCTGGACCGCGAAGTGCAGCGCGACGTGTTGCGCATGTTCCACTTCGCATTGAAGCCGGGCGGTTATCTTTTCCTCGGCAGTTCCGAATCGGCCGATGCGTGCCCGCAGCTTTTTCAGGTGGTGGACAAGCGCCACCGCATCTATATCGCTCGGGAAACGCCGTCGCAACTGAGCGGCATGCCCGAACTGACCGACGGGAGGATTAATCACGTTCGGCCGGTGCACGCCTCGGCGGGGCCGGTTCGCCAGCCCAAGGTCTCGTACGCCGCCGTGCACCAGCGTGCGCTCGAAATGTTCGCGCCGCCCAGTGTCATCGTCGACGCTCACAGCGACATCGTGCACATTTCGGAGCGGGCAGGCCGCTTCCTGCGCCATCCGGGCGGCGAGCCTTCCCGCAATCTGCCCTTGTCGGTGCATCCGGAATTGCGCACGGAATTGCGCACCGCGATGTTTCAGGCCCTGCATTCGCGAAAGAGTGTCGAGGCGCGGCGCGTGAGAATGACGCTTGGCGAGCGCCAGACCTACGTCAACATGGTGGTGCGGCCATTCCGGCACGATGAGTCGGCCAGTGATTACCTGCTTGTGCTGTTCGAGGAAGTCGAGGACATCATGAGCGCAGAGGGCGCTGTCAGCCCCGCGACCGGCTCCGCAATGGTATTGACGCAACTGGAGGCCGAACTCCAGCGCACCAAGCGCCAGTTGCAGGCGACCATTGAGCAGGCGGAAACCTCTACGGAAGAACTGAAGGCCTCCAACGAAGAGCTTCAGGCCATCAACGAAGAGTTGCGCTCCACCACGGAAGAATTGGAGACCGGCAAGGAAGAGCTGCAGTCCGTCAACGAGGAACTGATCACGGTCAATGCGGAACTGAAGGCCAAGGTCGATGAAACCGCGAAGATCAATGACGACCTGCAAAACCTGATCGCGTCCACCGACATTGCCACGGTGTTCGTGGATCGCATGATGCGCATCCAGTGGTTCACGCCCCGGGCGTCCGACATCTTCAATGTGATCCCGAGCGACGCCGGACGTTCGGTGCTCGACATCACGCACCGGCTGGAGTACCCGGACCTGGCCAAGGATGCCGCCGGCGTGTTCGAACTGCTGCGCCCCTTGGAGCGCGAGGTGCACAGCACGACGGACCGTTGGTATCTGGCGCGGCTGCTACCGTACCGGAGCGGTGACCACCGCATCGAAGGCGCGGTCCTCACGTTCATCGACATCACGGACCGGCGCAAGGCAGAAGAAAGCGTGCGACTGGGCGAGGCCCACTTGAAGCTCATGACCGAGAGCGCGCGCGATTTCGGCATCATGACGCTGGATAACGATGGCATCATCACCAACTGGAATATCGGCGCCGAGCTGATGTTCGGCTACACCAGCGCCGAGGCGGAAGGCAAGCCTATTGCGATCATCTTCACTGACGAGGACATCGCGGCCGGCAGACCCGAGCATGAGCTGAATCGCGCCAGGAAGATCGGCTACGCCCCTGACGAACGCTGGCACAAGCGCAAGAACGGCAGCCTGGTGTTCTGCACGGGCGGCGTGAACCGGATGGATGATCCTGTCTATCAGGGGTTTGCCAAGATCGTGCGCGATGTCACTGACCTGAAGTTGCGCGACGCCGAGCAGGAGTCCCGTCTGGACCGCGCACATGCGGATAGCGTGCTGAAGGACGAGTTCTTCGCGGTCGTGTCGCACGAACTGAAGCACCCCCTCAACCTGATCCAGCTCAATGCAGAGCTGCTGGCCCGCACGCCGGCCGTGCGCAATTTCGGCCCCGCCGCGCGTGCCACGGACCTGATCCAGCGTTCGGTCAAAGGCCAGGCCCGCATCATTGACGATCTGCTGGATCTCTCGCGCGTCCGGACGGGCAAGCTGGCGCTCAACAAATCGATCATCGACGTCGTGGCCATCGCGAAAAACATCCTCGAGGTGCTCAAGCCCGCGGCGGCGTCGGCCGGCATCGATCTGCGCAGCGACTTTGATCCCGCGCTGGCGATCTACCTGGACGCGGATCCCGTGCGCATCGAACAGGTGATCTGGAACCTGCTGAACAACGGGATCAAGTTCACGCCCGAAGGCGGGTCAGTCGCGCTCACGCTGGCTGTCGAGGACAACCGCATGAAACTGGAAGTCGCCGACACGGGCCAGGGCATCGACCCGCTGTTCATCGGCCGGGTGTTCGACATGTTCAGCCAGGGCGATGTCCGCCAGAAGACGGGCGCCACCTCTGGACTGGGCATCGGCCTGGCGGTTGTCAGCGAACTGGTGGGTGCGCATGGCGGCACGATTCAGGTCCATTCCGATGGCGTGGGACTTGGCGCGCGCTTCACGGTATGGCTGGATCTGGCCGGTTCCCTTGAAGCCGAGGACGCGCCGCAAGCCAACGCCGACATGCCTTTGGAAGGGCTGAAGGTGCTTTTGGTCGATGACTCCGAGGACGTCCTGCACATCATGCACGAGCTGCTGGACATGGAAGGGGCGGTAGTCACGGCCGCCTCCAACGGCCGGCAGGCGTTGGAAATCCTGGAGACCGCGCGCTTCGACCTGATGCTGTCGGACATCGGCATGCCCGAAATGGACGGCTATACGCTGATGCGCGCCATTCGCGAGAAAGACAGCGGCGCCGATCTGCCTTCCATCGCGCTGACCGGTTTTGGCGCCAAGGAAGACATGCGCGAAGCCGTCAGCGCGGGCTTTTCCGCCCACATCAGCAAGCCGGTGTCGCTGGACGATCTGCTCGAAGTGGTTCGCAAGCTGCGGTTGCGCGGGTGATGAGCGCGTTTGGGAAGAGGCCGGCACATGCGTTTGCCGCCACTTCCCGGCTCGTTTCGCCACGGCGGATTCTTTCTGATCCTATTTGTTTAGTCTGGCAACAAATGCGCGGGCAAACGCTTAATCGGGGGCACTTTTTCCCATGGCCCTGTCCTGCGGCACCCGTTCTAAACGCTTCGCCTTCGTTCCTGTTCGCCAACGGCGCAAACGAGAAAAGCTTGCACTAAGTGCCGTCGCTACTTAAGCTGTGCTTTCGCGCCGCACTCAGCACGTTCCGTGCCAAAGCCCGCAAGCGGATTCCCTTTCCGCCGCACGACCATGCAGCCCCATTTCAGCCAGTCTTCCTCGTCAACGACATAAAGGATGCTTGTGCGAAAGTCGATGGTCTTGTTCGTTTTGCATGGCGCCCGGCCCACGCCGGGCCAGAGCCAGCCTGGCCTCAATTGGGCAGGTCCCGCCTGGGTCGGCCTTTTTCCGATCAGCGGCATTCTCCTACTTCAACGCGATAACCCCATGGCGCCTTGCTGCGCCCTCGTTTCATAAGCTGCACGTCCGTCAGTCCGGCGCGCCCAGGCGCGCCCGCAAGGTGTCCACCCATATGCTGTTCCGCATACAAGCTGTCCAAGTAAGGCCTTCGCCTCCGCCATGAGGTGAGGGCAGCGCGAGACCCCGAGTCCGACCGCCTGGGAGTAGTGGATGACGCAAGTAAGCAGCAATGTCCGTCGTGTCATGTTGTATGCCTTGGGCGCCTGGACGCTTGCATTGGCGGGATGTGGTGACCGGAACGACGCGGCGGCCGTCACCATTGCGCCGATGAAGGTGTTCGTGATGACCGTCGGCCGCCAGCCGGTCGACCTGAACGTGGACCTGCCCGGGCGGATCGAACCGATTCGCACCGCTGAAGTGCGGGCACGCGTTGATGGCATCGTCGAGAAACTGCTGTACACAGAAGGCAGCGACGTACAGGCCGGCGATCCCCTGTTCCAGATAGACCCCAGCGACTACAAGGCGCAGTTGGCGCAGGCCAACGCCATGCTGCAGCGCGCGCAGGCCGTGCAGAAGAATGCGCGCTCGGTCACGGACCGGTTCCGTCCGCTGGTGCAGCGTCAGGCGGTCAGCGCGCAGGAATACGAAGCCGCGCTGGCGGCGCTGGGGCAGGCGCAGGCCAATGTGGCTGATGCGCAGGCCGCGGTCACGCTGGCGCAGTTGCGGCTGGACCGCTGCACGGTCAGGGCGCCCATCGCCGGTCGCGTGGGCCGCGCGCTGGTCACCGAAGGGGCGTTGGTCAGCGCATCGGCGGCCACGCTGCTGGCGCAGGTCAACCAGTTGTCGCCGATCAGCGCCACGTTCACCAAGTCCAACACGGCCATCATGGACCTGACCGACTACGCGCGCTCCGGCGCGCTGGCGACGGCGGGCAATACGTTTCCGGTGCGGCTTACGTTGGCCAATGGCCGGGAGTTTGGCGAGACCGGCGTGGTGGATTTCGCGGACCTGAGCGTCGACCGGACCACTGGCGCGCAGACCATCCGCGCCCGTTTCGACAACGCCAAGCGTGAGTTGCTGCCCGGCCAGTTCGTCAACGGTCAGATACTCGTCGGCGTGCGCCAGGAGGGCGTCCTGATTCCCGCGCGTGCGGCGCGGTTGAACGGCGATACGGCCACCGTGTTCGTCATCGGGCCCGACAACACGGCGGTGCCCAGGCAGATCGAGGTGGGTGAGCAGATCTCAGGAAGCTGGCTGGTGCGCCGCGGCCTTGAACCAGGGGAGAAAGTGGTCGTGGATGGCTGGCACAAGATAAGGCCAGGCCAACAGGTTGACCCGGTCGAACAGCAAGCCGCGAAACCCTAGCGGAGTCGGTCATGGGCTCATTCTTCGTCTTGCGGCCGGTCTTCGCCTGGGTGGTGGCGCTGTTCCTGTTGCTGTTCGGGCTGATCGCGGTGGTGCTGCTGCCGGTGGAGCAGTACCCGAACATCGCGCCGCCTTCGATCACCATCCAGGCGACCTTCCGGGGCGCCGACACCACCACCATCGACCGCACGGTCACCTCCATCATCGAGGAGGAGATGAACGGGGTCGACAACTTCCTGTACATGGCGTCGGTCAGCCGCGCCAACGGCACGTCGCAGATCACGGTGACGCTACAGCCGGGCACGGACCTGGACGTGGCTCGCAGCCAGGTGCAGGACCGCCTGAGCCGGGTCGAACCCCGGCTGCCGCAGGAAGTCCGCCAGCTTGGCGTGGCGGTGACCAAGGCGTCGTCCGGCTTCCTGATGCTGCTGGCGCTGCAATCGGAAAGCGGCAACGTCAGCGCCGTCGAGATGGGCAATTTCGCGTCCAACAACATCCTCAACGAGCTGCGCCGCATCCGCGGGGTGGGCGACGTGCAGCTGTTCGGCTCGTCGTACGCCATGCGGATCTGGCTGGACGAGCGCAAGCTGGCCAGCTTTCAGATGTCGGCCAGCGACGCGATGCGTGCGGTGCAGGAACAGAATGCGCAGACGATCGGCGGGTCGCTGGGTGACCTGCCGCTGGCGCGCGGCGCGGACTTCAACGCGCAGATCGTGGCGCAGAGCCGCTTTTCCACGCCCGAGCAGTTCCGGCAGGTCATCCTGCGCGTCAACAACGACGGCTCGCTGGTGCGGCTGGGCGACGTGGCGCGGGTTGAGCTGGGCAACGAAAGCTACAACTTCCGGCTCAGCGTCAACGGCAAGGAGGCCGCCGGCATCGCCATCCAGCTGGCCAACGATGCCAATGCGCTGGACGTCGCGCGGCAGGTGCGCCAGCGGATGGCGGAGCTGGAGCCGGTGTTTCCCGCGGGCGTCGGTTGGACGGTGCCGTTCGACACCACACCCTTCATCACCACGTCCATCAGTTCGGTGCTGGTCACCATGGTCGAGGCGCTGTTGCTGGTCACGGCAATGGTGTTCCTGTTCCTGCAAAGCTGGCGCAGCACGCTGATCCCCACGCTGATCGTGCCGATCGCGCTGATCGGCACCTGCGCGGGCCTGTTCCTGTTTGGGGCGTCCATCAACCTGCTGTCGCTCTTTGGCATGGTGGTGGCGATCGGGGTGCTGAACGATGACGCCATCGTGGTGTCGGAAAACGTCGCGCGGATCATGCAGGACGAAAAAATCTCGGCGCCCGAGGCCACGCGCAAGGCGGTCGGCCAGGTGTGGGGGCCGATCATCGCCAGCACGCTGGTGCTGGTGGCGGTGTTCGTGCCGATGGCGATGTTTCCCGGTTCCAGCGGCGCCATCTACCGCCAGTTCTCCATCACGCTGTCCGTGGCGATCGTGGTGTCGACCGTGCTGGCGCTGTCGCTGGGCGCCGCGTTGTGCGCCACGCTGCTCAAGTTGCCGGACGGCAAGCCGCCCAAGGGCCGGATCTCGAAGGGCAAGCAGTGGGTCTTCGACAAGTTCAACAACGGCTTTGACGCGATGACACGCCAGTACGTGCGCGCGGTCGAACACATGCTGGTGCGGCCGCTGCGCTGGATGCTGATATTCCTGGGTGTCTGCGGCCTGACGGTGTTTCTGTTCTCGCGCCTGCCGGGCGGCTATCTGCCGCTGGAAGACCAAGGCTACTTCTTCGTGTCGTACACCGGCGCGCCCGGCACCACGGCCGACCAGACCGAGGCCGCCGTGCAGCAGGCCGAAAGCCAGCTGCGCCAGTTGCCAGCCGTGCGCAACGTGGCATCGGTGGTCGGGTTCAACTTCTTCGGCCAGGGGCAGACGGCGGCGCTGTCGTTCGTGGACCTGCACCCGTGGAGCGAGCGCACCGATCGGGCCGAGGCCGTCGACGCGCTGGTTGGGCGCAGCAACCTGGCGTTCCGGTCGATTCCGCAGGCGATGATCTTCGCGCTGAATCCGCCGCCCATCCCGTCGATGGGCAACGCGTCGGGCTTTTCCATGAAGGTGCAGGACCGCACCGCGCAGGGCGGCGCGGGTCTGGCCGCCACCGGCGCGGCCATGATCGCGGCCGCTGCGGCCAGCCCCGTGCTGACCGGCGTGCGGCTGGACGGCATGCCGCCGGGACCGCGCCTGTATGTCGAGATCGATCGGGTGCACGCGCGCGCATTGGGGCTGCAGGTCGCGCAGGTCAACCAGGCGCTGACGCTGGCGTTCGGGTCGAACTACGTCAACGACTTCCTGCTCGACGGTTCGGTGCAGCGGGTGTTCATCCAGGCCGAGGCCGACCAGCGCATGCAGCCGCAGGACATTGCCGCCTTGCAGTTGCCGAACAACCGGGGCGAGATGGTGCCGTTCTCGGCGTTTTCGCGGATGCGCTGGATCGACGGGCCGCAGCAGTTGGAACGCTACAACGGCTTTCCGTCCATCACCATCTCGGGCGAGGCCGCCGCCGGCCGTTCCAGCGGCGTGGCGCTGGCCGAGATGGAAGCCATTGCCGGGCGCGTCCTGCCGCAGGGCATCACCTATGAATGGACCGGCACGGCGTACGAAGAACGCCAGGCGGGCAACCAGGTGGCGCTGCTGCTGGGCCTGTCGCTGATCGTGGTGTTCCTGCTGCTGTCGGCGCTCTACGAAAGCTGGTCCGTGCCGGTGTCCGTGCTTCTGATCCTGCCGTTCGGGATTCTGGGCGCGGCGGCGTTCACGCTGGGGCGGGGCATGTCGGCGGACATCTATTTCAATATCGGGCTGGTCACGATCATTGGCCTGGCCGCCAAGAACGGCATCCTGATCGTGGAGTTCGCCTTGAAAGAGGAGCTGGAAGGGCGCGACCGCAAAGAGGCGGTGGTCGATGCCGCCCGGCAGCGTCTGCGTCCCATCATCATGACCAGCATCACGTTCGTGCTGGGCATGCTGCCGCTGGTGCTGGCCACCGGCGCCGGCGCGGCCAGCCGTCAGGCGGTGGGCACCAGCGTGATGGGCAGCATGCTGACCGCCACGCTGTTCGGCGTGTTCTTCACGCCGCTGTTCTACATGGTTGCGCGGCGCTGGTCGGGGCCGCGCAAGAATGCGGCCAAGCCCGGGTCCACGCCTGCTGCCAGCGTTCCGGCCAAGGCCGAAGAGCGGGGAGAGAACCCATGAGGCCGGCGCGCATTGCCATCTTGGCGCTGATGGGCTGGGGGTTGGTCGCCTGCAATTTCGCGCCGGAGCACCGCCAGCCGGAAGTCGCGACGCCTGCGGTGTTTCCGGGCGAAGTCCCGCCGGATGCGGTGGCAGCGCAGGACGTGACCTGGGAGCAGTTCTTCGGCGATCCGCAGCTCAAGCGCCTGATCGCCCGGTCGCTGGAACTGAACCAGGATCTGGCCGCTGCCACGGCGCGGATCGAGCAGGCGCGCGCCTTCTACCGCATCGAACGCGCCAACCAGCTGCCGCAACTGGATGCCGGCGCGGCCGCGTCGCGCAACCAGCAGCCGCTGACCGTACTGGATCCGGCGCTGGCGGGGTCGCGGCAGACCGTGCAGTTCAACCAGTTCAGCGCCCAGGTGATGGTCTCGTCCTTCGAGCTGGACTTCTGGGGGCGGATCCGGAACCTGACCGCCTCCGCGTTGCAGCAATACCTGGCGACCGTGGAAGGGCGGCGGGCATTCCGTCTGTCGCTGATTGCGAACGTGGCCTCGACCTATTACGACGCCCGGGCGGGCGAGGAAGGCATCGCGCTGGCGCAGCGCACGGTCGAAACCCGCAGCTATGCGCTGCGCGTCGCCAAGGACCGGCTGGACGCCGGCGTGACCTCGCTGGTCGACTTCGAGCAGTCGGCCATTCTGCTGACGCAGGCGCAGACCCAGCTCGCCGAGTGGCAGCGCGCCACGGCGGCGCACTGGAACCGTCTGTGGGTGCTGGTGGGCGAAGACCTGCAGCGGGAGATGACCGTTGGCCCGCCGATTGAGGCCGCGGGCCAGTTCGATGCGCTCAGTCCCGGCCTGCCGTCGTCGCTGCTTGTCGTAAGACCCGACATCCGCCAGGCCGAGAACCGCTTGCGCAGCGCCAACGCCAACATCGGCGCGGCGCGCGCGGCCCTGTTTCCGCGGATTGCACTGACCGGTTCGTTCGGTTATGCCTCCACCGAGCTGTCGGACCTTTTTTCGTCGCCCAGCCAGATCTGGAATATCGGCGCGGGAATCGGGTGGCCGATCTTCGATTACGGGCAGCGGCGCGCGGCGGTGGATCTTGCCACGGCGCAGCGCGACGAACTGATCGCCAACTACCGCAAGACGGTGCAGACGGCGTTCAGCGAAGTGGCCACCGCGTTGGAGAACCGCAAGCGCTTCCAGGAGCAGGTGACCGCGCAGGAAACGGCGATCCAAGCGCAGCGCCGCCTGGCCGAGACTGCCGAGCTGCGCTACATGAACGGCATCTCGATCTATCTGGAAGTCGTGGACGCCCGGCGCGGATTGTTCAATGCAGAGCAACAGATGCTGACGCTGCGCGCGTCGCAGCTTCAGAACGGCGTGTCGCTGTATGTCGCGCTGGGGGGCGGGGATGAGCAGCCGCAGGTGGTGATGGCGGGATCGCCGCCGGGCGCGGGAGGGTCGGCAGGTGACCCTGCGGCAGGCGGCCCTGCGGCAGGCGATTCACCCGCCATGTCTACCCCCGTCCCGCCGCCCGGCGTGGGAGCCCCCCAGTGAACGCCGGCAAGCCCTTCAGCGCCAGCCCGCGCCCGGGGTGGCGCAGGCTGCGCAAAGCCGTGTTCATCCTTGCCGGCCTTGCCGTGCTGGTCGTCGTCACGCTGATGGGGGTGCGCCTGTACGACATCCAGCAGGGCCCGCCGCTGGCCGCCTGGCATACGTATGTTCCCCAGGAGCTGGATGCCGAACGCCTGGACCACAGCACCTGGGACGATTACCTGGCGCACGAGGACGCGCTTTTCGCGCTGGTCCGGCAGAACGTAGGCGACAAGCTGCTGCCGGAGGACAAGGTGGACAGCAACCGCTATTTCGCGGACGCCAAGGTCTACCCCGAACACTTCGCGCACGACTGGAACCGGTCATTCGTCCTGACGCCGGCGGGAGAGCCGCAGGGCGTGGCCGTGCTGTTGCATGGCCTGACGGATTCGCCCTACAGCCTGCGCCACGTCGCCGCGCATTACCAATCCGTCGGCTACGTGGCGATCGCCATTCGGATGCCGGGCCACGGCACGGTGCCGGGCGGGTTGACGGACGCGCACTGGGAGGACTGGGCGGCCGCGACGCGCCTGGCGGTGCGCGAAGCGCGGCGCCGGGTGCCCGCGCCCAAGCCGCTGCACATGGTGGGCTTTTCCAACGGCGGGGCGCTGGCGCTGATGCACACGCTGGACGCGCTGGACAATCCCAAGCTCGACAAGCCCGACCGCCTGGTGCTGCTCTCGCCGATGGTCGGCATCACGTCGTTCGCGCGCTTTGCGGGCGTGGCCGGGCTGCCCGCCATCCTGCCCGCGTTCGCCAAGGCCGCGTGGCTGAGCATCGTGCCGGAGTTCAACCCGTTCAAGTACAACTCTTTCCCGGTCCACGCGGCGCGCCAGTCGTTCGAACTGACGCAGACGCTGCAGGACAGGCTGGTTGCGCAGCAGCGATCCGGCGGCCTGGAGCGTCTGCCGCCCATCATCACGTTCCATTCGGTGCTGGATTTCACGGTCAGCACGCGCGCGCTGATCAACGCCCTGTATGCGCGCCTGCCCGCCAACGGCAGCGACCTGGTGCTGTTCGACCTGAACCGCGCCACCAAGCTCGGGCCGCTGTTCCGCCGTGGCGTGGCCTGGCAGCTGGCGGGCACGCTGCCAGGCGAAAAGCGCAATTACCGGCTGACGCTCGTCACCAACGCCAGTCCCACGTCCAGCGCCATGATCGAGCGCGTCATCGAGCCGAACGCGACCGCGGTCGTGGAACGCGCCATCGGCATGGACTACCCGCGCGAGGTCTATTCGCTGTCGCACGTGGCGCTGCCGTTTCCGACCGATGACGCGCTGTATGGCACGCACCCGGACAACATCGAGGAATTCGGCATCAGCCTGGGCGCCATGTCCATGCGCGGCGAGGTCGGGGCTTTCGTGATCGGCATGGATACGCTGACCCGGCTGACCTCCAATCCGTTCTATGCCTATCTGGTCAAGCGCGTTGATGGGGTGATACCAAGATGATGTCTTTCGCACTGTCCGGCATTTTCGCCATCCTGCTGCTGGGGCTTTTGTACCTGGCCAGCCCGGTGTTCGTGCCGTTGACGTTCGCGCTGTTCGTGATCTGCCTGGTCGCGCCGCTGCGTCAGTACCTGGGCCGCAAGATGCCCGCGCCGCTCGCCGCGATCCTGGCGTTGGTGGTGACGCTGGTCGTGTCGGTGGTGTTCCTGTCGCTGGCGGCCTGGGGCTTCAGCCTGGTCGCGCAGTGGGTCATGGCCAACGCCGCGCGCTTCCAGCGCCTGTTCACGCTAGAGACCGAAACGCTGCACCCGCACGGCGCGATGGCGATCCAGATGTTTCAGGACAGCTTCAACGTGTCATGGCTGGTGCGGGCGATCCAGGAAGTGGCGCTGCGGATCAACAGCATGCTGGGCATGATCTTCATCGCCTTCGTGTTCATTGCGCTGGGGCTGTTCGAACTGGACGAGGCGCCGGAGCGGCTGACCCGCCTGCTGGGCAAGGCAAGGGCGCAGCGCTGGATGGCGGTCGCACGCGAGGTGGCGAGCAAGCTGCGCTGGTACATGGTGATCCGCACCATCGCCAGCGTGCTGACGGGCGTGACCGTCTGGCTGTTTGCGATCTACGCCGGGCTGGAGCTGGCGACTGCCTGGGGCGGGCTGGCGTTCCTGCTGAACTACATCCCGTTTCTCGGACCGCTGGTGGCGACGGTGTTTCCGGCGTTCTTCGCGTTCGTGCAATACGGATCGTTGCAGACGAGCATTCTGGTGCTGGTCGTCTTGAACTGCATCCAGATCGTCTACGGCTGCTATCTGGAACCCCGGCTGGCCGGCAGCGCGTTTTCGCTGTCGCCGCTGATGGTGATGTTTGCGGTGTTTTTCTGGGGGTTGGTGTGGGGCATACCGGGCACGTTCATCGGCGTGCCGCTTCTTATCACGATGACCACGGTGTACGGCGCCAGCCGCAGTTTGCGCGTTACCCGCGGCTGAGCCGGCCGTCCCGGGCAGCATTCGGGACGGCGGCCGACCTGCTCACGTCTTTGCTCAATATCGGAGGTGCATGATGGAAAGCGGTACTCCCAAGAAGCTTGGATTGCTTGCCCTGACGGGCATGGTGGTGGGGTCGATGATCGGCGCCGGGATCTTTTCGCTGCCCCGGACCTTTGGCGGGGCAACGGGCGTGGTTGGGGCGGTGATCGCCTGGATCATTGCGGGCGCGGGCATGTACACGCTGGCGCGCGTGTTCCAGGCGCTGGCCGAGCGCAAGCCCGACCTGGACGCGGGCGTCTTTGCCTATGCCAAGGCCGGGTTTGGCAATTACCTGGGCTTTCTGTCCGCGTTTGGATACTGGATCGGCAGCTGCATCGGCAACGTGTCGTATTGGGTGCTGATCAAATCGACGCTCGGCGCCTTCTTTCCCGTCTTTGGCGACGGCAACACGGTCATCGCAATCGCTGTGGCGTCCGTGGGCATCTGGATGTTCCACTTCATGATCCTGCGCGGGGTGCAGCAGGCGGCGTTCATCAATGCCGTGGTGACCGTGGCCAAGATCATCCCGATCGTGGTGTTCATCATCGTGCTGTTCGTGGCCTTCAAGGTTGACCTCTTCCGCATCAATTTCTGGGGCGACATGAGCGGCTATAGCCTGTTTGAGCAGGTGAGGCGAACCATGCTGGTGACGGTCTTCGTCTTTCTGGGCATCGAGGGCGCCAGCGTTTATTCCCGCTTCGCGTCGAAGCGTTCGCACGTGGGGGTGGCCACGCTGATCGGGTTTGTGACCGCGCTGCTGCTGATGGTGCTGGTGTCTCTGCTGCCCTATGCCGCCATGCAACAGACCGACATCGCGGCGCTGCGCCAGCCGTCCATGGCCGGCGTGCTGGAGTCGGTGGTGGGGCCGTGGGGCGCCGTATTCGTCAGCGTCGGTCTGCTGATCTCGGTGCTGGGCGCGTATCTGGCCTGGTCGCTGATCTGCGCCGAAGTGATGCACGCGGCAGCAAAGACGGAAGACATGCCGCGCGCGTTCGCCCGCGAGAACAAGAACGGCGTGCCGGTCGTCGCGCTGTGGGTGACCAACATCATCGTGCAGCTTTTCGTCATCAGCACGTACTGGTCACGCGATGCATTTTCGCTGATGCTCAGCCTGACCAGCGCGATGTCGCTGATTCCGTACCTGCTGGTCGCGGGGTTCGGCTGGCAGCTCGCCAAGCGCGGCGAAACCTATGTCGGCGGCAAGGACCAGAAGCGCGATCTCACACTTGCCAGCATCGCGGCCGTCTACACGCTTTTCATGATCTTCGCCGGCGGCTTGAAGTTCCTGCTGCTGTCGGCGCTGTTGTATGCACCCGGGTCGGTCCTGTACTTCTGGGCCCGGCGCGAGCAGGGCCGGAAATTCTTCACCGGCTGGGAGTTGGTCGTTTTCATCGTGGCATGCGTCGGAGCCCTGGCCGCCATCGTGGGCCTGATCTACGGCTGGATTGCCATCTAACGTCTGGGAGCTAGTCATGGCTGATACCGAGGAATTTGGAGTCCATTCAGAAGTCGGGCAATTGCGCACGGTGATGGTCTGCGCGCCAGGACGCGCCCACGAAAGATTGACGCCCTCCAATTGTGATGCGCTGCTGTTTGACGACGTCATGTGGGTCGACAACGCGAAACGCGACCATTTCGACTTCATGACGAAGATGCGGGACCGCGGCGTGGACGTCGTGGAAATGCACAACCTGCTGGCCGAAACGGTCGCGATACCTGAGGCGAAGAAGTGGATCCTGGACAACCAGGTCGTGGCGAACCAGGTTGGCCTTGGCTTGCTCGACGAGATCCGCAGCTACCTGGACGGCTTGCCGGCGCGCAAGCTGGCCGAGACCCTGATCGGCGGGCTGTCGACCGAGGAGTTCCCCGAGTCGATCGGCGGCGAACAGCTCACGCTCATCAAGGAAGCCGCCGGCGTCACGGAATACCTGCTGCCGCCGCTGCCCAACACGCTGTACACGCGTGATACGACCTGCTGGATCTATGGCGGCGTCACGCTCAATCCGCTTTATTGGCCCGCGCGGCACGAAGAGACGATCCTGACGTCGTCCATCTACAAGTTCCATCCGCGCTTTGCCGGCAAGGTGAACGTCTGGTGGGGCGACCCCACCGCCGACCATGGACTGGCCACGCTGGAGGGCGGCGACGTCATGCCCATCGGCAACCGGACGGTGATGATCGGCATGAGTGAACGCACGTCGCGCCAGGCCATCAGCCAGCTGGCGGCCAGCCTGTTCGCCAAGAATGCGGCAGACCGGGTGATCGTGGCGGCCATGCCCAAGCTGCGGGCGGCCATGCATCTGGACACCGTGCTGACCTTCGCCGACCGCGATTGCGTGCTGATGTATCCCGACATCGTCAACAACATCCAGGCGTTCTCCTACCGGCCGGGCAGCGCGCCGGGGTCGCTGGAGCTGCACAAGGACAAGGGGTCGCTCGTGGACGTGATCGGCGAGGCGTTGGGCATCAAGAAGATGCGCGTCGTCGAGACCGGCGGCAACGCCTATCTGCGCGAGCGCACGCAGTGGGACAGCGGCGCCAACCTGGTCTGCATCTCGCCCGGGGTCGTGCTGGCGTATGACCGCAATGTCTACACCAACACGCTCTTGCGCAAGGCGGGGATCGAGGTCGTCACCTTTGTCGGCGCCGAACTGGGCCGGGGCCGGGGCGGCGGGCACTGCATGACGTGCCCGATTTCGCGGGATCCCGCCTAGCGGCGCACTGCCGCGCGCGGCCATCCCTTAAAAGGGCGGCCGCGCGGGCGCGCAACCACCGGATCGCTTTCAGGAGAAGAACGTGAGCGGGGAAACTGCCAAACTTTCTCGCATGGCGCTGGCCGCCATGGTGGTGGGATCGATGGTGGGCGCGGGAATCTTCTCGCTGCCCAGCGTCTTTGCGCGCAATACCGGGCCGGTGGGCGGCCTGGTGGCCTGGGCCATTGCCGGCACGGGCATGTTGACGCTGGCGATGGTGTTCCAGTTCCTGTCGCGCCGGCGCCCCGATCTGGACGCCGGCATCTTCGCGTATGCCAAGGCCGGATTCGGGCTGTATCTGGGTTTTCTGGCGGCGCTGGGCTACTGGACGGCCGCCTGCCTGGGCAACGTCAGTTATTTCGTCATCTTCAAGGGAACGCTGGGCGCCGTGCTGCCGTTCTTCGGCGACGGCGATACCGTGGCCGCCGTGCTGGTGTCGTCGGTGCTGCTGTGGTCCACCCATTTCCTGATCCTGCGCGGCATCCGGCAGGCGGCGGGCATGAACACGGTCGTGACCATCGCCAAAGTCGTGCCCATCGCCATCTTCATTGTCTTCGCCGCGTTTGCCGTGGACCTGGACGTGCTGCGCGCCAACATTGCCGAAGGGCTCAGCGGCGGGGGCAAGGGCAGTCTTTTCGAGCAGGTGCGCAACACGATGCTGGTCACGGTGTTCGTGTTCCTGGGCGTGGAGGGCGCCAGCGTCTACTCCCGCTACGCCAAGCGCCGTGAGGACGTGGCGGTGGCGACAATCGTCGGGTTCCTGCTGGTGCTGGCGCTGTTGGTGCTGGTGACGATGCTGTCGTATGGCGTGCTGCCGCGCGCGGAACTGGCCTCGCTGCGCAACCCGTCCATGGCGGGCGTGCTGCGGGCCGCGGTTGGACCGTGGGGCAGCATGCTGGTCAGCGTGGGGCTGATGGTGTCGGTGGCGGGCGCCTACCTGGCGTGGATCCTGCTGGCCGCCGAAGTGCTTCGCGCCGCGGCGGGCGCGGGCATCATGCCGTCGTTTCTGGGGCGGGAAAACCGCCACGGCGTGCCGGCGGCGGCGCTGTGGCTCAGCAACGGCATCGTGCAGCTCTTTCTGATCGTCACGCTCTTCACCGAGGACACCTTCGTGCTCCTGAAGAACATGGCCAGTTCGATGAGCCTGATTCCGTACTTCTTCGTGGCGGCGTTCGGCCTGATGCTGGCGCTGCGGGGCGAAACCTATGACGGCTGGAGCCGGCGCCGCAAGATCGAGCTGGGGCTGGCGGTCGCGGCCACGGTCTATGCGGCCGGGCTGGTGTATGCGGGCGGTTTCCGGTATTTCGTCCTGTCTTGCGTCATCTACGCGCCGGGCACCATTCTTTTCCTGATATCGCGCCGCGAGCAGCGCGGCAACATCTTCGCGCCGTACGAGTGGCCGATCCTGCTGCTTGTGCTGGTGTCCTGCGGCATCGGCGTGTGGGCGATCAGCACGGGCAATACGGCGTTCTAGCCGAAAGGGGCAGGGGGGCAGCACGGCAATGAGCAGCGAACTGGCGATTGTCCTCACCATTCTTTGTGCGGCCGTCGTGCTGTTCGTCATCGGGCGGCCGCGGTCGGATGCCGTCGCGCTGCTGGTCATGCTGCTGCTGCCGCTGAGTGGCACCGTAACCTACCGCGAGGCGCTGGACGGGTTCTCGAATCCCGCCATCATCCTGATCGCGTGCCTCTTCGTGGTCGGCGAGGGGCTGGTGCGGACCGGGGTGGCTCAGGCCGTCGGCGACCTGCTGCTGCGGCACGGCGGCAAGAGCGAGGGCTGGCTGGTGTTGCTGGTGATGGGGGCGGTCGGCGCAATGGGCGCGGTGATGAGCTCCACGGCCGTCGTGGCCATCTTCATCCCCATCGTGCTGCGGATCGCGCGCAAATCCGGCATGGCGGCCCGGCGGATCCTGATGCCGATGGGCGCGGCGGCGGCGATCAGCGGCATGCTGACGCTGGTGGCGACCACGCCGAATCTGGTGCTCAATAGCGCGCTCGGTTATGCGGGCTACGAGGGTTTCGGCTTTTTCGACTTCACGCCGATCGGGATCGTCGTCCTGGCGGGCGGCGTCGCCTACATGTTGTTCGCGCGCAAGCTCATCGACGCGGGCCAGGGGCCGCGCGCGCTGAACCGGCCCAGCCTGGGCGACTGGGCGACCAAATATTCGCTGCAGAACCGGGCATGCCGCCTGCTGGTGCAGACCGACTCGGACCTGGTGGGACGCCAGCTCGGACTGTGGGCGGGCGAACTCGGCAAGGCAGCATTCGTCATCGCCATCGAGCGCAACACGCGGTTCGCGCGGGCCGTCATGCGCGCGACGGCGGACGACGTGCTGGAGGCGGGCGACATCCTGCTCCTGGACAGGGATGCAGAGGGGTTCGATATCGACGGCTTTTGCAGCCGGCATCACCTGCGGCGGCTGGAGATGTCCGGCGTGTACTTCACGGATCAGGCCCGTGATGTGGGCATGGTGGAGGTCATCATCCCGTCGGAATCGCGGCTGGACGGCGCGAATGCGCGCGATTCCGTGGTGCTGGGGCGGCATGGACTTTTCGTCGTGGGCCTGTGGCGCGGCAAAGAGGCCAAGCGCGACCTGCCCGACGTGAAGATGCGCGTGGGCGACACGTTGCTGGTGGTCGGGCCGTGGGCGGGCATTTTTTCCCTGCAGGCCGAAGAGCACGATCTGGTCAGCCTGGCGATGCCGGTCGAAGCCGATTCGCTGGTGCCGGTGCCCAACCGCGCCATCCATGCGCTGCTCTCGCTGGCGGCGGTGGTGTTCCTGATGCTGACCGACTGGGTGCCCAACGTGATGGCGGGGCTGATCGGCGCCCTGATGATGGGCCTGTTCGGCTGTGTGACGCTGGACGTGGCGTACCGGTCGATCAACTGGCGGGCGCTGATCCTGATCGTGGGCATGCTGCCGTTTGCGCTGGCGCTCAAGCGCAGCGGCGGCGTGGACCTGGCCGCGCAGTTCCTGCTGCACTATTCGGGCGATTGGGGTATCTACGGCCAGTTGGCGCTGGTGTTCGTGGCGACGGTGACGCTGGGCGTGGTGGTCTCCGGCACCGCGACGGCCGTGCTGATGGGCCCGGTCGCCATCAGCATCGCCGAAAGCCTGCACGCGTCTCCCTATGCATTTGCGATGACGGTGGCCATTGCGTCGTCGGCGGCGTTCATGTCGCCGGTGTCTACGCCCTCTAATGCGCTGGTCAGCGTGGCGGGCGGTTTCGGGTTTGCCGACTATCTGAAGATCGGGACACCACTTGCTGTGTTTTCGCTGGTGGTCAGCGTGCTGCTGATTCCGATCCTGTTTCCGTCCTGAGGGCGGATGACCCCATCCGGAGGTTCGATCATGTTTGTCAGGACTGGCATTGCATTCACGGCGGCATCGCTGATGCTTGGCGCTTCGCTGGCGCATTCCCATAGCTTGCCTGCGGCGCCGGCTGCCACGGCGCCGCCGCCGACCGCGCAGGCCGCGGCGGATTCGCGGATCCTGTTTGAAAACGTGCGCATCTTCGACGGCGTGTCCGGCGACCTGAGCCCGGCGAGCAGCGTTCTGGTTCACGGCAACGTCATCGAAAAAGTGTCGCGGGACAAGATCGCGGCAGACGGCGCGCGCGTCATTGACGGCGGCGGCCGCACGTTGATGCCCGGGCTGATCGACATGCATTGGCACAGCATGTTCGTGGGCGTGCCGCTGGCGGTGGCGATGACGCAGGATCCCACTTACCTGAACATCGTCGCGGGCGTCGAGGCGAAGAAGACGCTGATGCGCGGCTTCACCACGGTGCGTGACCTGGGCGGCTCGGCCTTCAGCCTGAAGCTGGCGGTGGACCAGGGCGTGATCCCCGGTCCGCGCATCTATCCGTCCGGCGCGATGATCAGCGTGACCAGCGGGCATGGTGACTTCCGCTCGATGGCGGACCTGCCGCGCACCCTGGGCGCGCCGGGCTCGCGGCACGATCTGTCCGGCGATAGCACGATCGCCGACAGCCCCGACGAAGTGCGCCTTCGCACGCGCGAACAGCTCATGCAGGGCGCGACGCAGATCAAGCTGACCGGTGGCGGAGGGGTGTCGTCGCCGCACAGCCCGCTGGATGTGGTGACGTTCACCGAACCGGAGTTGCGCGCGGCGGTGGATGCCGCGACGGACTGGGGTACGTATGTGGCGGTGCACGCCTACACGCCCACCGCCATCCAGCGCGCCATCAAGGCGGGCGTGCAGAGCATCGAGCACGGCAGCATGATGGACGAGGAAACGGCCGAGCTGATGGCGCGGGCGGGCGTGTGGCTGAGCACGCAGCCCTTTCCGGACGAACTGGCCGACGCCTTTCCGCGAGGATCGGATCAATGGCAAAAGGCGCAGGAGGTCTTTGCCGGGACGGACCGGACCTACCAGCTGGCGATCAAGCACAAGCTCAAGACGGCGTTCGGCACGGACATCCTATTTTCAAGCCAGTTGGCCGAGCAGCAGGGCCGCATCCTGGCAAGCCTGACGCGGTGGTACACGCCGGCGCAGACGCTCATCATGGCAACCGGCACGAACGCGGAGCTGCTGAAACTGTCGGGCAAGCGCAACCCCTACCGCGGCGATCTGGGTGTCGTGCGCGAAGGCGCGCTTGCCGACCTGCTGCTGGTCGATGGCGACCCGATCCAGGACATCAAGCTGATCGGCGATCCGGACAAGAACTTCCTGGTCATCATGAAGGATGGCGTCATCTACAAGGATGCAGTGCCCGTCCGTTGAGCGAGGCGTCCGCTCGTGGCGCTGGCCGAGACCCGACGCGTGGCGCGTCGCCGAGGCCGGCGTTCCCTAGGCGGCGCGGTGGACCCGGATCATTCAGGCGCGATGCCGGGCACGCCCTGCCGGATGTTGCGGGAGAATTCGGCCGGGTCGGTGGTGGCGCGGGCGCGGTCCGTATAGCGGCCGCGGCTCCGGTACTCTGCGGCGCTGCCGGCCCCGCGCAGGGCGTCCAGCTTGTACAGGTATTCCGGCAGGTAGCCTGACAGAAGCTGGCGGTAATCCATCGGCAATCCGGGCACGATGCGCCGGGCCATCTGGAAGACGATGGTGGTGCAGTTTGCCGTGAGCGTGTGATAGAAGCGGGGTGTTGTCTGGAGGCGGTTGGCGGCGTTGACGTAGGCCACGAAGAGTTCGCGCCCCGCGCCCTCGGGCATGTGGATACGGTACAGGTAGCTGTCTTCGCCGCGCACGTTGGTGCGCACCCGCAGACTGTCCGCTTCGGTCGAGGCGATCACGCTCAGTTCGTACTGCTTGAAAAATCCGCCGATCTCGGAAAACCGGTCGCCCTGCTTGCGCCGGATTTCAACCGAGAACACCACGTGATCGTCGTCGCCAAACCCGAACGACACCAGCGCGTGGGCGATGGCGGGACGGCCCCAATACGACAGGGCCACGTCCACCGATTGCAGCGTGTCCAGCGCATAACGACGGGTTTCCCAGCGGGGCGTGAAGTCGGTGCGCGAACGCCAGTCGAAGTTGCGTACGTTGTGCAGCGTGACGGTGTTGCCATTGACGACGCCGTGGGTTTGGCGGGCGACTTCGGCAAGCCAGGGGCGGTCGTTGGACGGGCGGATGCGCAGCCACCACACGAGCAGAACGGCTAGCGCCGCGCCATGCAGAACCAGGCCCGGCCACCAACGCGGCCATACCAGCCCGGCGATGGCCGCCAATGCCAACATCACCCACGCCAGCACTGCGACCAATTTCCATGCCGATGAAAGCGGCGCGCGGATCCACAATGCCAGCGCACCCCAGCCCGTTTCCAGCGCAATGGCGATGCCCAGCAGGATGGAAACCGTCATTGCGCTCCTTGGACGGCGGTTGCGCCGCGCACTGCAATCAGAAGGTGCCTACCGTGACCAGTTGGTCGGACTCGAACATGGCGGCCGGGGAGATGATGGGTTCTTCCCACGGAATGTTCTTGCCGTAGCGTTCCCGCATCTTGGCCTGCACGGCAGGCGAGGCGAGATCGAAGCTTTTCAGCGGCGCCAGCGCGCCGACCTTCACGCCCAGGACGCGCTGATAGATTTTCCACACCAGCTCGGAGCAGTAGATCTGGTCGTCGGACCAGGCGAATACCAGATCGTAGGGCTTGCCGACGTAGGCGGCGCCCGCCTTCGCCAGCCGATCGCGCGCGTCGGGCGTCAGCAGGGAAGTGTCGCGCAGCCGCTTGACGACGTAATGGCCGCGCTCGCCTTGCGCGGTCCATTGAGAGAGGGGGGTGTAGCTGACGCGCGCCGCGGCCTCAAGCACGTAGGGCTGGCCTTCGCGCGTCACGATCATGCCCATGTGGCTGTAGGGCGAGTGCGTGGCTTGCTGGATGGCCAGGCTTTGCGCTGACCGGGACTGCTGGAACACCATGTCGCCCGTCTGGATGTCGGGCGCGGCGGCGGCCGCCATGGACAGCGCGGACAGCGCCGCCAGCGCTGCCGTACAGACCTTTGCCGCCAGCCTCACGGGCGCGCCCGCCCGGTCGCAGGCGTCTGCTTTTTGGCGCGCGGTTTGGCCGCGGGTTTTTCTTCCTTGGGCGGCGTGTCGAACTCTTGTTTGTTGCGTTCGCCGCGTGGCGTGTTTTCGGGGTGGGGTTTGGGAAATGCCCAGGGCTTCGTTTTCTGATCCATTGCATGTACTCCTTGCACAGGCGGAACAGTAGCATTAGCCGGCGGCCCTGGGTAAGTGAGGGTTGACGTCAATATTCATCACATCGTGATATGAAGGCGGAAAATGTCCGCCGCGCGTCATTTGGTCTTGGGTATTTCGCCGACCCAGATGCGGTCGAACTGCTCGCGGACCCGGCGCGCCCAGTCGTCGATGGCGCTTTGCACGTCGGCGGCGGTGGGCTTGCGGTTTTCCGGCAAATTGCTGCCTGTGACTGCGCCCAACGACGCGATCAGCAATTGGTTGGTGGTGGCATCGCGCGCCGAGGCTTCGATCAGCAGCCGCGCCGACTGGTCGCGCAGGCCTGCAGCCTTGGCAGTCTGGCCCAGCACATAACCAATGGGCACATACTCGCCGGGCCGCGGATCGCGGTCGTTGCGGAAGGTGCCGGTGATGGCGGCGCGCAGCCGCACCGAGCGCGGGGCTGGCGCGGAGATCAGCTGATAGCCCGCCTGCGTGAACTCCCGGCGCAGGGCCGCGTTCATGTAGGCCAGCACGCGCTGGCGCATCTCGGCGTCGTCACGGAAGTCCAGCTCGTCCGGCCGGTCGCCCGGAATGTAGGTGACGTCTTCCATGAGCAGCTTCTTGTCGAACTGGCTGCCGATCGGCGGACCTGGCCTGACCCAGATGCGGCCGCCGCTCCAGTTGGGATCCTGCTGAAGCTGGCTTTGCGGTTCGCCGAGCGCGGTGGAATAGTCCTTGGCGTTGGGCAGATTGGTGCAGCCGGCCAGTCCGATGAGCGCGCAGCAGGCCGCGCGCAGTGCGAGGTTGGGCTTCATGGCTTTTTCCCTTGTCAGAAAAACGGCGCCCGCGGCAGGCAGGCGCAAAACCGGCACGATCCTTGCTGGAAATTATCTGCCTGAACCGCGGCGCGGCGCGGCAATTTCTTCGCTCGCGCAATGCATCGCTGCGTCGCCGCCACATCATCCATCTGGCCATGCGAAAACGCTGTCTCGCTGGTATTGGCCAGCGCTACGATTGGCCTGTGCACATAGAAGGGGGAGAGTATCTATGGACACCGCCAACGAATGGTATGCCGCCGTCAAGGAATGGCAGCGGGCACGTGACGAACTGACCGACGCAATCGCTGCAATCCAGTGGCCCAATCCCACGGCAGGGTGCCTGGAAAACTACGACCGCGCTTTCGCGCATGAAACGCAGGCTCGCGAGCGCATGAACGCGGCGTACGGTCGATCCCGGCAATAGGGCAAGACGGGCACGGGCGGTGTTCCGGGTTTGCGCCGCGCATGGCTCCATGAAAGGCAGGTTGTGTGGCTCTTTCAGTGGTGCCACGCGCGCGGTATGTTTTCGTTTTCCTCCCTACTGATCGCGCCGCTGCCATGTACCTGCCGTCCGCTTTTCGCGAAGATTCGCTGGAAATCCAGCACGAGTTCATCCGCGCCCACCCGCTGGGGGTTGTCTTCACCAGCGGAGAGGGCGGATTGATGGCGAATCACATCCCCTGTCTGCTGTATCCCGAAGGCGAGCATGGCGTCCTGCGCCTGCACGTGGCGCGCGCCAATCCGCAGTTGGCCGAGCTGGCCGCGGGACGCGAATGTCTGGTGGCTTTTCATGGCGCGCAGGCGTACATCACGCCGTCCTGGTACGCGACCAAGGCGGAAACGCACAAGGTCGTGCCGACCTGGAACTTCGTGGCCGTGCACGTGTGGGGCACGCCGGTGATCCAGGACGATCCGGCCTGGCTGCGCGCCCAGCTTGAGGCGCTGACCGACAGCCAGGAAAAGGCGCGCGTCCAGCCGTGGCGCGTGGACGAGGCGCCCGCCGATTTCATTGCCGCGCAGATGCGCGCCATTATCGGCGTCGAGATCCCCATTGCCCGTATCGAAGGCAAGTGGAAGGTCAGCCAGAACCGCAACGCGGCGGATCGCGAGGGCGTCGCCGAAGGCCTGGTCAGTGAACGCGGCGACGCGGTCATGGCCGGCCTGGTGGCCCGGCGCGGCAAAGGCGCCTGAGGCATCAGGGCGCGCCGCGCTTGGCGTGCGCGCCCCGGCCGGCCGCAAAGCATGCGATGGCCGCGGCTTGCAGCAGGGCGGCCGCAGCCAGGAAGCCGGGAAGCGTCAATCCCGAAGGCTGCAGCCACGTGCGCAGCGCGCCGAATGCCGCGGGCGCAAAGGCATACGCGCCTTGCGACAGCGCGACGATCAGCGGCACCACGCGTGCCGCCTGCTCGCGGGAAAATTCCGTCTGCGCGATCAGCGGCGGCAGCGACGTGGCGTTGCCGATGCCCGACCCGAACAGCACGACGCCCGTCCACAGCGCCCAGGCATGGTCGGCGGCCAGCATCAGCACCAGCGATCCCCCAATCTGCACGGCGTATGCCGCGCAGGCTATCTTGCGGCGGTCGGCCCCTGGCGGCATCAGCCAGCCGACGAGCGAGCGGCCGGCGATGGCGCTGGCCGTTGCCAGTCCCATCGCCAGGCCTGCCGTCTGCGCGCCCAAGATCGGCGCCAGCAGTGACAGCAGGTGCGCGATCAAACCGATCTGGGCGAACAGCCCCAATGCCATGCCGGCGGCCAGCGTCACGAACGCCCGGTCTTGGCGCAGCTTGATCGCAAGTGTTGGCGTGGGCGGTGCGGCGCTTTCTTGCGCGGCGCGCGATGGGGCGGTGGCCGGGGGCGTGCCGCTAGATTGGATGCCGCCCGACGATGAGCCGGCCGACGATGAGCCGCCCGACGGCACGCCGCCCGACGATGAGCCGCCCGAGGGGACGCCGCCCGACAAATCTCCGTCCGGCGCCTGGCCGATTTGCTGTGGGGTCACCTTGAACACCTTGTGCGACAGCACGGCAATGACGGCGACCATCGCAATGCCAACCCACAGGGCTGCCTGCGCGAAGCCGGCCTGCGCAATCAGGAACACCCATAGCGGCGAAAAGACGATGCCGCCGACGCTGGCGCCGTTGTACGCCATGCCCAGCGCGGCGGGTCGCCGCCGCACGAACCACGGCGCAATCAGCGCGTTGACGGCTGCCGCACCCAGCGTGACCCAGCCCATTCCGCTGACCACCGCGGCGGCATAAAGCTGCCACGGCGCCTGCGCCACCGCCCATCCCGCCACGCCCAGCGCCAACAGCGCCGCGCCGCCTGCGGTCGTACGAGCGACGCCGATGCGCCGGTACAGACGCGGCAGATTGGCCACCACCACCGTGCCCGCCAGAAAATGCAGGGTGACCGCGCCCGACACCAGCCCGACGCTCCAGCCGGTGCGCTGGACGACGGCATGCAGGAAGACCGGCGGCCCGTAAAAGCCGACGCCCCAGCCGAAGATGGCGAGCATGAAGGTGGCGTAGAGGACTTTCCAGCCGAAAAAGGAAGGGGAAGCAGGCATGGGATGGCGTGGATGTTGTTTTCGTTGAGTCGAAGTATGCTTACGTCCTGCACACAACACTTTGGTCCATACCGAATCATGGAATCCGAGTTCGCCGACATCAACCTGTCCGCCGTGGCGGGCGCCATTGCCGATCCCGCGCGGGCGCGCATGCTGTGCGTGCTGCTGGATGGCCGCGCGCGCACCGCCACGGAATTGGCCGCGGCCGCCGACATCGGCGCGTCCACGGCCAGCAGCCATTTCCAGCGTCTGCGCGATCAGGGTCTGGTCGAGATGGCCGTGCAGGGCAAGCACCGCTACTACCGGTTGGCGAGCGGCGACGTCGGCCACGCGCTGGAGGCGCTGCTGGTGGTGGCCGGCGCCGATCGCACGCCGTTCAAGCCGACGACGCCTTCCGCGCTGCGTCACAGCCGCACCTGCTACGACCACATGGCTGGCACGCTGGCCGTGCGGATTCACGATGCTATGCTGGCCCGGCACTGGTTGACGCCGGACGGCCGCGACTATCTGCTGACGCCGCTGGGCGAGGCGTCGCTCGCGCAGGTGGGCGTTGATGCCGCGCAAGCGCGCCAGCGCCGCCGCCGCTTTGCCTGCGCGTGCCTGGATTGGAGCGAGCGGCGCTCGCATCTGGGAGGCGCACTGGGCGCCGCGCTGCTCGATGCGCTCTTGGCGCGCGGCTGGATCAGCAAGGATCTGGACTCACGCGCGCTGCGCATTACGGCCAAGGGCGAACGTCAGTTTCCGGCCTTCTTCGGTCTTGCCGGCGACCAGCCCGCCGCCCAACGGGACGCGCATGCAGCAGCCTGATCGCTTCCTCCGCGCCTCGCCCCATCCATACCGCCCCATACGGCGGTGCACCCGCACACAACCTTTCAAGCCGCGGATGCGGCTTTTTTTACGTCCCGTCCCTCGCGGACAGCTTCTCAACCCTGTACAGGAGGTGGCCTTGCCTACGCTGGCCCTGCACGCGTTCCGTCACGTCATGTCGATGGTGACGGAATTGCGCATCGACGTTAACCATAGTCCCGAAGAGGTCGACAAGGAACTCGATGCCATCCACAACCGCATGAATCGTCCGATGGACCGCCTGCATGGATTGCCGGAGGTCAAGACCGATATCCCTGGCATCGTGCTTCGCTACCGCGAGGCCGACGGCGAGTATTACGTGTATGTGGTGGACGTGCGGCGCGGCCGGCTGGCGGGTTACACCGTCTTCAACCGCCTGATCGAAGTGGGGCGCCGCGCCGATCCTTACGTGCGCGCCCCGCATTCCAAGTACGCCGCCCCTTACCAGGGCATGGGACTGGCCACCGCGGTGTACCGCTGGGCGCTGGATGCGGGGTTGTGCATCCTGAGCGGCGCCCGCCAGTCGGTGGGTGCGCATCGTTTGTGGATGGGGCTGGCGCGCGATTATGTGCTGGGCTTCGTGGACCTGCGCAGCAAGCAGCTCACGTATCTGGGAAGTGAGGTCAGTCCGGCCGTGCGGGACGACCTGCATACCCGCATGATCCTGCTCGGTAAAGGCTGGCGGCTGGACGATTACATGCGCATGACAGGGATGAAAGTGTCCCAGGATGCACTTTCGCAACAGGGCCTAGGGTAAATCCCCGGAAACCGCTATTGATGCTGCACCGCTAAATGGCGGTGCAGCCCCGCAAGCCGCGTCTACGCTGACTCTTGGCAAAATGGCCATTTTGTTTCCCAGCGGTTGAGAAACGGGGACGCGCTTGCGGCAGCGCAACAGTGTTTCTATTTTCTGCTTGAGTTACAAAACTTATCCGGATTGTCATCGAATCACGGAGTATGCTCGACGGCAGATAGAGGACTACCGAAGTGCATCAGAACAACTTGATCTACAAGGGATACCGCCTCACGGCCAAGGTTTCCCGGGGCAGCGGCGCTATCGAAGTTCCGGCGCAATCCAGCGGCCCTGTCTTCATCGCATCGGTGATGGTCGTGCAGGCAGGCGCCATCCTTGAAGGCGGCGACGAATACCCCGTACCGCAATTTGCCGGCGGCGGCTTTGTCTACAGCCCCCGCGAGGCCGTCCATGCGGCCATTCTGCATGGCCGTGAGATCGTGGACGGCCTGACCAATCTGCCGTCCTGACCCGCCTGCCTTTTGGCGGCTACGTCGAAAACACTTCGCGCCAGTCGCGCGTCTTGGCCAGCGTCTGCACGGTGGCGGACTGCTCCAGGATCGTTACGGCCTTCTTGAATTCCTCGGCCGACGCGCCGTCTTCCAGAATCACCATGCGCGAGTTGCGCGCATCGGCCATCTTCACGTCCGACATCTTGCCGTGAGTCTGATAGACCTGCGTCCAGTCCATCTTCTTGCCCGCCTTCAGGGCGATGGGCTCGATGTAGGTGAGGGCGGTGCTGCCCGCCGCACGCACCGCGTACGCGAAGTCCGCCGTGTGACCGCTGCTGCCCTTGGCGCGCGCACCTTTGACCATGCGGTTCACGCCCACGCCTTCGGCCAGCGCGCGTCCCACCTGGGCGCGGAAGCGCAGCTGGCTGAAACGCGGCATCCACTTCGCGCACTGAAACGACAGGGCCATCGCCAGCTTTACCGCGTCCCATAGCGCTTCCTGCAGCTGTTCGTTCGGGCCCGACGCCACGATGGCGCCCGAACGGTCGAAGTGGGCGAGGGTGACGCCCGGCGTCTCGTTCAGGATGTCGATGCGTTTGGCCGCTACCTCGATGCCGAAGCTCGACGCGTGCATCGCGGTCTCACAGGCGTCGGTCAGGTAGAACGATGACTCGTCCGGATGCGCGATGAAAAAGGCCGCGTGCTGGCCGTCAAGGCCCAGCGTCATGGGAGACACGGCGCGGATGGCGTGTTCGCCCGCCGGCAGGACGGTCCAGCCGGAGGCTTCCAGAAAATTGCTCATAGGATCAGTTCGATTTGGCGGCCTTTGAGGGGATGCGCAAAGCCGCCGGCCAGCGTCAGATTCGCTCGCGGCAGGAAATACTGCATCAGCGCCGCGATGGTGTCCAGCGCGGGCACGACAGGCTCGGCATAGCCTTCGCCTTCCTCGACCCAGATGTGCTCATGGCTGCGGTCGGCCAGCGGCTTGCGGTACTGCGGCCGGTCCGCGCCCACCAGGCTGGTGTGAAACGAGTCGTCGGTGTCCACCCCGTACACCCGGTGCGGCCCGACGAACAGGCTGGCACAGAACGCTTCCGTCAGAAAGATGGTGGCCTGGCCATGCACGGCGGTGCGGGCGCCCCGGTACATGACGCGAAAGATCACGTCTTCGCGCACGTCGCCCTTGATCTTGCAAGGGCTGCTGAACTCCATCCACTGCGCACTGCCCGCCGCGGGTTTCGGGACCCAGACGATGGGCTTCGCGGTTTCCTTGGGTTCGGCAAGAATCTCTTGCACCTCATCAACGGTGATTAGCGGTTCGAACTTGTTGGCCATGGAAACAGATAAAGGGTCTTGGAGGGCGCGTGGGCAAACCGGCGAGTGGCGTGCGCTGCGCCCGCCGCGCCGCGGAGATAAACACGCGCGCGCAGCATTGCGAGGGGGCGTAATCTTACAAGATGAAGACGGTAGGGGTTGGTTGACTGTATGGATATACAGTTAAGCGGACGGCCTGCCTGGAATGATGACATGCCGACGCCGACGCCGATGCCGGTGCCGGTGCCGGTGCCGACGCCCAGCGCGACTCCGCCGTCACAGCGATGTCGCACCAAACGTGTCGCACTGCTTGATGCTGCCGCTTTCCAGGCCGCGCTTGAACCACCGCACGCGCTGCGCGGAACTGCCGTGCGTGAAGGCATCGGGCACCACGTACCCCTGGCTCTGCTTCTGCAGCCGGTCGTCGCCGATGGCGGTGGCCGCTGCCAGCGCTTCTTCGACATCGCCGCCTTCAAGAATATTGCGCGCCGCATCGGCGCGCTGCGCCCACAGGCCGGCAAAGCAATCCGCCTGCAGCTCCAGCCGCACCGACAGCGCATTGGCCTGCGACGGGTTGCGACGGCGCAGTTGGTCAACCTGGTCCGAAATGCCCAGCAGGTGCTGCACGTGATGGCCGACTTCATGCGCGATCACATACGCCTGCGCGAAATCGCCCGGCGCCTTGAACCGGTTCTGCAGCTCGTCAAAGAACGACAGGTCTATATAGACCTTGCTGTCGCCCGGGCAGTAGAAGGGCCCCATGGCCGATTGGCCGGTGCCGCAGGCCGTCGGCGTGGCGCCGCGAAAGAGCACCAGCTTGGGTTCGACGTACTGGCGGTTCAGTTCCTTTTGGAAGATGGCATTCCACACGTCCTCGGTTTCGCCCAGCACCTTGGACACGAAGACGGCTTGCGGATCGTTGGCCGGCGGGGCCGTGGCGGGCGCCTGCTCCTGCACCGCCGGCCCCTCGGCCATGTCCAGGACCACGCGGGGATCCACGCCGAAGTACATTGCGACAAGGGCAAGTACTATCGTGCCTATGCCGATGGTGCCGCGGCCCCCCATTCGCGGGCCGCCCGACCGGCGGTCTTCCACATTGTTGCTCTGGCGCGAATTTCCAAGGCGCATATTCGTTCTCCGGGGCGGATCGGCGATACCGCCATTTTGCATCGCCGCGCAATTGAGCGGCCTTCAAGGATGTTAGGATAAACCCATGGCTTTGTACTTCTCCGTCCACCCAGCAAATCCCCAGCCGCGGCTGCTCAAGCAAGCCGCGCAATGGCTTAATGACGGGGGCCTGGTGGCTGTGCCCACCGACTCCAGTTACGCCGTCGTCGCCCGCCTGGACGACAAAAGCGCCGCCGACGGACTGCGCCGCCTGCGCGGACTCGACGAACGCCACCACCTCACCCTTCTATGCCGCGACCTGGCTGAAATTGGCCACTTCGCCCGCGTCGACAACAAGCAGTACCGCCTGCTGAAAGCCGCGACCCCTGGCCCCTGGACCTTCATCCTCGAAGCCACCAAGGAAGTCCCGCGGCGCGTATCGCACCCATCGCGCAAGACCATCGGCATCCGCGTGCCGGATCACGCCGTCCTCCTGGGCTTGCTGGAACAGGCGGGCTCGCCGCTCCTGTCCACGACGCTCATTCCCAAGGATGAAACCGAGGCGTTGAACGACGCAGAAGAAATCCGCGAGCGCTACGACCACGATCTGGCCGCCATCATCGATGCAGGCGCCTGCCCGCAGGCGCCCACCACGGTGATCGACCTCACGGCCGACGAGCCGGTTGTCGTGCGCCTGGGCCGCGGCGATCCCGCCACGCTCGGACTTGTCTGATTTCACCCCTCGCCTCGATGCACGAGACGTGCCGCGCGCGGGCGTGGCTCATCTACAATCCGGTTCGCCATGAATGACATCATCCAAACCATTGCGGTCTACGCGATACCGGTTATCTTCGCCATCACCCTGCACGAGGCCGCGCACGGCTACGTGGCGCGCATGTTGGGCGATCCGACCGCCTACCAGGCCGGACGGGTCAGCCTGAATCCGGCGCGGCACATCGACCCCGTCGGCACGCTGCTGGTGCCGGTCGCCATCCTGCTGGCCTCCAAGCTCATCGGCGGCTCCATGCTGCTCTTCGGCTGGGCCAAGCCGGTTCCCGTCGACTTCGGCCGCCTGCGCCGTCCCAAAAAGGACATGGCCTGGGTGGCGCTGGCCGGTCCGGCTGCCAATATGTTCATGGCCATCCTGTGGGCGCTGTCGCTGCGTCTGTTCATGGAAAGCGGCCTGCACGAAAGCTTCTGGTTCGAAATGGCTGTGGCGGGCGTCAACGTCAACCTCGTGCTGATGGCGCTGAACTTGCTGCCCATCCTGCCCCTGGACGGCGGACGCATCCTGTTCAGCCTGCTGCCCAATCGTCTGGCCTGGCAATACTCGAAAATCGAGCCGTATGGCTTGATCATCGTCATTGTGCTTTTGGTCACCGATGTGCTCTGGTTATTGATGCAACCGGTGCTCGGGCTGGGAACGACAATCGTTCAGTGGTTTCTGTAAGATTCCCCCCAATATCCGTTAAACTCAGCGGTTTCACTGAATCAGGCCCTGGGGCAATCCCGCCGCGGGGTTTTGGAGCCCGAATCTATGGCATCCCCTGCTACCGCCGCAGGCGTTAATTTCCAGGGCAGCATGGTGGCCCTGGTCACCCCAATGCAACCCGACGGCAGCCTGGACTACGCTGCCTACCGGTCGTTGATCGACTGGCACGTCCAGGAAGGCACCGACGCGCTGGTGGTGGTGGGCACCACCGGGGAGTCGCCCACGGTCTCCATGGAAGAACACGCGGAACTGATCCGCGTTGCCGTCGAACACGCCGCCGGCCGCATTCCGGTCATTGCTGGCGTGGGCGCCAACTCCACCGACGAAGCGATCCACCTGACGCGCCACGCCAAGGCGGTCGGCGCCCACGCGGGCTTGTCGGTCGTGCCTTACTACAACAAGCCGTCGCAAGAAGGCCTGTACCGCCACTTCCGCACCATCGCGGAAGCCGTCGACCTGCCCACCATCCTGTACAACGTGCCGGGCCGTACCGTTGCCGACATGAGCAACGACACGATCCTGCGTCTGGCGCAGGTGCCGGGCATCATCGGCATCAAGGACGCCACTGGCGACATCGCCCGCGGCGGCCTGCTCCTCCGCGAGGCGCCTGCCAGCTTCCAGGTCTTCAGCGGCGACGATCCCACCGCGGCCGCTCTGATTCTGCTGGGGGCGCGCGGCAACATTTCCGTCACGGCCAACGTGGCGCCCAAGCTCATGCGCGACCTCTGTGCCGCCGCCCTGGCGGGCGACGTGCCGAAGGTCCGTGAACTTAACGCGTTCCTGGCGCGTCTGAACAAGGCTTTGTTCGTTGAAGCCAACCCCATCCCCGTCAAGTGGGCGTTGGCCGAAATGGGCCGCAGCGCGCTTGGCTACCGACTGCCACTGGTCGAACTGAGCGCGCCGCATCACGCAACGGTGCGCAACGCGCTCCAGGAAACGGGACTGCTCTAAATATCGTGAGGAAACGTATGAACAAGCGTCATGCCGGTTTGTCGGCATTGATGTCTCTGGTGTTGCTGGCCGGGTGCTCCGAGGTCAACCAATTCCTGGGCAATGAAGAATCGGTCGACTACAAGAGCGCAGTGAACCAACGCGGAGAGCCCCTGAGCATTCCGCCCGACCTGACGCAAGCCAACAGCGACCCCCGCTACCGCGCGCCGGCATCCGGCTCCACCACCTTCTCTGAGTTCCAGCAGCAAGGCGTGGCCCAGGCCAGCGCCCCGAAGACCAGCAACGTGCTTCCCAGCCGCTCCGACATGCGTGTCGAGCGCGACGGCGACCTGCGCTGGCTCGTGGTGGACCGTCCGCCCGAGCAGGTCTTCCCCCGCCTGATCGACTTCTGGACCGAAAGCGGCTTTACCGTCGCCACCAACAACCCCGGCGCCGGCCTGATCGAAACGGACTGGGCCGAGAACCGCGCCAAGATCCCGGAAAGCTGGCTGCGCCAAGCCCTGGGCGCCGTGCTGGAAACGGCCTGGGATAGCGGCGAGCGCGAAAAATTCCGCACCCGCGTCGAACGCGTCAACGGCCACACCGAAATCTATGTTAGCCACCGCCAGATGCTTGAGAAGCGCGTCGGCTCCGACGGCGCTCAGGTGCAGTGGCAGAACGGCAAGGAAGACCCGGGCCTGAACGCCGCCATGCTGGCGCGCATGATGGTCTACCTGGGCACCGACGTCGACAACGCCCGCAGGCTGGTGCAGCAGGCCGAAGCCTCGCCGCAGCGTCCGGCTGTTCAGCAGGACGTCCGCGCACAGGGCGCGTCGCTCATCGTCAGCGAATCCTTCGACCGCGCCTGGCGCCGTGTCGGCGTGGCGCTCGATGGCGGCGGCTTCGCCGTCGAAGACCGCGACCGTTCGGCTGGCGACTACTTCGTTCGCTATGTCGACACGGACACCGGCGAAAAGATGGAACAGCCCGGCTTCTTCAGCCGCATGTTCTCCGGTGACAAGAAGGCACAGGCGCCCCAGTACCGCATCCACCTGGTGGGCAACGGCGAACAGACCACCGTCTCGGTACTGGACGCCAACGGTTCGCCTGACAACAGCCCGACGGCGCAGCGCCTGCTGAGCGTCCTGAAGGACAAGATGTAATTGAAACCACCTCGCCGCGCACGCTTAGCGTGCCGCGGCAAGGCACAAAAAAACCCTGGCATGACATGCCAGGGTTTTTTTTGCGTCTTTCAGTGCGGGGGTTCGTGCCTGAAGATTTACGACGCGGGGGTGGTCGAGCCGCCCGGGGTGGTGGAACCGGTGCCGGGGGTCGTGCCAGGGGTCGGCGCGGGCGATGCCGGCGGCGTGCCACCAGGAGCGGGCGTGGTCGCGCCGGGAGTGGGGTTGGCCGCCGGTGCCGGGGCATCTTCCTTCTTGTTGCAAGCGCTGAGCGCAACGGCCAGCACCGAGGCAATAATCAAGGTTTTGCTCATCATTATTTGAACTCCTGTAGATGACGACTCTTGAAACCCCGTTAGGGGAAACCAGAATTCAGGCTACAGGAAGGTTCATGCCGATCGCGTGTGAAAGTTAAAGCGGTGGCATCCCAAAAGCAACAAACCTTTCAGCTTGGTGTTATGTCTTTCTTGATGTGACCCGGCTTACAGACCTGATTTCTTTCTGTGCGACACGGATACTTTCAGGTTTCCAGATACTACTCGGGGCGGTAATGAATCCAACCCGAGTCCAGCCAATCCGCCAGGCAGGAACGCGCATCCTCTGAAAGACGGGCGCAAGCGGGATGCGCACAATCCAGGCTACGCGCATCGGCCAATAGGCGCAACGCCGCGTCGGCGGGCGTCATGGCCGTTTCCCCGTTGATGAAAAGCTGCTTGCCGCGATACAGCATGCGGCTGCGGCGATCCAACACCAGGCGGCCGGACGCGGGCCAATCTTCTTCCAGATCGACATCCAACCCCTCGGGCGCATCGAACACGCTGAGGTTGCTGGGCTCGGTCAGCCAGCAGCCCAGGAAGCGCGATGCCAGGGCATCGTCAAAACGCAGCTTTTCGACCGTTTCCAGCGTGGCGGCCACCAGTCCGTCCGGCAGCGCCGCGGGCGTGTCCACCGCCGGCTGACCCGGGTCACGGTAGACCGCCGACAGCTTGGGGCCGGGCAGGGCAGGCTCGCCATAGGGACCGCCCAGAAGGCCCACGCGGGCCATCACCTGGTCCGCAGCGGCTTCCAGGAGGCCGCGCGCCAGTGTCGCCTGCGTCGGCGCCCGGAAACCGATGGAGATCGTCATGCAGCCGTCGCCCATGGCAATGCCGTCATGCGCGGCCTGCGGCGGCAGGTACAGCATGTCGCCCGGCGCCAGCACCGCCTTTTCCTCGGGTTGGAAGTTGCTCAGGATCTTGAGCGGCAGACCCGGCTCCAGCGACAGGTCCTTCTGGCGGCCGTAGCTCCATTCGCGCTCGCCCGCAGCCTGCAGCAGGAACACGTCGTAGCTGTCGAAATGCGGACCGACGCCGCCGCCGTGGCTGGCGACGCTGATCATCACATCGTCCAGGCGCGCGTCCGGAATGAAGCGGAACAAGGCCATCAGTTCGGCCGCCGCATCGCTATGCAGGTCCACGCTCTGCACCAGCAGCGTCCAATCACCCTCGTTGTCCTTGGGCAGGCGCGCGAAGGGGCCGTTTTCCATCTGCCATTCGCCGTTCTCGCGCCAGATCAGACGCGATTCCACGTCGTCGCGGCGCGCGAGCTTCTTGATGGCCGCGATGGTGACGGGCGGCTTGAAAGCCGGAATGGCCTGGCGGATCAGCAGCGGCTTCTTCTGCCAGTAACGGCGCATGAAGTCGTTGGGGCTTTGATTGCCCAGGAGCGGCAGCGGTTGGTCGAGGTTCATTGGAGGTGCTTCTTCAAGCGGTAAAGGGCATCCAGCGCTTCGCGCGGGGTGAGGCTGTCGGGGTCAATGGCGGAAAGCTCCTCGCGCAGCGAGTCCAGCGCTTCGATGGCGTCCGAACGTTCGGCTTCGGCGTACGCCTGCGCGTCGGCCTCGGCGGCGGCCGAGAACAGGCCGAGCTGCGGCGTCGGGGCGCCTTGCGCTTCCAGGCGTTCAAGTTCGCGTGTCGCCTGGCGGATGACCGCGGCGGGCACGCCCGCGCGCTGCGCCACCTGAATTCCATAGCTGCGGCTGGCCGGACCTTCGCGCACTTCGTGCAGGAACACAATGCCGCTTGCCGATTCCGCGGCGGCCAGGTGCACGTTGGCGGCCGTGGCCTGCTCGGCGGGCAGACGGGTCAGTTCAAAATAGTGCGTGGCAAACAGCGTCAGCGCGCGGTTGTGCGACAAGAGGCGGCAGGCGATAGCCCACGCAAGCGCCAGGCCGTCGTAGGTAGACGTGCCGCGCCCGATCTCGTCCATCAGCACCAGACTGTTGGGCGTGCTGGCCGACAGGATGGCCGCGGCCTCCGTCATCTCCATCATGAAGGTCGAGCGTCCGCCCGCCAGATCGTCGGCCGCGCCGATGCGCGTGAAGATGCGATCGATCTTGCCGATCCGGGCGCGCGACGCAGGCACGAAGCTGCCAATGCGCGCCAGCAGCACAATCAGCGCCACCTGCCGCATGTACGTCGACTTACCGCCCATGTTCGGGCCGGTGATCAACAGCATGCGCCGCGCCGGATCCAGGCGGCAGCCGTTCGGCGTAAAGCGTTCGATGGCGCGCTCCACCACCGGGTGGCGGCCGGCGTCGATGTCGATGTCGGCTTGTTCGGAGAGCTCGGGCGCGACCCAGTCGTGGCGCTGCGCGTGCTCGGCCAGGGCGGCCAGCGTGTCCAGTTCGGCCAGCGCCGCGGCGCAGTCGGACAGCGGGCGCACGTGTTCGGCCAGCACGTCGAGCAATTGCTCGAACAGCCATTTTTCGCGGGCCAGCGAGCGGTCCTGCGCGGACAGCACCTTGTCTTCCCAGGTCTTGAGCTCGGGCGTGATGTAGCGCTCGGCGTTCTTGAGCGTCTGGCGGCGGCGGTAGTCTTCCGGCACCTTGGCCGTCTGGCCCTTGGTGACCTCGATATAGAAGCCGTGCACGCGGTTGAACTCCACGCGCAGATTGCTGATGCCGGTGCGCTCGCGCTCGCGGGCTTCGAGCTGGACCAGGAAGTCGCCGCCATCGGCGGCCAGTCCGCGCAATTCGTCCAGTTCCGCGTCAAAGCCAGCCGCCAGCACGCCGCCATCGCGGATCGCCACGGCCGGCTCGGGGGCAATCGCCCGCACCAGCAGCGCGGCCAGCGCGGGATCCACCGACAGGTGGGAGATCAGTTCGCCGATGCGCGGCGAGGCCGACATGGGCTCGACCAGATCGGCCAGCGCCGGCAGGGCCTGCAGCGCATCGCGCAAGCTGGCCAGTTCGCGCGGGCGCACGGACCGCAGCGCCAGTCGCGCCGCGATGCGCTCGATATCGGGAAAGGCATTCAGGGAGGCGCGCAGGGCTTCCAGCAGTCCCGCCGAACCGAACGTCTGCTCGACGTCCATACGGCCGGCCAGCAGCGCGGAAATGGCCTGCTGCCGCGCCAGCGCCTGCTCATTCTCGCGCAAGGGGTGATGCAGCCAGCGGCGCAAGAGACGGCTGCCCATCGGCGTGCGGCAACCGTCCAGCAGCGAGAACAGCGTGGGCGAGTCTTCGCCCGACAGTGTCTGCGTCAGCTCCAGGTTGCGGCGCGTGACCGGGTCCAGCAACACGAACTGCCCGGGCCGCTCGGCGGACAGGCTCTGCACGTGCGCCAGCGCCTGCGACTGCGTGCGCGCGGCATAACGCAGCAGGGCGCCCGCTGCGCAAATGCCGGCCGGCATATCCTCAATGTCAAAGCCCGCCAACGTGTCGGTCTTGAAATGCGCCAGCAGATGCGCACGGGCGCCGTCGCTTTCGAAGTGCCAGTCCGGCACGCGGGAGCGCGCGCCCTCGAACGGAAAATCGAATTCGGCGCTGTCGGCGCAAATAATTTCCGCCGGCGCGATCCGGTGCAATTCGGATTCCAGCTGGGCAGGTGCGCATTCGGTCACGCGGAACTCGCCGCTGGCCAGATTCAGCCAGGCCAGTCCCGCTCGCGGGGCACGCGCGCTGCCGCTGACGAAAATGGACGCCAGCGCGCGGTCCGCCTTGGCGGGCAGGAGCGCGTCGTCCGTTAACGTGCCAGGCGTCACAATGCGCACGATACGGCGCTCGACCGGGCCCTTCGAGGCGGCGGGATCGCCGATCTGTTCGCAGATGGCGATGGACTCGCCCATCGCGACGAGCCGCGCCAGGTATTGCTCCATGGCATGCACGGGCAGCCCGGCCATGGGAATGGGCACGCCGTTGGACGAGCCCCGCTTGGTCAACGTGAGGTTAAGCAACCGCGCGCCGCGCTCGGCGTCTTCGTAGAACATTTCATAGAAGTCGCCCATGCGATAGAACAGCAGCAACGGCCCGGCCTCGGCTTTGAGGCGCAGGTACTGCTGCATCATGGGAGTATGTTGTGAATCAATGACTTGCGACATGCTTATATTAGACAGTCTAAAACTCAGGCGGTTTTCTTTGCTTGGCGGCTGAACGTGGGGCCATCAACTACAGGCACTTCACGCAGCCGGATGTATCGATCAGTCATGGCGGCGGTCGTGTGGCCAGCCAGCAATTGCGCGTCCTTGCCCTGGCGTTTTGCATCCGTCAGGGATTTGGCGCGAAGGTCATGAATGTTGGCGTCTTCGACACCGGCAGCCTCCACCGCTTCCTTCCATCGGTCCCTGGTGGCGCCATAGGAAGGCGCTCCCTTAGTGTGGGACCGGGTGCGAAATAGGGTGGGACCCAGCACGTTACCATTCAGAGCGTTTGCCCGAGCAATCGCGTCCCGTAGCTCTGGCGTCCAGCGGACCAGCAGTTTCGCGCCAGTCTTCTGCTGGTCGAACGCTATGCCATCGTCGTTGATGTCCGCTCGCTTGATAGCGATCACATCCCCGACGCGCTGCCCGGTAAGGTACAGCAAATCCATGATGACCTGCATCCGCGGGTTTGCTTTCGCGTAAATGGCGGCGTATTCGTCGTCCGTGATGTAGCGCTGGCGCTTTCCCTCGGCATGACGGCGGATCCCGACGCAAGGATTGCTGTCGACCAGTTGCCATTCGACGGCATAACTGAAAACCGTCTTCAGGAACGACAGCACGCGGTTCGCCATGTTTGGCGTGTCGGACATGTCCATCTTGAGCGCGGCAACGTGCTTCGGCCGGATCTGGTCCGGAGCGAACTCGGCAAACGTCTCTTTGATCCGAGCGGCAGCGATCTTGTACTGGTCGATGGTGTTCTTCGACAGCTTGGGAGATATGTGCGTCAGGACCTTTTCCACAAGCTCCGGCATGCCTCCACGCGGGTTATCGAACCGACGTGCATACTCGGCCAAAGCGGCAGGCAGATCCGCCGCCAGGCGAGTCCACTTACCGGCTTTGACGTAGTAGTAAGCGCCGTGCTTTTCATAGACGCAGGGCGGCAAATGTTTGTCAGATTTGCGCGGACGGCCCATTTCTCAGCCTCATTTGCGGTTCCCGAGACGGGATTGTATCGGGGTGGCCCTTGTCCACGTATCGACGGTAGACCAGCAGAGAGCCATCGGGCCTGACCTGATAGCGGATCCCCAAGGCTTTGAGGACCTTCATCTGGGCCGGCCGACGCTGGCGAGCGGTGATCTCGCCGATTTCCTTGTCGGTAAGGGTCAGCATATCGCCTCCAAAACAAAGCCCGCGCTAGGCGGGCATCCAATACTTGCGGGTTACTTCCAGCACGCGCTGGATTTGGTCAGTAGTCATCAGCCGGCGGGTTGTGTTTGCAGTAAACGGCCCAGGCTTCCAGCGCCTCACAGATGATCTCGTCGGAATAGCCCATGATAGAAAGGCGTGTGCGAACCTCTGCCAACTTGACGTTGCGCGGGGAATTGCGAGCGTAAGTGACCGCAGCACGCAGCGCGTTGAATGCGGCTTCTGTCACGCTCCCTCCTTCGCCAATTCCTCGGCCCGCACAGTCACCCGCTCAACTGGGATTGCATTGCCGCTGGTGAACTTCTCCCGCAGCAGCATCCCATCCCTCGCCAGCGCCACCAGCTCGTCGCGCTCTCCAATACTGAGCGTCACCGCAGAGCCATAGGTCTTGCAGTGCGCCTCGCGGGTGGCTATCTGCTCTAGTTCGTCTTTGGTCATGTCTGTCTCATTAATCAATCACAGTAGGGCGCTATGCGCTATATATGAGTCAAGCGCCTCCGTCCTTGTGGTCGGGGTGGATCTGGGCAGCTCCAATTTCCGCAGCCGCCAGCACAATCGCTCTCCGCACGCCAATGAACTCGCCCTGGTCTTCGGCCAGGAATGGCACTTCTATAGTGCTTGTGCACATAGGGTGCTCAGCGTGGGCTATGGCCCGGTCTGTCTTACGCTGAACTGTCATGTACAGGCGAACAGCAAGGCGGATGGCAGCTGCGTCGTCTTCCAAGGGATTCCAGCCTCTGCGAACCATTTCCATGTGCTGGTCGGGGATGCTGGTTCGTCCAAGTGCTGCGCGTGCCGCCAGTTCCAGCAATTCGCGATCACTCTGCATCGCGGCCCTCCTTCTGCGCGCCCGGTTGCGCGGACAGGGCGGCGCGAGCCACCTCAAAGCGTTCCAGCAGCTCGTCCTTGTTGGAAAGCTCCAGACCCTGCTGGGTCACGATCTGCGTGGCCTGCCGATCCCCGACCCATACCGTCACGCCAGCATATCCAGCGCGCGGCACCGCCTCGCTGGCCTGGGGCGCGGCATACACCGTGACCAACTCGTATCCATATTTGCGCTGTAGCTCGCGCTCGTGGTCTTGGATCGGGGCGTCCGCCAAGGCTTGCCCGGTTGAGTACGAGCGTATCTCTCCGTTTTTATGGACAGCGAGAACCGCGAAGGGCCGCGCCTCCCCGGCTACAGGGGCGCTTGCCTGGGCGGCGCGGTATTCGCGGGCCAGCACAGCGAGTGCCCGATACAGTTCGCCATTCGTATCGGCGGGCGCTTGCAGTGTGTGATACGGGCGCGGGAAATCGGCGAAGTGAAGCGCGACCGCAAGCGACATTTCTTGCTCATCGGCTACAGGGGCGCGCAGCTTGGACAGCCACAAGCGCATGCGTTCGACGCTGACGATGGCGGTGGGGCTGTCGCCGCAAACGTTGATGATGCCGCTGATCTCGGTCGCGACGAAGTCCTGCTGAGCCGGGGCGGGGGTGTGGGTGGTCATGCGAATAACCTCTCTTGTCGTTGAGCGTCTTCAATTCGACGGCAGGCGATGTCGAAGTAGGCGGCCACGGACTCAACGCCGTAAAAGCTGCAACCTGCCTGTATGGCTGCCACTCCGGTTGAACCGCTTCCCATGTAAGGGTCCACGATGGACGCAGGGCGGCCAGCTTGATCAATGCTCCATCGCATTAGGATTTCTGGTTTTTGCATCGGGTGAACCCGCTTCTGGCCCGACGTAACTTCGTGTCGGGCACCTTCACCTACGCACAGACCGTCCCACAGCAAGCGGAAGATGCGAAGGGCCCCGCCCGGGTTGACGTTCGTCCATGCGGTTTCACCGTCCCCCTGGGAGCGCAGCTTTCCAGTCGGCACTTTGTCCCAGACCAGGGTGCGGCCTTGTGGTAGCAGATGGCCGAACTTGTGCGCTCCCCAGATCAAAACGGCAGGCGCAACATCGAGCAGGTGCCTTGGGTCAAACGGCTCGTCGTCGCCATCAATTTCAGCGTGCAAATTCGGAAGCATTTGCAGGGTCTTCCCATTACGCTGGACAACTGCTGATTCGCGCGATCCTCCCTTGTAGAAGGTGTTCACCTTGTAGCTTTGCCCGTAAGGAGGGTCGGTTATCACCGCTTCGACCCTCGGAATCGTCGGCAGGATCTCGCGGCAGTCGCCCAGGTACAGGGTGGCTCCGCCAATGTGCTCGACTCGCATCACCCCTCCTGCTGCTGAGAGGCTGCAATGTGATCGATCATCGCGTCAAATTGCTCCGGCGTCGGGTAGGCACCCGGCCGCAATCCGATTGCCTCACCGGCGGCGCTTATTTGGTCCGCGCCGTTTGCCTCGTCAGCCACTGACTGACGCACGGTTCGATACCGAGCCGCATCCCGCGCATCGCCAGCAGCGGGAGCGGCAACGGAGGCCCGGGCCTGCCATGCTTGCCATGCGCAATGGCGTGCGATGTCGAACCGGCCGCTTTGCGGGTCATCGACCATTTCGCAGCCAGCCATTCCCCATGCTTCGAACGCTGCCTGCTCGTCCTTCGCATCGTCCTGTGCGCTGGCTGGAGGGGTGGGGGCAGCGGCGAGCATGGCGCGGTAAGCCGGAGCCATCGTTGCGATCCCGAGTGCGATGGATTCGAGACTTGAGCCGGGAGCGGCATCCATGCTCATCAGCACGATCTTGGCAGCGGCGCGGGCCATTTGGATATCGGCTTCTGACGCGGTAGGCCACACAGCCACGGCGGCGGCTGCCAGAATCTCGGGTGTCGGCTCAACCGGGACAAGCTTCCATTGTTGGGTCATTTGTTCACGCTCCAGGGTAGAAGAAGGATGCAATGCGGTTGGCGATGTACAGGAAGAACACACAAGCCAGCCCCAGGCCGATCACGAAGCCCGGGAGGCCCCAGACCATCACAAGGCTCTCCACCGGGTCTTCATCGTCGTCACGGAATTCGTTCGCTTCCATCACATCCCCCTCAGGAGCGCACGCTCCTTGGCTTGCATAATCAGGTAGTCGTAGTCCACGGCCCGAGCCACAATCTCGGCACGGCGCTGCATGTACTGCTTGTCGGTCGTGATGCCGTCAACGCGGTCGGCGTCGGCTTGCTCAAGTTGTTGCGCGAGGTCCATATCTGCTCCGTTAGGCGGGTACGTACTTGCGGATGCGAAGCTTCTTTGCGGGCGAGCATGCGCGGATGTGCCTTGCTTCTTCTCGGGTATCACATGAGCACATGTGACGCCAAACTCCAGCTATATGGGCTTCGAGCACCCAGACATGAGTAGGTGACATGCATTCCTCCAAGGAATAGGGTGGCAGCCCCCAGCGGATGCTGCGGGTTCCAGGTGGGTTGTGCTGGGAGCTGCCGGGAAGGCTAGAAAGGTATGTCCGACAGGTCGTCGCTGGTGCTTGGTGCGGCCTGACGCGCTGCTGGCTTAGAGGTCGGGCGCTGCTCAGATTCGTCGTTCTTGCCACCCAACATCTGAAGCTGGTCAGCGACGATTTCAGTGCTGTAGCGATCTTGGCCGCTGTCCTTGTCCGTCCATTTACGAGTCGTCATCCGACCAGACACGTAGACCTGCTTGCCCTTGGTCAGGTAGTCCGCGCAAATCTGCCCGAGCTTGCCAAAGGCGACTACGCGGACCCACTCGACACCCTCCTTCTCCTTGGTCTTCCAACCTACGGCCAAGGAGAAATTGCTCACTGCGGTGCCATCAGGGGAAAATCTTGTGTCAGGCTCTTTGCCCAGTCTGCCGATGAATTCGCATCGGTTCAGGTCATTGCTCATGCAGGTTCCCCTTCAGGGATCAGGTTGGTTTGGTCTGGTTCTTCCTCGGGTTCGGGTGGCGCGTCGGGCTTCTCCCAGGCGTAATGCTTGCCTTCCAGCTTTACCCAGAGGTCGTCGCGGAACATGTTGATAGTCGGCCAGTCGAACGACTTGATGCGTTCCCAGGACCGACTGCCGAATACGTCTTCCAGCAGGTCACCCTTGGCTTTCTTGGCGTCCGCGGATTGCCCGGGGTAGTGCTTGCCGACGATTTCGGCGATCTCATCCAGGGCGATTTCCTTCATGCGCTTCTCTTTCTGCCAGCGCGGTTCGCCATCCTCTGCAAACAGTTCTTCGCTGGTGCGGGTGGTATCGATCCCCAGATGCTCGCCGCCTAGGTTCAAGAACTCGATGTGCGGCAGGAAGTCGCGGAAGGTCGGATTCTCGAACGTCTTGCCGTCGATGCGGGTGCTGCGATCCTTGAGAACCGTAGCCGTGCGCCATACCCGAGTACCGCCACCCTCGACCAGTTCCTGGCTCTTCTCCATCAGGATCAGAATCGACGGCTCGTAGCCGGTCTCGGTTTCTGCCTTCATCTTGACCCCTGTCTTCGCGAGTTCCTTCTTGCCGGACTCGTTCTCGAAGAAGTCGTATTCGTAGCCAGCGCGGCCGCACATGATGATGTGGCACTTGCTGTTAACGAACAGGTCGGTGAACTTGCCCCACTCGGACTTGAGCCACGCCCAGTCTTGGAATTCCAGGCCGCGCTTGCGGTTCTTGCGCTGGGCGTATTCCTCGGTCAGGTTGCGCCAGAAATGGCTGATGGAGTCGATCAGAAGAACAGACCCGGACGCCTCCGCTTCACGAACGGCGGTCAGAAGGTCGACGAATGCCCGGGTCTTGGCGGTGAACAGTTCGATATGGGCGGCGTCGAAACGGGGCTTTACCCAGTCCGACCCCGTCTCCGTGTCCAGAAACATGACCGGATTGTTCCCGGCAGGCAACTCGCGCTGGCGCATCAGTTCAACCAGGCCAATGGCGATCTCCGACGCGGTGTAGGTCTTGCCGTCACCAGCAAACCCCATAATCCCGGCCTTCAGGTAGGCCTGGGTGTTGGTGGCTCGTTGAAAGAGTGCCATGTCTATTCCTTTGCGGCGTATCGGGTGCCGCCGTCCTTCGCCCAACGTTCGGCGGATTCTTGGTCGGCCTGTTGGACGCATGCCAGAGCGCCTACGATGGCGCAGATGATCGAGAAAATGCCCACGGCGGTGTGGGCATCTGTTTGGAGGATCTTGCGGAGTAGGCGGGTCATGTCTTAGCTCGCGCGGCCAGCATGGCGTCGGCCATGGCGTAGGAACGTTGCGCCACGTAATCGGCATCCCCGGCGGGGACTGGGTGCTTGTCGCCGGGGTCGTAGCTGGAAAGCCACCCCTGCATGGCCTTGGCCGCGAAGTAGTCGCGCACGCTTAGGCCGTTGAAGTCGGGATCGTCCTGCAAACCAGGGACCGGGAAGGCGTTGCCGCCGTCTTTGTCAGTGTTCATCTATCCCTCCAATTCAATCTTGATCGCGTGCTTGATATCTCTCTGAAGATGCAAGCACCACTGAGAATTGCTGTTCATCACCGCCTGCAAAATAGCCAGATGATCCGCATGCCCGAGATTTGCGAAGAAGTCCGCATCCTCCAGCCGCTTGGTCCACCACATCGCGTCATGCCCGTCTGCGTCCCAGCTAGCAGGGTTGCCCAGCGTCTGGCATACGTCCTGCACGGTGGCGGTGAGGACTTCGTATTGTTCGTCTCCATGCCATCTGTCCATTGGTTAGCTCCAACCCACTACGCACGCGAGCGGGATAATTAGGGTTGCGTAGTACCAGCGCATGGCCCAGGCGTTGTGCAGCATGTGCTTGAGGGCGGCTAGCATGGCGGGGCCTAGAATCATGGCTTCACCGTCACGATGTAGCCGTCGCCCTTGCAGCACTCGCACACGCGCACGCTGCCTGGCTTGATGTACGACAGCACCAAGTCGATGAAGCTGTTGATCTTGGATTCCAGATCGGCCCAGTCTCTGCCGGAAAGGCCGCGGCAAACGATGTCGGCACTCTTCGCGTAGTTGGACGCCGCCGACGCGAGTTCCATGATCCTGAATTCGGATTTGGTCTGCGTCCGGCGCACCGTGCGGCGGCCCACCTTGTAATCGTTTTGCTTCGGCTCATGGTGCATGTATCCCATGAGGGTGACCGTTCCAATATTGCGATGGTCGGTGACGGCAAAGTCACTGCTTCGTTCGCGCGCCGCCTCTACCAGCGCGGTCGCTGCGCGCCCAAACAAGGCATTGCCGTCGATGGTGACCGGGTGCTTGTGCCACGTTTCGGGGTACTCGCGCAGACTGGCAGGGAATTCGACCTTGATGTCGTCCGGCTTGGCCTTTGGGGCGCAGTCCCGGTCAATTACCAAAAACTCGAGCGGCTGTGGCTCGCGCTGGACGTTCTGGTGCTTCTTCTCGTAGAAGACCGATTTGTAGACAGCAGTAGGGTCCGTGGGGATGTAGCAGTGCTCTTCGTCTTCGTCGTATTCGTAGCGGAACGCGTCCGCTCCCAGCTCGGCCGGGAACGTCGTGACGTCGCGGTATTCAGGCTTCAGGCTCCACCCGATAAGCTCAAGCCCCGGCGCAGGGATCCGGGCCAGCGTCTGAATGCTGCCCGAGACCATGAGCCAACGGGGATTCCCCGGGCAGGTCTGAGCGGCCCCAGCTCGGCCGTTCACCAGCATGCTTTCCGGGCTCACCGTCTGGTAGCCGGTGCGGATGTACGACGTGCCTTCGTGCTCAAGGATGATGATCTTGTCGCTCATACGATCTCCAATCAGGTAAGCCCCCGCTCTCCCCCGGCATACCCTGCACGGGAGAATTAGGGGAAGAGGGGAACTTATAAATGTGCCGGTTACGTCTCCGGCGCGGACTTCCACCGCCGTATTGATTCCGCTCGTCTGCTGCGTACGCGCTCGGCGCTGCACGCTCGTTGCGGTCCAGCCGGACTTGACCCAGCCGGGTGGGTGATAGCAGCCGGGTTTGGCCCGGACCGGCTAGCACGGTACTGCTGCCATCAAGGGAGGCGACCCATACCCGGCCAGGTCGATTTACCGCCGCTTACGCAACGGAAAGGTCGCCTCTCTTGAGGACCCCGGGTTTCGTCCGGGAGACGGCCGACTGTTGCACGGCGCCAGGGAGATTTGGGAGAGGGTGGCCGGTGCTGAATCTCCGGCATAGAAATGCCAGCGAACCTACTTTCCTAGCGCCGTTAGCCGACATTCGGAGTTTTCGGGAATGCTGGTCACGCATCAGCCTGCGTATTCACCCTCATCAGACGAAACCACGCCCGGTGTATAGCCCCGGTTGTTTCGTACCCTTGACGTATCGAACTACACGTATTAACGCTTGATTGACGCAACGTTGCTAAAGCGCTGCGGTAATCCCGTGGTTTCGTCTGATGAGAGTTCAGGGCTTGCGCGGCCCTGAGCGCGTTACCTAACCTTCACCAGATCGCCAAAGTCGTCCATAACGCCAAGACCGTACGAGTACCAGCCGTCACGGCCTAGCGTTACCCAGTACGTAGCGTCGGCGTGGTCCCACATCTGGTACCAGCTGGCCATGGCGTTGCTGGCGGATGCCGTGTAGTGGGTGGTTGTCATGGCTATGCTCCGGTGGCTTTGGCGATGGCAGCGCGGGCCTTTGCGGCCAGCTCGTCTCCATTTGCCGTGATTCCCTTGAGGAACTCGCCAAACTGCTTGTCGTCCATGCACACAGCCGTATCGAAACCGGTCGGTTGCGAGTGGTATGCAAGGAGGTCCTTCAGCGCCTCAAGAAGCAACGGGGCTGCGGCGATCAGGCGGGCGTTGGCATCGCGGTGCGATCGGGTGGCAAAGTCGGTCCCGCTCCAATTGCTCCCTACGAAAGCATTTCGGCAGTCAGCAATGCTAAACACGCTCCCGTTCTCTGCGCTGACGATGCCCTTGTATTCTTCCCACGGTCCCGGCGTATGCGTTGTCATATCTTCTCCTTTGCCATTCGGGCTGCTAATAGGGAGGGGTTAGAACGTTGTCGGCCGCGCAATTCCGCGAATCACGGCCATGAAACCGCGTTGCAGGTCCGTCGCGCCGCCGCTTCTTTCAGGATTCACGTGTCTGCGTCCTGTCACGGCGCAGGAATTACTGACTCATGCAGTAGGCAAGGTGGACAGCCAAAGGCACGTCGTACTCGCTGACCATCACAAATCCGCCGCGTACTGGAACGTCAACTTTCCGTTCAACGACCAAGCCGCGATCAATCAACTTCTTCACCGTGCGCTTGCTGGGCTGCGGCCACGGCGAACCGTCCGGGTACTTCGAGCCGACACGCCAACCTTGCAAGCAGATCAGCCATTCCTGTGCTTGCGTCAGTCCGGTGAAGTCGTAGCCCGCGTCAAGTTCAGGCATATCTCTCTCCTTGTTCATTCGTCAGCTCGCTCATAGAACGGGCTGGTGAATGTGGCCTCCTTCGAGGCCATATCCTCTTCCCTTGCTCGCAGCGTCTAGGACTCCCAAGGGGCACTCGTCCTAGCGATCCGGTCCACCAGGTTGCAGCCCTGGCTAGGCAATTCCCGCGTGGTTCACCACCACTCTTACGGTCTGGGCATCCGGGCTTTCTCTCTCGGCGGGGCCACCGCCTGGAATCCCTGCGGCTTCGCGGTGCCGGGCTGAGCCACTAAGCGGTGCGATGTCTTGCAGTGATTCCATTGAACCATGGTTCATTTCCAAAAGTCAACCATAGTTCAGTGTTGGGCGTAAAAAAACCCGCTAATTGCGGGTTCGCCTGGGATGCTTAGGTCACTTCGCTATATAGATCACGGCTACTACAACGCCGATCAGGAACAACATCATCCAGCCAGACGGTTCGTACTTCGGAGGAGGCAGTTTCACGGGAGCGCCTGCCGCATCCTTTTGCTGCGACACAGGGACCAGCTTGCAACCACAATGCTTGCAAACCTTCGCCTCAGCCAGCACAAGCTCAGCGCAGTCCGGGCATTTCACGTGCGTCGATGGATTCGGACGTTCGGCCTTCGTGGCAAGATTCGCGCTGACCAGAAGGAAGATGCCTGCCAGCAGGGGGCTGATCAGGCAGGCCAGGATGAACCATCCGAACCCACTGCGCCCTCGGCCGGAAGCAACGATGCCCACGACAAGCGCGAACAACAACCAGAAGAAGATGATTGCGATCATGTGGCGATTCTAGCGCCAGAGTTCGTGTACCTCTAGACTAACCGCAGTCTGCGGGGTCCTCGATAGCCTTGAAAATGGTTGCCACGTGACCTTTCCAGGTCGAGTAGTACGTATAGCCCTTGGCATGCGTGCTGTTTCCTTCCTGCCGCAGATCTATCAAGAGCGCGACGCTACCTTTGGAGAGACCGGGCATTTCAACCGTTATGAAGCCTTCGTTGGGGTTCCCCGGGTTCTGGACAACCTTGCCCGCATCGCTGCACTTTGATTGATGCTCATACAGCGCCTGGCTAATTTGGGCGATAGTGAGAGGGAAATCCTTCTCTGCGCGCAGGTGCGCTTGGTTCCTGATATCGGTGGCCGAGATGTTCTGAACGGCGGCGCAGCCACCCAAGCCTATAAGAATGGCAATAAATGCTAGTCGGTTCATCCGGTCCGTTCCCTTATGTATTTACGAGCGTATCCATTGCCCAGCCTCATCGTCCCGAAGCCTGGCTCCTGACCATACGACCTGCCCAAGTATTCTCACTGGCGATCCGTTTTCTAGAGGTATGTCGTAGTACGCAGGATTGAACGAGCGGGCAACCCAGCGTCCAGTGAGCTTGTCGCGTGCCACCGTCTTTACGAGCATCTTGCCGTCGTAGTTGATGGCGTACACACCGCCCGTTGCCACGTCCTGCAGCGTCAGGTTCTCATTGGGCACGACTAGCAGGGCAGCGCCGTCCCTAATGACCGGCTCCATGCTGTCGCCTTTCGCATATACCACACGCGCTTTTCCATTGTCCGCGCCCACTGCTTTCAAAAACGAACGGCGGAACTGGATCATGCCTGTCTGAGATTCGTCCTGGTTCTCGATGCCATCGCCCGCGGCGAGACGGACCTCTGCAAGCTCGGGGACCTTTTCAAACTTGTCATTCGCAGCATGGGGTTCGCCAGGCCCCACGTTAGCGGTCACGCCAGTCTGCGTGCTGATCCGAATCTTTGGATTGCGCTCCGCTTGGTAGGTCGTATCTCCCCCTTCCCAGGGCGCCGGAGGCAGGCCTGCTATGCGCATAGGAAACGGATCATCGGCATTGTCCATGTCGACCAGTCCACCCGGCTTGTGAGCGCGCAGCGGGATGACGGCAGCAGCAGGCATTTGAGGCTGCTGTGGGGCTACCTGTATTCCCAACTTCATCTGGGCGATAGCCAGGGCAATCGCTCCCTCGAGCTGTCTCATTCTGCTATCGGACAGTTCTCGGACTTGATCTTCCGGGATGGTGGAGAAAGGCCAGGGGGAGGGCTGTGGCGCGGCAATTGCGCCCGACTTCATGTCGCCCTCTCCAAGTGCTAACCAATCGCTGGAAACACCAAGAAGCCTAGCCGCAAGGGCATTGTTCGCTGCGTTGAACGCACTCGACTTCCCGTCGATCACCTTCTTCACGGCTTGATAGGACGTGTTCAAGCCTTCTGCCAATTTGGACGCAGAAACGTTCGCCGCCTGCATTGCGGCGGAAAGGCGATCTCGATACTCAACCATAGTTGTAAAAGTAGCCGATTTTCGTCTAACCATAGTTGCTTTCAGGGCGTGAACTATGGTTCAATAAGGGCATGAAAAAAGCCGAAGCCATCCGTCTTCTAGGCGGAACCGTGACATCAGCAGCCAAGGAAATTGGCATCACGTATCAAGCCGTCGACAAGTGGCCTGATGAATTGACGCGAGCCATTGAAGACCGCGTTATCGCGGCCTTAGCTCGACGGTCGATGCGTCCTGAGCTGCTTGGGCTTCCTGCCAAGCCTCGGAAGCGAGGAAAAGCCGCCGTAGTTGGCGCTTCGTAGTCCGGTTGAAGAGTTGTTGTTTTCCATGCGGTGAATCTTAGTTGCACCGCACAAGGGCCGAAAGGCTGAAAGAAATCAGATTTCAAGGTGACGCATGACCTGCCGCTATACCAACACTGACTGGCTTGACGTTCTGTACAACTGCGTGCGCAAGACGCCGGGCGGTGTGGCTGACGCGGCTCGCTTTCTGACGGAGCGCCGCGGCAAGTCGATCCACCCGGAAAGCCTGCGCGCAAAGCTCAAGCGCTCGGAAGGCGATGCGATCAGCGTGGAAATGGCTGATTTGCTGAGCGAGTGGATGGAAGAAAAGGCCGGCGGGTCCGCGTACGCCCGCGATTGGGTTGAAGCCCACTCGGTGGGTCGCCATGGCTTGGCCGTGATCGACGTTCCCCCCGCTCCTGAAGGTGGGTGGCCTGACGAACTGAAGGCGATCCAAGAGAAGGTCATGCGAGTTTCCGCTCTGACCGGCAAGATCGCTTCGTCCACCATCGATGCTCTTTCCGATGGCTCTCTGTGCCAACAAGAGAAGGACGAGCTCTACACCTTGTTCATGGACCTCGCAGTAATGGGTTTCCGTGGCGCCCGCAACGTGTCGAGGGCGTGATGGAAACCCAGGTCTTCTACCTGTCTACCCCCTTGGCTCGTCGCAATGCGGCGCATGCGTGCGCTCATGCGCCCCACGGCTACAAGGTGGAGATCAAGGCGAAGACTCGCTCGAAGTCGCAGAACGCCTTTTCCCATGCCTGGTACGAGGAAATCTCTCTGGCTTTGCCCGAAGACGATGCGCTGGGTTGGAAGTGCTACTGCAAGCTGCATCACGGCGTTCCGATCCTGCGCGCTGAAGATGAAGAGTTCCGCGCAGCGTATGACGGCGCCATCAAAGGCCTGTCCTACGAGCAAAAGCTGCTCGTGATGCGCGTCTTCCCCGTCACTTCCCGCATGACCACCAAGCAACTGACCAAGTACGCCGAAGCCGTCCAAGCCGACTTTGCGAGCCGCGGCGTTCTCCTGGAAGTGGAGGCCGCATGACCTGGAATTCCACCCTCAAGCGCAGCACTCCAATGCGGGCTAAGTCGGATCGCGGCCAAGGCCTCGGTCAGAAGGTTGCAGCGCACCTTGGATTCCTCCGCCCGCTGGGGATGAAGGCCAGCACAGTAATGCGTTCAGAGAAGCACCGCAGGAATGTGGCCGGCCTGGATTGCGTCGTGTGCGGTCGTTTTGGACCCTCTCAATGCGCCCACGCCAACTTTGGTAAGGGGCTGGGCCTGAAGGCATGCGATTCCCAAACTTTTCCCGCTTGCCCGGACTGTCACCGGTTCCACGACAGCGGCGGGATTAGCAAAGAAGCGCGCCGCAAGCTCGAGGTCGTTTACGTCGACCGTACCAGGGCCGAACTCATTTCCCGCAGCCTCTGGACCCCGGAAGTTGAAGCGGCTTACCGAGCGGCCTACGAACCTCTGAAGAGGGCTGCGGAATGAAGACGTTTATCAAGTCTCACCTGATGGAAGGCTACTGCAGTGGCCTGATCCCCGCATGGTTTGTGCGGGTTGTTTTCTCGGTCTTGCGGCTGAGGGGGTACTGAAATGGCAAGAGCCAGAAATATCAAGCCGTCCATCATGGACAACGAAGATTTGGCAGAACTGCCAGCTTTGCACCGCCTGTTGTTCATCTATCTGTGGATGTTGGCAGACCGCGAGGGGCGTCTTGAAGACCGGCCCAAGCGGATTGCCGCAAAGGCCCTGCCTTATGACCGTGATGCGGACGTCGAAGAGATCCTGACGGGACTGCAGCGCTTTGGTTTTATCGACCGCTATCAAGCTGACGGAAAGGCTGTGATTCAGGTGGTTGCCTTTGCCAAGCACCAGTCTCCGCACGTCCGTGAAAGTGAATCGGAACTGCCTGCCAAGGAACAAGGCACTGCCAAGGTAGTGCCTGAGCACAACCTAGGCAGTGACGAGGCATCGCCAGGATCGCCTGATTCTCTGATTGCTGATTCTCTGATACCTGAAGAAAACAATATGTCGGGCAAGCCCGACGTCGGTCCGGCTGAAGAGCCCAAGTCCAAACCCGTGAAGGCCACAAATGCCCAGGCCCGGGAAATCCTGGCGTACCTCAATGCCCGTACCGGCTGCGACTACCGGGACGTCGAATCGAACCTGAGCCTGATCCGAGCCAGGATCGATGAGGGGTACTCGGTTCAGGAGGTGAAGGCCGTCATAGACGACCGAGAGGCGAAGTGGCGAGGCAACGACAAGATGTGGCCCTACATGCGTCCGGAGACGCTGTTCGGCGCCCGGAAGTTCTCGGGCTATGTCGGCCAGGTGAAGCCCACGGCTCCTGGCGCTGGCTGGTGGCTAAAGGCCGGATTCGGCACCCCGTTTGAAGCGGAGAACGCTGGCTGCAGCGAGAAGACCGCGTACCTGTGGCGTGATGGCCACCGCATGGAGGCAACAGCATGAATGCGCAGGAATTGTCCAACCGCTTGGCAGAAGACGCCCTGCGTATCGCTGAATACCTGCTGCCCGGTGGCAAGAAGGCCTCAGGCGAGTGGAAAGCGGGCAGCGTGTCGGGAGATGCAGGCGGTTCCCTGTCCGTCCGCCTGACGGGTTCGAAGAAAGGCGTCTGGAAGGACTTCAACACTGGCGAGTCGGGCGACCTGCTGGACTTGTGGGCTGCCGTCCGCATTCTGTCTATCGGACAAGCCATGGCGGAAGCCAAGGCATTCCTAGGCATACGCGACAGCATGCCGAAGAAGGATTTGCCGACCTACAAACGCCCGTCCAAGCCTGCCGCGCACAAGCCGAAGCAACCCGTCCGGGATTGGCTGATGAGCCGCGGACTGACCGAAGAGACGATTGCCGCCTTCCAGATCGCAGAGCAGGAGCGTAATGGAAAGGCCTACGCGGTATTCCCCTACCTGCGTGAAGGCGAGTTCATCAACGCTAAGTACCGCTGCGTGACGGATAAGAAGGACATGCGCCAGGAAGGCGGGGCAGAACCGTGCCTGTTCGGCTGGCAGTTGATCGACCCGAAGACCCGCAGCGTGGCGATCTTCGAAGGCGAGATTGACGCCATGACTGGGCATCAGATGGGAATTCCGTCCTTGTCGGTCAACGCAGGAGCTGGCAACCACCAGTGGCTAGACAACGATTGGGAACGCCTGCAGCGTTTCTCGGAAATCTATCTCTGCTACGACAACGACGAGGCGGGGCAGAAGGGCGCCCGAGAAGTGGCGAACCGCCTTGGCCTGGAGCGCTGCAAGGTCGTCCTGTTCGACAAGGCCAAGGACGCTAACGACTACATGCTGGGTGGCGCGGAAGCGGCTGACTTCGACCACTGCTTCAGGGCAGCGCGTCCGTTCGACCCGGAAGAGCTTCGCCCCTTGTCGGACTTCTGGGGGCAGGTGAAGGCTTCGTTCTGGCCCAGCGGAGATAAGGTCGTCGACCCGTGCCTGACCTTCAACGGCACCGACCAGACATGGTTTCAGTTTCGCCAAGGAGAGCTATCGGTCTGGACCGGCTACAACGGCCACGGCAAGTCGCTCCTGCTGAACCAAGTCCTGATCGGGCTGATGTGCCAGGGCGAACGAGTCTGCGTGTTCTCCGGCGAAATGACGCCAGTGAATCAAGGGCGTCGGATGACCAAGCAACTGACCGGCCAAGACCGCCCGGCCCAGGCATATTTCGACCATTGCGGCCAATGGCTGCAGGACAAGGCATGGCTGTTCAACCTGACCGGTACCGCGAGCATCGACCGCCTGCTGGAAGTGTTCCGCTACGGATTCAGGCGCTACGGGATTCGGCACTTTGTCATCGACAGCTTGATGATGACCGATGTCCCGGAAGACGGAGCGGGCGCCATGTCTGCCCAGAAGGAAGCCATGCGCAAGCTTGCAGGGTTCTGCCGCGAATTCGGTGTTCACCTTCACTTGGTGGCGCACCCGCGCAAAGGCGAGAACGAAAAGAAGAACCCCGGAAAGATGGACGTCGCGGGCAGTTCAAAGCTGACCGATGCCGCGGACAACGTTTTTTCGGTCTGGTCGGCGCAGAAGGAAGACGGCGAGGATCCGGACACTCCCGACGCGAAGCTAGAGCTTACCAAGCAGCGTAACGGCGAAACCCAAGCACGCAGCCTGTACCTGTTCTTCAACCGCCAAGCGATGCAGTTCACCACCAACCCGCAGCGACGGCCATACACCTACGTCCAGTACTCGGGCGTGCCGGAAATGGTCTGAGTCAGGGAGATCAACATGCCCCCGAGAAATTACACCTACCCCTCGATCCTGGAAGCCCTCGAAGAACGCGGCGACATGACCCACCGAGAGCTTACCGAGGATCTGAAATGCAGCCCGGTCACGGTTCACGACAACCTGCGAAAGCTCCGCGACGACGGGAAGATCCATATCTGCGATTGGCTACCTCCGAAGGGGAAGGGACCTCGTACACCCGTTTATCGCTACGGCTACGGACGGGACGCCAATCGGGTTGTGCAAAGCAACGAGGATCGGAACCTCAAAAAGTTGGCCTGGGTCAAGGCGCGTGCGATGCGTCAAAAGCTGGCGGAGTGCCAAACCAACCCTTTTTCGACCCTGATTGCCCAGGTGGCGCCATGACTTATCGCCAAGCGCTGCACATTGCATTTGTGGAATTCGGCACTAGCTGGCGGCTGCTTCCCAGATATGGCAGCGAAATCCTTCAACACCTAGGCGATGCACTCGCTGTGTTGGGCACGTTGTTGTTGATCTTGCTGGGACCTGTGCTGGCGCTGCTTGCCCCTGTGACGGCGTTTCTTGTTCTCAAGGCTGACCGTGCCAATCAGCGTGGCCGGCGCGAGGCGCAGCGCAAGATTGATGAGCACTATGGCTCGCGACATCAGAGGGTGGAGAAATGAAGCAAATGGACGTTGCTTTGGATCCGATGGCTGGCACGGGCCGCATGGCCACTCTGGCAATTGATCCTGGTCCCCAGCAGTCAGGCTGGTGCTACATGCGCGGGAATGAACTCTTGGATTCCGGCGTGTGGGCGAACGAGGACATGCTCGACTTTGTCCAGCATCGCCAGTTCCAGATCAACCCTACCCGGCTGGCCGTGGAAATGATCGCCAGCTACGGAATGCCGGTCGGCAAAGAGATTTTCGAAACGTGCGTTTGGATTGGTCGCTACGTCCAAGCCTGGCACAACCCGATGACAGTTCGCTTGGTCTATCGCAAGGACGTAAAGCTGCACCTATGCGGGACCACCCAAGCCAAGGATGGGAACGTCCGGCAGGCCATCATCGATCTGTATCCGGCATCCGGTGGCGGTGCTACGCCGCAGATCGGAATCAAAGCCAAACCCGGACCGTTGTACGGGGTATCCAGTCATGCGTGGCCCGCTATCGGTGTGGCCCTCACCGTTCAAGCATGGCAAGCATCCCCAGGATGCGGAGATTAGCCCCCTTATTCGCCGCAGATTCTGCGGAGATTATCCGAGACTGACTAAAGGACAACCATGGCACTCCCAAGAACAATCGAAGACGCGAACAAGCAAATGCGCACCGCAGCCCTTGACCGCTTGAAGACTGAATACGGCGTCATTCTGGACAAGACAGCGCGCCGGGCGGAAGGCATTGCCGCCGCCATCCGACAGATTGAACCCGGCCTCGACTCCGGCGACCCAATGGTGGTTATCCGGGCATGGGTGGCTTTCAAGCCGACTGAGGTAGTGCCCGGCAAGCTGGCGTTCGCCAGTGGCCGACCCTACACCTTGGACAGCACGATGAGGAATGCCGCGGCGAGGCTGCAGGCTATGCGTATGCCTAGCCCGGTCAGCATGTCCAGCAAGGTCCAGTACAGCCCGGAGTTTGCGTGATGGGCGCGCTCCTGCCGAAGTGGGCGATGGGCGACCCGGCAATCGTTTGCGAGCGCCTGGAAGAACTCCGACGTCGACCGCAGAAGCCACGGCTAAGTCGGCAGGAGATCGCAAGACAAGGATTGGAGCAGCTATTCAGCGAGGATCACATGACGAAAGACGAAAGCGAACAACTGGAAGAACTGCTCATGACCTGGTACCACTGGGCCAAGGCGCACCGGGAGCATCTGGGGCATAGCCGGGTGGCGCCGGGATTCCAAGGTGTGTCCGACATGGACGCCTACGGGGATGACGACGACACCGACGCGAAGCTGAACCGGTATGTGGCGGAACAGGTGGACGTGTGCCTGAGTACGCTGCCGGTTGACCTGCGCGCCGCTGTCGGAATCAGCATGCGCAACAAGGACGTGCCGAATCAGGTATTCCGCAACCCTCGCTGCAGCCCGGAGGAACAGCACCAGCGCTACCACGCAGCCAAAGAGCAACTGCTCCCGATGTTGCGCAAGCGAGACATGATCAAGGTGATTGCGTGAGGGGTTGCATACTCGGACCTAGCTCACTAAGATCGCTCCAAGTGGACGGCGCTCGTCCATAGGAAACGAAGCCCGCCAGGAATCTGAGCGGGCTTTTGTTATTGAGCGATTATTTGGTTTGCTTGCGTTATGTAGTTCTCGTCGCCGGTGAGCCGTGCCGCTTCATAAGCTTGCAAAAGAATGTACTTCTCCCCTTCGAAGGGGAATGCTTCGTCTTTGCTGAGCCCCGGCCACCACAAGCTCAACGTGTTCCGGTGCTTGGGTTCATCCCCGCCTTCGAACTTAGTCACGTGCGCTCCGTTGCGCATATCGATGGCGGCGCTCCACAGCAGCGCCGATTGGAATTGCGGAAGTGTTGCCAAGAATTTTATGAACGGATGTGCCATTACTGATCCTTGAGGGAAGAGGATCGGAAATATTAGCGCATCCTTTCAACGGATTAGACATGACCCAACTGGATCGAATTGAGGCCAAGCTCGACGCGCTGCTGGAAGCTCTGGCAGATGAAGGCGAAGAGATGGAGCGGCCCGAACTCACGCTGGATGGCGAGGCAGTAGGCGGCGAGCGGGACGATTCCCAGCCGCTATGACCTGGCCATTCCGGAAGCAGCCAGTAGTTGCTGGCTCCTTGTGGGTTAGCAAGATGACAGGCTTCGAGAAGGAAGTAGTAGAGGTGAAGGACGGATGGGTGCGGTACCGCTTGGTGCCCAGGTCGGTAATCCACCAACCGTCCGAGGTCGCTTCAGTTGGGCAGTTCCGCAGTTGGCATAAGCCGCTATGAGCAGCCAACCCTGGAGCGCTTGGTACAAGACCTGGCGCTGGCAGAAGCTAAGGGAGCGCCACCTAAGAGCGAATCCCCTCTGTGTAATGTGCCAGGCAGAAGGAAGGGTGACAGAGGCAAAGGTGTGCGATCACATCGAGCCGCACAAGGGTGATCCCGAGAAGTTCTGGAACGGCCCCTTTCAGTCACTGTGCAAGGAGCACCACGACTCGGACAAGCAGAGGCTGGAGAAGTCCGGGCGCAGGAAGGTGCAGATAGGCACTGACGGCTATCCGGTCTCTGTTACACGAGCCGGATAAGAATAAGAACCCGAAACTTCGGCACAACCATCGGCGAAAAAATGCCGATACGGTGAGGGCTGGGGGCAAAAAAATGGCGATACGGGTAGGGGGGGAGGGGAAAAACCAAAAGCCCCTTCCCGACCAAGACCGGCCGCTCACCTTCCTTTTCGCATCCGCAATTCAAAAGACGAGGTAACAAATGGCTCGACCGAGGCTCCCGGCCAGCAAGGCGGAGGTCTCCGGCGCCGCTGTCCATGACCCGCAACGGTTCAAGGATCGGAAGGCTCCGAAGGGAACTCGCCCGCTTGGCGAACCCTACGTGAAGATGACCGACGAGCAGAAAGTGGCGTGGGAGGAATACCGCGCCGAGCTGCCTTGGTTGAACAGTTCCCACAGACCGCTATTGCGCCTGGCCTGTATCTGGACGGCGCGAATGGATGACGCCGATTTTGGAGTTTCGGCAACGCAGGCGCTTAGCTCGATTTTGTCGAAGCTGGGCGCGACTCCTGTTGACGAGACCAAAGTGAACCATGGCGACGGCGAAGACGAAGACCCCGCTGACAAGTTCTTTGGCCGACCGCACTAAGGAGTACGCAGAGGCTGTAGTGGCTGGGGTGATCGTTGCTGGCCCCCATGTGCGCAACAGCTGCAAGCGGCATTTGTTGGATCTGGAGAAGGGCGGAGAGCGCGGGCTATATTTCGACCACGCCGCTGCCGAGTACGCCTTCGACTTCTTCGAAGGCGTTCTCAAGCTCTCTGAAGGCCAGTTCGAAGGCAAGGATTTCGAGCTTCGCCCCAGCCAGGCGTTCATCGTCGGGTCGCTGTTCGGTTGGAAGCGGGCTGATGGGACGAGGCGCTTCCGTCGAGCCTACATTGAGCAGGGGAAGGGCAACGGTAAGTCGCCGTTGGCGGGTGGGATAGGGCTGCTTGGGCTGACCGCCGACGGTGAGGCCGGTGCCCAGATATACGCCGCCGCGGCAAAGAAAGAGCAGGCCGGAATTCTGTTCGCTGATGCCGTGAAGATGGTGAAGGCGTCGCCCAGCCTGAAGAAGCGTCTGGAGTTCTCGGGCGGCGAAGGTCGTGAATACAACATCGCCTACCACCGGAATTCGAGCTTCTTCCGGCCGGTGTCTCGCGATACCGGCAAGACAGGCTCCGGCCCGCGTCCGTACTTCGTGCTGGCCGATGAAGTTCACGAGTTACCGGATCGCAAGATCATCGAAATGCTGGAGCGGGGCTTCAAGTTCCGCCGGCAGCCGCTGCTGTTCATGATCACGAACAGCGGATCGGATCGGAACTCGGTGGCGTGGGAAGAGCATGAACACGCGGTGAAGGTTGCCGCGGGGCATACGGAAGCCGTGAACGACCCGACTTTCGTCGGGGAGGTTATTGATGACCGGACCTTCAGCTATGTGTGTGCGCTGGACGAAGGGGACGACCCGCTGCGCGATCCAAGCTGCTGGATTAAGGCGAATCCCCTCCTGGGGGTGACGATCACCGATGAAACGCTGGGGGATATTGTCCACCAGGCGAAGGCGATTCCCGGGCAGCTAAACGGGATCCTGCGGTTGCATTTCTGCGTGTGGACCGAAGCGGAAACCGCTTGGATGACGCGGGCCACGTTGGACCCGGCGCTTGCGGATTTCGAACCGGAAGAGCATGTAGGTAAAGCCGTATTTACCGGGCTGGATCTGTCTCAGAACCGGGACATTACTGCGAAGGCCTCTGTGGTCCAAACGGGAATGACCGAGGATGGCAAGCCCACGTTTGATGCCTGGGTTGAGGCCTGGACGCCGGGGGACACGATCCTCGCCCGCGAGTTGCGGGACAAGATCCCCTACACGGTGTGGCGCGATCAGGGGTTCATCCACGCTCCACAAGGCGAGAACATCAACTATCGGCATGTGGCGCAAGCGCTTGCCGAGGATGCGCAACGTTTCAAATTGCCCTTCGTGGCATATGACCGGTACGCGTTCAAGCGGTTTGAAGAGGCGGTCCAGGAGATCGGCTTGCAGCTGGAATTCCTGGAACATCCACAGGGCGGCACGAAGAAAGGTCAGCCGACTGAGGAAATGAAGAAGGCAGCCGAAGCGAGGGGTGAGAAGGCGGAAGGCCTTTGGATGCCCGGGTCGCTTCGTTTGCTGGAGGACGCTCTGCTGGAAGGCAGGATCCGTCTTAAGCGAAATCCGGTGCTGATCTCCGCAATGATGTCGGCGGTCACCGAAGAAGACAAATGGGGCAATCACTGGCTGGCTAAAACGCGGTCGATCAACAAGATCGATGCCGCGGTAGCGCTTTGCATGGCATTCGGAGCCGCAAATACGGCAGCCACGTCGAAGCGCAAGCTGGTCCTAGCAACGGCAGGCTGACATGTGCCAAGGCTGCATCAACCGTCAACGGAAGCTGGTCGCGTGGCTGTGTCGGCGCGGCATGACAAAAATGTGCGAGAAGGCTCAAGCCACGCTCGCCAAGATGGAAGCGAGGCAGAAATGAGGGCATACAGCTTTTTCGAGGTCAAGGCGGTCAACGATGAGCGACGCATCCTGACTGGAACTGCAACGACTCCGACGCCCGACCGCGTGCGTGATGTAGTCGAGCCGATGGGGATGACGCAACGCGGCCCCGTCAATCTCTTCCTGTACCACAAGCACGACAAGCCGGTGGGGCATGTCGAATTTGGCCGCCCCACCAAAACGGGCGTGCCGTTCGAGGCTTCGATTCCCGACGTGAAGGAAGAGGGCACGGTGCGCGACCGAGTGAATGAAGCATGGCATTCCGTGAAGTATCGCCTGCTGCAAGCGGTCAGCATCGGATTCAACCCTCTGGATGACGCTGTGGAGATGCTTAAGACTGGCGGCCTGCGCTATCTCAAGTGGGAGATGCTGGAACTATCTCTCGTAGGAGTGCCCGCCAATCCGGATGCCTTGGTGCACGCGTACAAGTCGCTGCCAGAAGGCGGCATGCTGCCCGGCGATGTCCTTCAACAGATTCGGTCGCTCGACGCTAGGGCTGCCCAACTTCAATCGGTACCGCTAATCAAGAGTATCGAGCAGCAAAAGAATCTTAACGGCGCCGTCCGACTGGTCCGCGCCTGACTTTTGATCGGCCGCCTGCCGTTGCACGCAGGCCGCAGTGATCAGCCCTAACGAGCCGCCCTAGAGGCGGTTTTTTCATTTCTGAAAGGAGACGTCATGAAGACGTTTGCTGAACACGTTGCCGATCTGAAGGCGACCCGTGCTGCCAAGTCGGCAGAACAAGAGGCTGTTTCGCGCAAGTCGATGGAGGAAGGTCGCTCCATGGACACGGGCGAGGCGGAACAATTCGACACCCTGGGTGCCGAGATCAAGCGGCTGGACGATGACATTGCGCGCTTCTCGCGCATGGCGGATGTCGAGGCTGCAGATAAAGCAAGTGCCAAGGCCATCGAACCGGAAGAGAAGTCGGGAAAGATTGCGCTGGGTGGCAGCCGTGGTGCCCCTGCGGTGGTGAAGACCGTCAAGAACGATGAGCCCGGCCTGGGCTTCGCTCGCTTCGCCCTATCCATGTTCGCCGCCAAGGGCGATGTCAACAGCGCCAAGTCGTTCGCCGAGAACAAGTTCGGCAACGACGTTCGCTTGCAGAACGTCATGAAGGCAGCTGTGGCCGCCGGCAACACCACCAGCCCAACCTGGGCCGGTGCTCTGGTGGACTACCAGAACCTCACCAGCGAGTTCCTGGAGTTCCTGCGCCCGCGCACCATCGTCGGTCAATTCGGCGTCGGCGGCATCCCGGGCCTGCGCCGTGTGCCGTTCAACGTGCGCATCCCCGGCAAGACCACGGCAGGCACGGCTCAGTGGGTCGGTGAAGGCTACCGCAAGCCGGTTACTGCCGCTGGCTACGCCGCTGCCGAGCTTAAGTGGGCGAAGATCGCCGCGATCTCTGTTGTGACGGAAGAACTGGAGCGATTCAGCGACCCCGCCATTGTGCAGCTGACCCGAGATGACCTTTCGGAAGCGGTGATTGAGCGTATGGACGTGGACTTCGTGGACCCCGCGAAGGCCGCGGGCACGGGCGCAGGCGAGTCGCCTGCATCGGTGACGAACGGCGTGACGCCGATCCCTTCGTCGGGTTCCGACGCGGACGGTGTTCGGGCCGATATCGCCGCACTGTGGGCAACGGCCGATGCGACCAACCTCCCCACGGGTACGGCGGTGTACATCACCGATTCCAAGACCGCCCGCGCTCTGTCGCTGATGCGTAATCCGCTTGGTGCACGCGAGTTTCCCGACGTGCGTGTCAACGGCTCTGGTTCGATTGATGGCGTGCCCGTCATCATCTCGAACTATGTGCCTGCTGACTCCAGTGGATCGCTGTTCATCCTGGCTTTCGCGAGCGAAATCTATCTCGCAGACGACGGCCAGGTGAATATCGACATCTCGCGCGAAGCAACCATCTTCCTGGATGACGCCGCTGCAACGGCAACGCCTACTGCCGCGCAGTTGGTTTCCATGTTCCAAACCAACCAACTCGCCATCCGCGCAGAACGGTATGTGCGCTGGCAGAAGCGCCGCCCGCAGGCAGTTGCTTATCTGTCCGGCGTTAGCTGGGGCGCATAACCAGTCCGCTGGCTCAAGGGGCCTCCGAAGGGAGGCCCCTTCTGCAAGAAGACAGGAGAATCCATGTCCAAGGTCACATTTATCCATAAAGACGGGCGTGAACAGGTGATGCCCCGTCGATATGCCGAAATTCTGAATAAGGTGGGCCGTGGTACGTACATGACGCGCGATATGACGGCTGCTCCTCCATCGCAGCCCACGATACCGACGCCTCTCGTTGGAACCCCGTCGAGAGAAGCTGGAGGACCTGATCTAGATGCCATGGAGCTGGCCGAGTTGCACGCTTTGGCGCGCGACCGAGGTGTCAAGGTGCATCACAAAGCAGGCGCCGATAAGGTGCGTGCAGCGCTACGTGAGGCCGCCGAGTGAAAGTTTTCGGGCTCTCTATCACGCGCAAGAAAAGCCTTGAGGCTGTAAATCATGTGCGTCATGGATGGATGCGCATTCTGGAGCCATTCACGGGCGCATGGCAGCGCAACATTGAGGAGAGGCGCGGCGACCTGATCACCTATCCGACGCTGTATGCGTGCATCTATCGAATTTCGTCGGACATCGGGAAGCTGCCGTTTTCGCTGCGCAGCCGCGATGTCAACGGTGTATGGACTGAGGTATCAAATTCCGCTTATGACCCGGTGCTGCGCAAGCCCAACGGCTTTCAGACTCCGGCTCAGTTCCGCGAGTACTGGATTATCACCAAGCTTACCCAGGGCAATGCCTACATTCTGAAGCGTCGTGACGGTCGTGGGGTGGTGACGGAACTGTACGTGCTAGATCCTGAGCGCGTGCTGCCGATGGTGTCCGATTCTGGCGCTGTGTTCTACCAGTTGCAGACCGACAAACTGAACAGCCTTCCCGAAGGCTACCCGGCTGAGAATCTGATTGTTCCCTCCAGTGAGATTATTCACGACCGCTGCATGACGGTTCACCACCCTCTTATCGGTGTGCCGCCCCTGGCCGCAGCGCATTGGCCCGCGCTGAAGAACATGAAGATCATGCGCTCGGCGACGGAGTTCTTCGCGAACAACGCACAGCCGGGCGGCCTTCTGACGGCCCCGGCTGGCATGTCTGAAGACGATGCAAAGGCAGTCCAGAACTACTGGAACGCGGAATTCTCAGAGGGCAAGTCCGGCAAGGTGGCAATTATTGGCGCGGACATGAAATTCACGCCGTTTGCCATGAAGAGCATCGACGCTCAGATGATCGAGCAGATGCGCTACAGCGACGAGCAGATTTGCCAGCCGTTCGGGATCCCCCCGTTCAAGGTCGGGATCGGGACCATTCCGTCCGGTCTGGGCGTCGACGGCGTGAACCTCATGTACTACAGCGATGCGCTGCAGGCCCCCATTCAGCATATGGAAGACCTGCTGGATGATGGTTTGAAGGTTATCCGCCCACTTGGCATCGAGCTGGATACGGAGCCGCTTTTGCGGATGGACGAGGCGAAGAAGGCTGAGATCAACACGAAGCTGGTCGGCGGAATGATCAAGACGCCTGACGAAGGGCGACGGCCGTTCAACCTGGCTCCGACCGCAGGCGGTGACACGTTGTGGGGTCAGAACCAGGATTACCCGCTGGGCATGCTGGCTGATCGTAAAGAGTGGGACCCCGCCATGCAGCCCGCGGCTACGCCCGCTCCCACGCCCGAGCTGGATCCTGATTTAGAAGAATTGCGCGCCTTTGCAGGTACCCACAAGGCTATCGCCGCAATGAAGAAAGCCCTGGAGCCTACCTATGTCGTTTGACCCTGAACTGTTCGGCCAAGCCATGGGCGACGCGATCATCAAGGCCGTGCAGCCTCTAAAAGACGAGATTGCGCGTTTGAAAGCCCAGCTTGCTGAATTGCCGCTACCCATAGCCGGGAAAGACGGCGTTGACGGCCGTGACGGTAAGGATTGCGACATGGAGGTCGTCAAGCAGATGATTGCGGACGCCGTGAACTCCATCCCGGTCGTGCATGGCAAGGACGGGGCTGACGGCAAGGACGGCGAACCCGGTGCCAAAGGCGAAGACGGCCAGAAGGGCGCGGACGGCGTTGGGATGGCCGGAGCCATGATCGACCGTGATGGCGCATTGCTCGTCACGATGAGCAATGGAGAGGTCAAGAACCTTGGCCCGGTGGTCGGCTCGAACGGTTGTGACGGCAGCGACGGGAAGGATGGGGCGGACGGCATTGGCCTGGACGCCTTCGAACTGGAGTATTTGGACGAAACGCACGAAGTTCGGATCAAAGCATCCTGCGCTGGCCGAGTGAAAGAGGTCCGCTATCCTGCGGGCGGAATTCGGCCAGGTGGCTACTGGCGCGAGGGGACCAAGGCCAAGGCTGGCGAGGCGTGGGTGCATGACGGGTCCCTGTGGATCGCAAAGAAGGACACCCCTGCCAAGCCCGAATCCGCGGGCGATGATTGGGTGATTGCCGCTCGGAAGGGGCGCGATGGCGAGCGCGGACCGAAAGGCAAGGACGCGACGCCTGAAGCGCCTATCAAGCTGAAGGACCAAGCATGAGCCTCGTTAGCGTCGAGGAAGCTCGCATGCACCTTCGGGTTGACTCGCTGGACGACGATCCGTGGTTTGCAACGTGGATTCCCGCCGTCGAGAACGCTGTTTTCACATGGCTGAAGGACTCATGGCGTGCCTATGAGGCATCGGGCGACGTCGACAGCGCGGGCGATCCGATCCCTGCTGAGGATTCGAACGGCGACCCGATTCCGAAGTATGCGGTGAAGGCCGCCATCTTGGTTGAACTGGCCCAGCAGTATCGGTTTCGAGATGGCTCAGATGCTGGTGCTGTGCCCGCCCATTGGGGCCACGGATATGTGCTTGGTGCAGGCGCGACGAGCCTGCTGTCTGGCCTGCGGAAGAGTACGGTCCGATGAGTTTAGAGGCTGGTCGTCTTCGCCATCGGGTAGCGATTGAACGCATTGTCATTGCTCAGGACCCGGTAACCGGGGCGGTGACTGAGACGTGGACGGAAATCGCTAAGGTCTGGGCGGCCGTCGAGCCGCTGTCGGCCCGGGAATTTGTCCAGTCGGCTGCGGGCCAGTCTGAAGTGACGGCCCGCATCACCATCCGGACCCGCGACATCATGGCCACTGACCGCATCATCCACCGTGGCACGGCATACAACATCCGCGGCGTGCTTGCGGACAAGGATAGCGGGCTGGAGTACATCACCCTTCCGGTCGGATCCGGGTTAAACGAGGGCTAAGTTGGAGTTTGTATTGCTGGCGCCGGGTCCGAGCATGAGCAGTGACCTGGCCGAATCGATGCGCGGTGAGTGCGTCGGGGTGGTCAGCAATGTGTTTGAGCTGGCCCCGTGGGCTGACTTCCTGGCTGCGAACGACCGGGCTTGGTGGCGTGCTTACCCGGAAGCGCTGAATTTTGCTGGTCGGAAGTTTTCCAGCAGCGAGTTTCCCGGTGTTGAGCGATGCCGCCCGGGAAACACGCAGTGGGCCAGCGGAGTTCTGTCGCTACAGGTAGCAGTAAACCTTGGGGCAAAGCGGATTCGGTTGTACGGATTCGACATGCACGGCTCGCATTACTTCGGCGAGTACACGAACGGGCTGGTCAACACGAAGCCCCATCGCCGAATAGTGCACCTGCAGCAGTTTCGTGATTGGGCACGCGCCAATCCAGGCGTCGACGTTGTGAACTGTACGCCCGGATCGGCGTTGGACTGTTTCCCGATGGAGGCAGTTTGATAGTACGCGGGATGAAGGGGCTGGGCGACAACATCTACCAGCGCGCCTTCGTGAAGCGGTTGCAAGGGCCGGTTTACCTGGAGACTCCCTGGCCAGAGCTTTACGAGGATCTGGCGGGCGTCAAGTTCGTCAAGGCGGAAACGCCGCTGCGGACGCAATCCAAGAACATGGCCCTGCAGGATCCGGGGCGATGGGTGACTGCACCAAGAGAGTCCGTGGTGGCGGTTCAGTACGGCACGGCTGGCATCGTGACGGGCATGCGGCGGTGCTTTGGGGTTATCCCCGGCGAGTTCGATTTACCGGACTTTGGCTCGTCGCCAGTGTCGGGCCCGTACATCGTAGTGCGCCCTGCAACGGTCCGCGCCGAGTGGGTGGCGGAAGCCCGCAACCCTCTGACCATGTACATCGCCGAGGCGGCGGAAATGGCTCGGTCGGCGGGCTACCGGGTTGTATCGGTGGCGGACCTGGAGCCAGGGAAAGAATGGGCGGTTGGCCAGTTGCCGCCAGCTGACGAGGTGTACCACGCGGGAGAGTTCGGCGTCCGGCAGTTGATGGCCCTGGTGCAGAACGCCGCGGCGGTCATTGGCGGGATCGGTTGGATTCTACCGGCCGCGGTAGCAATGAAAGTCCCCGCATGGGTGATATGCGGGGGACAGGGCGGCTTTAACGCCCCGGAACTGATTACAGACGAAAAGTACATGGACCTGAGCCGGATTCGGTTTGCGGTCCCGGACAACTTTTGCCGGTGCCGGCAGAGACAACACAACTGCGATAAGCGAATCAAGAACCATGCGAGTGACTTTGCCGACTGGCTACGAAGACTCCCTGATCTGGTGGCCTGAGCGCGGGATGGGGTTTCATCCTCGTCCGGCGATGGATTACACGACGAGCTATTGGGAAGAATTCCGCCAGCGCGATGCGTCGCCGATGGGGGAGCTGCTGACCGAAGCACGCCTGGCGCTGGTCCGGCGCCACTATGCAGGACAGGTGGTGGACATCGGGATTGGTGGTGGACGATTCGTCGAGTATGCGGCTGCTCAGGGCTACGACGTCAACGCGGAAGCCAACGATTGGCTCCGGCAGCGAGAGGCTTTCTGCGATCCTTACGTGCGCCCGGTGGACGCGATCACTTGCTGGGACAGCCTGGAACACATTCCGGACCCTGCTGCGCTGTTGGCCCAGGTTCGGGAGTGGGCTTTCATCTCGATCCCGATCTTCGAGGAAGGGGACGGCGTGCCTGGCAGCCGCCACTTCAAGCCGGGTGAACACATTTGGTACTTCAGCCATCGAGGGCTGATCGACTGGATGCTGGTGCAGGGGTTCGCCTGCATGGAGCACAACGAAGCAGAGACGGAACTTGGCCGGGAAGGCATCCGCAGCTATGCGTTCATGAGGATCAAATGAAGGTCGAGGTCAAGCTAACCGGAGTAGACGGCGTGATTGCGACGCTCAAGAACCTGCCGCCCGAGATTGTCTCGAAGCGCGGTGGTCCGGTGAAGCTGGCGCTGGCGAAGGGCGCCCGCCTGATCCGTGATGAGGCCAAGAAGAATCTTCGGCGCGCTATCGCCATGAATGGCGATGAATCGACGGGTCTGCTCGAAAAGAACGTCATTTCTAGTCGTGGCAAGCCGCCCAGCACCGGAAAGGGCGAGCGGTACTTGGTGCGTGTGCGCCGCAAGACCTACCCGGGGAAGAAGGGCAAGCCCGTAACGACCCGGGCCACGGCAAGCTTTATGGAGTACGGGACGGAAGACCAGCCGGCGACGCCGTGGTTGCGGCCTGCAGTGCGCCAGCATGGGGAAGCGGCGATCAACGTCATTACGCAAGACCTGAACAAGCGCATAGAAAAGGTGGTGTCCGAAATGGGTGCCAAGAACCGGAACAAGTGATGCTGCCCGCCGTATTCCAGACCCTTCAGACGCCTGCCATCCTGGCAATTGTTGGAGGCACGCCCGTTCGCATCTTCCGCCACGGTGCGGCCCCGCAGGACACGGAGAAGCCGTATGTGACCTGGTTCGAGGTTGCAGGGCAGCCTTATGACCAGCTTAGTGGCACTCCTTGTGGTGACTTCGATAGCGTGCAGATCGACTGCTGGTCCAGGTCGGATCTGCAGGTCGAACAGCTTGCCGCGGCAGTGCGTGATGCCGTCGACTTAGCCGGAATCGCTAATCGGGTGGTCGTGAACCTGCGAGATCCCGACACGAAGCTTTTCCGGATAGGCCTTGAGGCCGATTTCATCAACTCCCGATAGACCCATCTTCCTAGTTTTGCCTTGCCCGCCTCGAGCGGGCTTTTTCTTTTGGAGCCCGCAATGACCGCTGGAATCGTAAAAACCCAAGGTACCGAGCTGTACTTCAAGACCGTTGACTCGGTCCCGCAATTGGTCAAGATGGCCTGCCCGACCGGCATCACCGGGCTGGGCGGCGCTGCTGATCAGCTAGAGACGACCTGCCTGGACACCCAGGACGACAAGGAATACACGGGCGGCCTCGGCAACCCGGGACAAGTGTCTGTGCCGTTCAACTTCATTCCGACGAACGCTTCCCAGCAAGACCTGTTCGATATGAAGGCGCGTCGAGATGTCCTGGACTGGATCGTCCTGCTCTCGGACGGCACTGCTGCCCCGGTGCTTGATTCGAACGATGCCATCGACCCGCCTGCCGGGCGCTCGAGCATCATGTTCCAGGGATACATCGCCGACCTGAACCTGGATATCGCTACCAATGAAATCGTGCGCGGCACGCTGACTATTCAGCGCTCCGGCCCGGTGATCCTGACTCCGAAGGCTTAAGCATGATCGATCAGTCGTTCTTCGCTTCGGAAGCCGTGCAAGAGAAGGAAGTTGGCCTGGGTGATGGGAAGTTGCACAAGCTGCACTTCCGCGAGTACAGCGGCGCGTCCTTCAACGCATATGCCCATGCCGTTCGGTCGGACGACCTAGCGGTCAAAGGCGGCGCCATGGCGATTCTTATCGCTGATTCGCTGTGCAACGAGAAGGGCGAGCGCCAATTGACCATCGCTCAGGCTTCTAACCTCAAGCCGCAGGCAATGCAGGCGATCTTCCGCGCCGTCCTGGAAGCCAACCAGGTCGGCAAAGACGACGCGGGAAACACGTAAAGGCTGGCAGCGATGACTGGCTGTGGGCCGTCCTGGCGCTTCGTCTGGGCGGCCGCACTATCCAGGAATTGCGGCTGGCCATGACCCAGCGTGAATTCGAGTTCTGGAAAGCGTTCTACGAGCGCCATCCGTTTGATGACCTGCATATGTTTCACCGCCCAGCAGCTTTGATAGCACAAAGCATGGCAGGCGGGGACATGGCCCAAAAGATCCAGTGGCTTTCCAGCCCGATCGTTCGAGACCTCTCGGACGCGGACCTTCGCACGCTCAAGGCGTTCGGACTTAAACCCCAAGGATAGTTAGATGGCAACAGCCGGCTTCTGTGTCTACGAGCACATTCGTTTGGACACGGGACGGGTCTTCTACGTTGGTAAGGGTTGCGGGGATCGGCCGTTCCGAAGCAGCAGCCGAAATCAGCACTGGCAGCGCATTGTTGCTAAAGCAGGGTTCGATGTCCGCATCATCTTTCGAACGGAATGTGAAGAGTTGGCCCTGTTCGCGGAGGAAGAACTGATTGCTAAGCATCGACTTATTGGGACGCCGCTTGCCAATCTAACGGCCGGAGGCGAGGGCGTTTCAGGGTTTCACCGAAAGCAGACCACCGAGGAAATCGAGTTGCGGCGAATTGCCCTCACTGGACAGAAGCGAACCCAAGAACAGCGGGAGCGCATCTCCGCAGCAAAGAAAGGCCATGGATTGGGTCGGAAGTTAAGTGAGGAGGTCCGCAGAAAGATTGGCGACGCCCACTTGGGCCATAACCGGCCAATGGAAAAGCTAAGAGGCCGGACTCGCCCGGAGCACGTTTGTGCCGCGCTAAGGGAGGCCAATGACGCAAGGTTTGCCGACCGTCGGGAACGGCTCGCCGATGCGTTGCGCGCAGACCCTTTAGCTAGTGACGCGGCAATCGCCCGCGCTTCTGGCTGCCACCGCGAAACCGTCGCGAAGTACAGGAAAGCTATGACGAAGGGAGCAATCTAATGGCTACGGCAGGAAGCATAGTTGTAGATTTGCTCATGCGTACCGGTTCGTTTGAGACGGATGCCCAACGTGCGTCGAAGACGGCCGAGAAGCGCTTCAAGGAGATCGAGAAGCAGGCGAAAGAGACCGCGACGTCGGTTAGCAATGCCTTTGCTGGTCTTCTGAGCGGTGCGCTGCTGGGAGTCGGATTCGGCACCGCTTTTGGCAAGTTCATCGAAGAGACGAAGAACGCTCAAAGCGAGCAAGCTCAACTCGCCGCAGTTCTGAAGTCCACCGGGAACGCAGCAGGGTTCACCGCGGCTGAACTGAACAAGATGGCTAGCGGCATGGCCGGCTTTGTCAGTGAAGGCGACATAAACCGCGCTCAGACCCGCCTGTTGTCCTATACCGGGGTGGTTGGTGATGAGTTCCCCCGGGCGCTTCAGGCTGCTATCGACATGTCGGTGCGCCTGGGGATGACGGTCGAGCAATCTGCCGAAACAGTCGGCAAGGCGCTGGACATCCCCAGCAAGGGACTTACCGCTCTTTCCAAGCAGGGCTTCCGGTTCACTGAAGAGCAGAAGAAGCTGGTTGAGTCTCTGGAGGCCACTGGACGCGTTGCCGAGGCACAAGACGTTGTACTCAAGGCGCTGGAGTCTTCCTATGGAGGCGCCGCGCAAGCAGCCCGGGAGACTTTGGGCGGCGCATTGCAAGCACTGCAGAATCAGATCGATGATTTGATGACCGGAGATGGCGGAAGCGTAGATGGGTTGACCACATCGATTAACTCCCTTACCGACACGCTTGGGTCTGACGAGACAAAGGCATCGTTTGCTGCCTTCACGTCATTCCTTGCGGATATGGTTAGGGAAGTTGTCAACGCGGCTAGCGTCATCAACGCAACGTCGTTCACGACATGGCTGAAGTTTTCCGGATCGGAGATTGACAATCCTGATCGAGCTATCGCTGATATCGACCAAAAGATCTCGGAGTTCCAGCGGCAGTTGGAAGTGCTGGATCCAGAAGCGTCGCTCGCCAACAAGGTTAACGACTTCATCTGGGGAGATACGCAGGACCTCAAGGATCGCATTGCTGAACTTCAGAAGCAGCGTGAAGGACTGTTGATTTATCTGAAGAACCAGCCTAACCCTTACGCTGGAGTAGGGGAGACTGGCGCTCCCACGTTGGATCCCATCGTAACGACCGGTGGAACTCCGCCCGGCGGTGGTGGAGGTGGTGGAGGCCGGATTAAAGAGCGTGTCGATCAAGGCCAAAAGCTGATCGACCAGATGAACCAACAGATCGCGCTCACCGGGAAGCTTACCGAGTACGAGAAGCTGCTGGAGCAGGTTCGGCTCGGCTCTGTGACCTTCAAGACTCAGGCCCAGCAGGACGAGGCTCTGGCATCTGCTCAGACGCTGGACTTCATCAAAGAGCAGAACAAGGCCTACGAAGAAACACAGGCGCACCTCAAGGCGATGTCCAAAGTGTCGCAGGAGACTGCGACGGAAATGGACGAGTTCGCCCGAGAAGCTGCGCGCAGCATTCAGGACTCGCTGGGCGATGGGTTGTACGGTCTGTTGTCGGGGAACTTTGATGATATTGGGCAGAAGTTCGCGCAAACCCTTACTCGCATGGCCGCGGATGCAGCTGCCGCCAACCTCGCGGGAGCGCTGTTTGGTGATTACGGAAAGACGGGCCAGATCGGCGGCTTGCTGGGTGGCCTTGCGGCAGGCATCTTCGGCAACAGCATCTCGGCTTCTAGCTCCTACGTCAGCGCCGGGCCTGCCGTGGGAAGTTGGGATGGCCTGTCTTACTTCGCAGACGGCGGCTATACAGGTGCGGGTGGGAAATATGACCCGGCGGGGATCGTTCACGCTGGCGAGTATGTCATCCCGGCGGACGCTACTCGCCGTCTTGGCGTGGGATTTTTGGATCGTCTAAAGGGGTACGCCGATGGCGGCTATGTTGGTGCCTCTGGCATGCCATCTGTATCTGGTGGGGGCACGCGCGTCGAGATCATCAACAACGGTACGCCGCAAAGGGTGGCCGGGGTGCAGCAGACCATGGACGTCAGGGGAGAAGTCATCAGCATCGTAGTTGAAGACTTGCAGAAGAATGGCCGGTCTGCGAACGCAGTGCGTGGCGTGGTGGGGGGCTGATATGGCGACCTTCCCGACTTACGCAAAGATTCTACTGGCGGGTTTCACGGAAAGCGCCGACTACGGGGTGCTGCGTACTGATATGGATGGCGGTATCGCCAAACAGCGCCCGCGGTGGACGACTCCGATAGTCACGAGGGGCGTCATTGTGCATGTCCAGACGGTGGCTGATAAAAACGCATTCGATCAATGGTTGCGAATAGATGTTCAAGGTGGTTCTGGGTGGTTCGATTGGACAGACCCCTTGGATAACGTCTTGAAGCAAGCGCGGTTCGTTGACGGGAAAGTGTCGTGGACGAGTCCCGGGAAGGTATGGCGAGCTTCGGCCGAGATGGAAACGGTAGGCTGAGATGCCCAGACATCTTTCCAATGCCGGCGTTCGAAATGCGCTAGCGACAAGCGCCGACGAACCTCTTATCACGTTGATCGAGATTACTCATCCCGGCTTGCCAATCCCAGCGAGGTTCGCGAACGACACAGCCGACATTGTGGTGGAAGGAAACACATTCGTCGCTTGCCGCTTTGATGTGAGCCTGCCAGACGACCAGGACGAGCAAGTCCCGTCCGCGAAACTGGAAGTAGACAACATTGGCCGCGAACTTACCCAATGGTTAGAGATCAGCGGTGGCGGCAAGGGCGCCAAGTGTCGTTTGATCATGGTTCTCCGGTCGAGTCCAGCAAACCTTGAATTTGACATGACCATGGATCTTGCTGGGTTGGTGATCACCAACCAGCGCGTAGGCGGCGATCTTGGGTTTAAGAACACGCTTATGCAAGCTGCGGTCACGGTGCGATACGACCCATCTACTACACCGGGGATTTTCTGAAATGCACTGGTCTGACCGGTATGTGAATGTGCCTTATGTTCCAGGCACGGGAGATTGCGCCGCTTTTGCGGAGAGGGTGGCCAACGAAGTCTTGAACATTCGCCCCGGGTTGCCTGTCTCCCATGCGTCTGGGCTTCGCGAGCAAGCTGGCCAGATTGCGACTCTCAAGATCGATTTTGCGGAAAAGATCGATGCTCCCTTGGAGGGGCACCCTGTCCTGCTCACTGCTCGAGGCGATCTTTTCCACATCGGAGTTATGTGCAAGTTGGCAAACGAGTGGTGGGTGCTTCATGCGGACAAGGGTTTTGGGTCTGTTATCCGGCAGCGCCTTCGGTCCATGACGATGATTGATTACAAAGTTGAGGGGTTTTATAAGTGGAAGTCGTAGAACTCCTCGACACCGGTGCGCCGTCACTGGTTGCGCTGCAGAACCCACTCCGTCCGGATCTACGGGACTGTGCATACGCGGCATTTTTGCCTGGGGAGACGTTAGGACGCTATGTCGAACGTGTCGGTATTAGGATGCCGTCCCGCCACGTCAATGTATGGCATAACGGTCGTCGTGTTCCTGAGGAGCTGTGGACCCGGCTGATCCCCAGGCAGGGCGACCATGTGCTCATTGCGCCTCAAATGCAGGGCGGTGGTGGCGGTGGAAAGATTCTGCGTACTGTTGCATTGATTGCCTTGGTGGTGGTGAGTGCCGGATATGGTGCAGCGGTGGGCGGCGCACTGGGGTTTACTGGCGCAACGGCCGGTGCAATCGGCAGCAGCATCATCATGCTTGGTGGGACGCTGCTCATCAATGCTTTGATTCCCATGCCGTTGCCCACAGCGGCGAAACTCGGCGTCGGGGAAAAATACGAGAGCAGCCCGACGTATTCGATCCAGGGTGGCCGAAACCGTCCTCGCCCATGGGAAACGATGTTGCTGGTTTTCGGCCGTCACAAGGTTGTCCCTGATCTGGGCAGCTCGCCATATAACCAGCAGATGGGCGATGACCAGTATCTGAATCAGGTTTTCCATTTTGGGCTTCAGGGCATTTCCGTCGCATTGAGCGATTTCAGGATCGGCGACACCCCCGTTTACGCCTACCAAGGCGTTCAGATGCAGGTGTCCGCGCCAGATGGGAAGCTTGCCATGTTCCCGGGCAACGTTGACACAATGCAAGGGTTCGCCATTTCGCAAGCGGACGGGTGGGTTTCGAGGACAACGCCGCCCAATGTCACGAACATCTGGGTGGAGTTCGCCAGCCGTCTGTTTCGGGTGAACGACGATGGGACTTTAGCCACGCGATCGGTAGACGTGCGGGTGCAGTTCCGCAGGGTGGGCACTGATACGTGGATCGAGTACGGGACCATCGACGCTGTTTTCGCCACGCACTACTGGTCTGCCGTAGTGTTCCCCGAGAGAACCCAGATCGACTTTGGTAGCGTGAACCCAGCGGATCATGTGGATGGTGAGTCTTTCATTATTCAAGATCCAGACAATCTGCTTGTCGTCCGCACGGGTCAATGGCAATGGAAACCGCATCCTTTCCAGCTCGGACAGCCGTGGCAAGGTATCGCGCCTGACCCGTTGATTACCCCTGGTGCGCCCGGCAATCGGTTCTTCGGTGGCAGGCAGGAACCGACCCGCGCAGCCATCAGCTGGGGCGTACCGGAGGGCCAGTACGAAGTCCGAGTCATGAAGGCAACGCCCGATATCAACGACTCGCGGGAATCCAACGAGACCGCCGTGAGTCAAATTCTGGCCTTCCAGACGGATACGGCGGATTACTCGGGGCAGTGCCGGGTTGCCCTTCGCATCAAGGCCACTGGCCAATTGAATGGTGTGGTCGACGAGTTCAGCGCTATCGCGACCGCCTGGTGTTCAGTTTGGACTGGATCGGCGTGGGATTTTCTGCCCACGTCCAATCCCGCTTGGTGGTTCCTTTACTTCGCCCGAGGAGGTTACAACGCAGCCGGGAATCGTATCTTCGGTGGTGGGCTTAGTGACTCTCAGATCGACATCGAAGGCATCAAGGCGTGGGCGGCGTGGTGCGATCAGAAGCGTCTGACTTTCGATTACGTACTTGATCGCAAGATGAGCGCCGCCGCCGTCCTGCAAATGATCGCGCGGGCTGGGCGGGCGACGATGTCGTACCAGACGGGGAAACTAGGCGTGGTGTGGGACGCTGAAGCACTCCCAATCACGGCCATGTTTGGCCCGTTCAACATCAAAGCAGGTTCATTCAAGATCGCATACCTGAATGAAGGGACGGTCGACGAGGTCGTCGTGAACTTCATTGACAAGGATGCTGGCTGGACGATGGGTGAAGTGCGGGTGATGGTGCCTGGAGCGCTTTCCACCAATAACCCCTTGCAGTTGGATCTCGATGGCTGCACGAATAGTGATATGGCGGGGCGCGAAGCTAATCTGATTGCGGCTAGCCAGGTCTTCCGACGCCGAAAGATCACGTGGGAAACCGATCTGGAAGGTCTGGTCTGCACCCGCGGCGACGTTGTCAACTTCTCCCACGACTTGACGGTTTGGGGTTACTCGGGGCGCCTGGCTCCCGGATCTCATGGCGGGGGCACGCCAACACTAGTTCTCACGCAAGCAGTGGCAACTGACGGTACCGGCATCATCCTGTTGCGGGATCCGCATGGGAACATGTGGGCCGGAAATGTCACCTCCGCCGTCGGGGAGGTTAGCGAACTTACCATCGTTTCACCGTTGGGAGGATTCCCTTTGCCCGGTGACCCGGGTTACGAGGATTACAGCCCCTTTGATTGGGCGTGGCAGTTCGATCCTATCGAAACGCCTGGGCGACGATTCAAGGTTACTAGCGTTACGCCCGCAGGGGATGGAATACGCTTCGAAGCCACCGACGAAGACTACAACTACTACCTTAGCGAGACGAACCCCTATGCGTATACGCCGCCGCGTGATGGCACTCTATTGGGCGGCATTGTCTTTTCCGTTGAGTTCTCGGAATCCATCAGGAACGTAGCCTCGGATCTGATCGACGTGCAGATCGGGTGGGTGTTGTCGGCGTCGAACCGGGTTCAGGTTAACTACAGCATCAACGGTGTAGCACAAGACCCGATCACGACTATGGAACGTCGCGTCACGGTGCAGGCGAAGACCGGCGATGTGATTGTCGCAACGGTGAGGCCGGTAAACCAGTTGGGTACTGGCACTCCCTTGACTCGGCAATACAACGTTCAGGGTTTGCTCGCGCCTCTGCCTGCGGTCACCGGCCTGAGCAGCGTATTCCGGGACGGGCTGACAACGTTGGTGTGGAACCGAGTTGTTGACATCCGACAGCCCGATTACGAGGTCCGTCTTGGCTCGTCCTGGGCTGATTCCCGCACGATCGGTACTACGGCGAATCTGGAAATGTTGGCTGTCGGAAACGGTTTGTACTTTGTCGCCGCGAGGTTCAGGACTGGAGCCACGACACTTTACGGACCGCCGGACAGCCTTCAGATATCCGGGGCTGTGTTGGTCCGGAACGTGCTGGTCACGGTCAATGAGGATCCGGAGTGGACGGGCATTCTGGACACGGACAGCGAACTTATTGTGGCTGACATGCCCCAGTATTTTGGGGACGGCGACGGAGTTAAGGACGAGTTCCGGCTGCCTGTCGATGAGTTGGTGGGCGATCCGTCGATATTTCGCCGAGATTGGCAGGGGGATCAACTTCTTTACACGACGCCGCGAACGAATCTGGTTCGCCAGTCCGTCAATCTTGCTATATCACCATGGACCACCACGAATTATGCGGCATATGCCACGGCGGTTCCGACTCTTCGCGGAAGTAGCACCGCGTTCAAGATTAGGCCCAATGCAGGCACGGGCTTGTCTGGTGGAGGTTTCACGCAAGCGGTTGCCAAATCAGCAATTGCCCAGCGGTTTACATGGTCCGTATTTGCTAAGGCTGCCGAGTTTGATCGAATCCGCATCTACCTCAACGGGCAGGACACTGTTAACGCTAGTGCGCGTGGCGACTGGAGGCTGACGGATGGCGCGCTGATCGCGACTAACGTTGGGTCCGCCTTCTCAGATCTTGTCGTGCTGGCAACGCCGTACTCGGGAGGATGGTGGAGATTTTCGATAACGGTTACGTCAGATGCCCACACCGCCATCACCGCCCGCATTTACGCTCTTTCCTCTACCACCACTGTTGGCGACGGTATCAGCGGAATTCTTGTGGATTCCCCGCAATTGGAAGTCTCTGATGCCCCCACCTCTGTCATCGATACCGTCGCAAGCGCGGTGACAGTCACAGACTACTCCATCTCCAGCAGCAACAACGTCGTCTTGGCGGTGCCTCCGCTGGCTGGCGCATTGCTGCTGTGGACAGGCGGGGGCTATAGGGTAACGCCGCGGGCGTTCGTCTTTGATGGAGAACTGACGCTGGCGCCTATCGGCGACATCCTCCAGTCTGGCGATGTGCTGTCATTGGATGATGTGCTGTGGTTTGGCGGCGTGGTCAGCAGCGGAACGTATCAGACAGCAGATGAGAACATCGTTGACATCGGCTACGTGACGAACGTTCGCGTGGACTTCACGATTGACGCCTACGCGCTGAACTTCGGCGAGAACGTCCTATCGCTGGTGGATGTGTTAGCCGAGCAGGACATTCTGAATGGCTCCAACCAACAGCATTACAGCATCACACCGCAAATTCAGTTTGCTCAGGACGACGGCGTTTTTGGCCCGTGGCAGGACTATGTTCCTGGGACCATACAGGGCCGCTACTTCCGGGTGAGATTGGTTCTGCAAACCGATGACCCGCTGATCGTTCCGTTTGTCCGTCATTTCTCCTGGACCATTGATGTGCCTGACCTTGTCCAGACAGGAACGGGCGTTACGGTCCCTTCCGGCGGCCTGCGCATCAGTTTCCCGAAAGAGTTCCACACAAAGCCGAACCTGCAGGTGACAACGTTGGACGCTGTCGCTGGAGATCGGGCGGTGATCCAACAAACGGTCGACCCACTACTGGGGTTCAACATCCAAATGTTCAACAACGCAACGCCCGTCTCACGGGTTATCAATTGGCTCGCCCAAGGGTACTGATATGACGCAAGAAGCTATCGCGATTTCCACCACGCCGCCCCTGCCTGGATTGCAGATGGTGCAACAAGCAAACGGAGCTCTGGCGACCATCGCCACAGACTTCGCGGGATCGGTAGATCCTGCAAGCCTAGCCGGTGCCTATATGACCTGGGCCGACACCGGCACCGGAACATTGTGGAGAAGGAATGCTGCTGGCAGCGCATGGGTGGAAATCGGCCGAGTGTTAGAACGGCCCTTGTTCGCTTCGGACGTGGGCACGGGTGTGATTCCCACGGCTAGCTTTAAGAACAAGCTCATCAATGCTCAAGGGATCGTCAATCAGCGCAACTACGTATCAGGGACGGCAACTACCGGTGCATTACAGTACACGTTGGATAGGTGGCGCGTGGTCACCTCGGGGCAAAATCTGACTTCAACGCTCTCCGGAATCTTTCGGATCATGACGGCTCCTGCCGGCGGTGTGGAGCAGGTGGTCGAATCTCTTTGCATGGAAGGCGGCTCGTATTCTTTGTCTTGGACGGGTACAGCGACTGCGACAGTAAATGGAACGCCAGTTGCTAATGGCGCGAGCATTTCGCTTCCTGCGGCGACGAACGCGACCGTGCGATTTACAGGCGGAACCTTCTCGCTGCCGCAATTAGAGTTGGGAGTCGCGACACCTTTCGAATATCTCCCACCGGACGCGATGTTGGGTCGTTGCCAGCGTTACTTCGAAAGCTCGGACGGGAATATGGCTTACACGCAGCCAGGAAACTCTGGCGCTATCCCACAACGGTTGCCCATTCCTTATAAGGTATCCAAACGTGCTTCCCCAAGCGTTTCCGTGGTTTCAGCCGTGGGTTCCGTCGTCTTCGCAGCTGGGAACGCAAATTTTGTGACGTTCGCCTTTGGTGGAACGTCACAGCAGGAAAATCAATGGTCTTGGACAGCTAATGCGGAGCTTTGAGTATGTACAAAATCGTCAACGAAGAAACTATCCACCGTCTTGAAGACGGAGTTTACATTCCCCGTGATCTGGGCAATGCCGATTTCCAGAAGTTTCTGGAGTGGGAGGAAGAAGGGAACGAAGTGCTTCCGCCAGACCCTACTCCTGTTCACGTCCCTCAGGAAGTCTCGGCAGGGCAGGCGTACGCAGCGCTGATGGCCGCTGGACTTTACGATGAAGTGGAGGCGTGGGCAGCTAGCTCTGACACGGACCCATTGCATCGACTAGCCTTTCAGAAAGGAACTACCTTTCGCCGCGATAGCTTAGCGCTTGCTGCCGGCGCCGCCGCCCTGGGTTGGAATAGCCAAATCCTAGATGAGTTGTTTATTTCGGCCGACGCCATCAGGCTCTAGGGGGTCTTTTTCCAAAGGTATAAATGGTTTGTCAGGCCATCAGCGGACGCCAATTCCTGCTTGTGCATCAGTGTGAAGCCAGCTTTACGAATCTCGTTCTCGTACCTGGTCTGATCGCGATACGTGGTGATGTAGGAGCCGCTGGTGACCGCCTTATCGGTCCCGGTCGTGCTGAGGGAATCCTTGGTAATTAAGTGTCCCGCAGGAGCAACAGCTTTGCCAAGGTCTCGAATGAATCCCTTGAAGACTTTTTCGTCTATCAGCGTGGAAGCTATGCCCATGCCTGCCACGACGCCGAACATACCGGCGGGAAACCCATCTTCCAGATCGCGTTGCTGAAATCGGACGTGTGGCGAAGCCTTCGATTTCAGAATGGCCTCGGCGATCAGTTGCTTTGACAGATCGAAAGCGGTGACAGAGTTTAGATATTCACCCATTACTAAAGAGAAACGACCATTGCCACAGCCGACATCCAGGCCGTTCAGTTCTCTGGCGTCGAGACCTGCAAGGATGGCCCGCAAGGCTACCTCCTGTCGGTCGTAATAGGTGGGGTCGCCGGCCAGGAAGGTGTTAGCACAGCTCTTCCAGTACTGATGCGCCGTTTGATGCGCTTTGCTCTTACGCTGAAACACCGAACTGATCCGCTTGATAATTTGAAGTTGCATCGCGCGTCTGGCCGTATGGGTTGAGTTCGGCCTGATTGTACTGAACAGAGTTCTTTATAGACCGCCGCCGAAAGGCGGCTTTTTCATGCCTGCAAGGAAAGGGAAAGTTATGGCAAGGATGAGCGAAAAAGAGGCAGGCGGGCGCAACGTGCTGGCGTTCCTGGACATGCTGGCGGTGTCCGAGGGGACTGACGACGGCCGGCAGCCGACGAAGGACGACGGCTACGACGTGCTGGTGGGCGGCAAGCTGTTCACGGGTTACGACGAACATCCGAACGTGCTGGTGAAGCTGAACTCGACGCTATCTTCCACTGCGGCGGGACGCTACCAGATCCTTTACCGGTACTGGCCGCACTACAAGGCGCTGCTGAAGCTTCCCGATTTTGGGCCGATGTCTCAGGACCGATACGCCATCCAGCAGCTCAAGGAGCGGCGCGCGATCGCTGATATCCAGGCTGGTCGGTTTGATGAGGCCGTGTCGAAGGTGCGCAACATCTGGGCCAGCCTACCGGGCGCTGGGTACGGCCAGCACGAACAGAAGATCGAGCGGTTGCGTAACGCCTATGTGCGCGCAGGCGGCAGCCTCGCGGAGGCATGATGCAGCTGCCCGAAGATTTTGCCGGCGGTGGCATCGGTGGGTGGATCGGCGCCATCGCCGCGACGATTGTAGGCGGCGGCTTGATGCTGCGGCGGTGGCTGTCGAAAGATTCCGTGGAGCGCGCCGGCGACGAAGCGCGCGTCGACGTGATCGACATGCTGACCAAGCAACTGGCCGCAGCAAACACCAGAGCGGACATGTTCGCCAAAGAGCGGAACGACGCTTACAGGGAGGTGGCCGACCTGCGCGAGAAGGTCGCCAAACTCGAAACAAGAATGGAGTACATGCAAGCACGACTGGAGAAGATAAATGCCAACCCGCATCCGTGAGGCGATCGACCGCCTATATCGCAAGCACCCCAGGGTGGTCAGCCTTGTCGAGGGCTGGGTGCTGCTATTTCTGGTGGTGGGCGGCAGCTTCGCCATCGGCCAAGCGGTAGGGCTTTCTCGCGCTGATGTTCAGGTGGCAAGCTTGTCCGCCGCCCATCAAGCGGAGCAGCAGCGTCTTATGGATATCAACAGGCAGCTCATGCTGGTCATTGAAGACCGGCTGCCAGCGATCACGACAACCACCGCGCAGGCTGCCGAGAAGGTAGAACGGGCGGCTGACGCGGCCCACGGCGCCATCAAGGCCGCCAAAGGCGCCGCATCGAAGGCAGGCACCGCCGCGACCAAGGCTACAGCCGCCGCCAAGTCGGCTAGCACCGCGGTGCGCAAGGTGGAGGAAGTATTGTCGCCGCCGCCACCGCAGCCGCCCGCGCCGGTCCCTGACTGGCTGAATACGCCATGATCGCCGCCATGAAGATGCTGGCTGGGTGGAAGGGCTACCTCGCGGCTGGTGCTGCGGGAGCAGTGGTGCTGGGCCTCGCCGGCGCCGGGATCGCATGGTACGGCCATAGCCAGCGAGAGGCCGGGCGGGCCGATTGCCAGGAAGCCCACCGCGTGGCAGGCCTGGAGGAATTTAAGTCGGAAGCCGAGCGCCTGACCGGCTTGTCCAGCGACCTGCAAGTCCGCATAGATCAGCTTGCCGCCACGCGGCCCCAGGTCATCGAGAGGTACACCCGTGAAATCGTTCAGCGCCCGTTGCCTGCTGACTGCGTGCGTGACCCTGGCCGGGTGCGCGCAACCAACGACGCCATCGACGCGGCCAACGCTGCCCGTCAACCTCAGCGCGCCCTGCCCGCCAGTCCCGCGCGTTGATTCGCCGTCTTGGGATGATCTGGCGCTGGCGCATGCCGCGCTGGCATTCCAGTATGCGGAGTGCGCCGCCCGGCATCAGGCCGTGGTCAACGCTTGGACCGCCAAGAAATGATGCTTGTGACATGCCGCCCACATAATCCGATACATGGGTTGCATTAACGTCACACATTTCCTACATTTAAGACGTTGGCCCTAGACTAATAGAACGAGGCTTGCGATGTTTGACCGGCTATTCAAAAAACCGCCGAAGATAACGGCGAGGTTCGATCCGAAGTTTTACACCAAGCGATATCCAGACGTGGCGGCTTCCGGCCTTGATCCGGAGCAGCATTACGTGCACCACGGGATGAAAGAGGGGCGGCCGCCCAACGCGCAAATAGAACAGTTCTGGTATGACACTGTTCACTCGGTTTCCCTGAAAGCAAAACCGGTGCAACACGTCATAAAGGAGCCAGACCGCAGGCCGATTGGAGCCTGGTCGGTACGGGACGAGGAAGCTTAATCAGGCCCGCGATCCTTCGATAGCCTGATTTCGTCGTCCGCTCCCACCTCTCTCAACCAATGCCCGCATCCATTGTCCGGGAACGACGGAGCAATTGGGAATTGAGGCTCGTAGCGGCAGTACGGCCTGCGCCCTTGGTCGGTTGTCTCACCGTGCCAGTGGGTGCAGGTCCAGCAGCCTCCGGGGCGCTCCGATAGGGGAGTGAAGTAGGACATTTCTTGCGTCTAATACTCGCAGAATCGACTAGGAAACATGCGGGCTTACGGGGTGCTAAGCGGGCACAGAATATTAGACGTGTAGCGCAATTACCTGTGGAAAGTCAAAGCGTTAGGTGAACTATCGCGCATGATGCTGCATCATGGGAGTGTGGCCCGCGTGGGCGTCGGCGGCGGTGTTTTGCAGTGCGGAATTCATGCCCGTGATTGTATCGGGGCGGGGA
>NZ_JAKRML010000028.1:0-86815 GCF_022346505.1 Achromobacter sp. ACRQX
GGGCCTTTGGCGCGACAGGGCATATCGACCCCGTTTTGATGTCGGTGTTGCTCATCGTCGCCGCCGTGACCGGCAACTCGCTGAAGGGCGCCATCGGCAAATCCGGGCTGCGCGAAAAAGACGTGGTCCTGCGCATCGCACGGCGCCTGAAGGCGCTGATCGATAGCCAGCCCTACATGCGCGCCTACCTGACGCGCGACGACGATTACTTCGTGCCCCTGCACGTGCGCGTGCAAAAGGCGCGCCGCGTGCATGCGGACCTGTTCATCTCGATCCACGCGGACGCCTGGGTCAAGCCCTCGGCCAACGGCTCGTCGGTGTTTGCGCTGTCCCAGCGCGGCGCCACCAGCGCGCAGGCCCGTTGGATGGCCGACAAGGAAAACGCGGCCGACCTGATCGGCGGCGTCAACCTGGGCAGCCACGATCGCCAGGTCGCGAAAGTGCTGCTGGACCTGTCCACCACGGCCCAGATCAATGACTCGCTCAAGGTTGGCAACGCCTTCCTGGACGAGATCAAGAAGATCAACCGCCTGCACAAGAACAGCGTCGAGCAGGCCGGCTTTGCCGTGCTGAAGGCGCCGGACATCCCGTCGGTGCTGGTCGAAACCGCCTTCATCAGCAATCCGCAAGAAGAAGCGCTGCTGCGCAGCTCCTCGCACCAGGACAAGCTGGCGCAGGCCATGATGACCGGCATCCAGCGCTACTTCACGGCCAATCCGCCGCTGGCCCGTTTGGGCGACCTGAGCTAGCCGGGATTCGGCCCCGCGCTCGGATCCATTTCAGGGTTCACGAAAAAAGGCTATGCACCTTCCGGCGCATAGCCTTTTTGTTTGCGCAGCGCGGACGCTATTGCGTGCGGCGCGCGCGCACCAGCTTGAGGACACCGGCCCCCACTACCGGCACGACCGCCGCCGCCAGGCCCACCAGCACGATGGTGTTCAGATGATCGCGGATGATCGGGATGTTGCCAAAGAAGTAACCCGCCGCCACCAGGCTGATCACCCACAACAGCGCGCCCATGATGTTGAACAGCTGGAAGCGCGCCATCGACATCTCGGCCACGCCCGCCACGAAGGGCGCAAACGTGCGCACCACCGGAATGAAGCGCGACATCACGATCGTCTTGCCGCCGTGCTTTTCGTAGAACGCGTGCGTGCGCATCAGCGCACCGCGGTCCAGAAAGCGCAGGTTCATCGAGAACACCCGCGGCCCGATGTAACGGCCGATGGCGTAGTTCAGCGAGTTGCCGGTCACGGCGGCGACGATGAGCAACACCGACATCAAAACGGGGTCGATATGCCCTGTCGCGCCAAAGGCCCCGGCGATGAACAGCAGCGAGTCGCCCGGCAGGAAGGGCAGCACGACCAGCCCCGTCTCCGCAAAGACGATGAGAAACAGCACCAGGTACACCCACACGCCGTACTGCTCGACCCAAAGGCCAAGCGTCTGGTCGATGTGAAGCACCATATTGAAAAACTCAAGCATTGAAGCGGCCCTGATATCCGAGTGGAATTTGTCAGCGACTATAGCCGACCGGGGCATGACGCTAAAATCGTCCGCACTGCTACATAAGATCTGGGCCTCATGACCGAACGTCGTTCCATCCTTGCGCTTCCCGACCTGCTGATCAGCCAGATCGCCGCTGGCGAGGTCATCGAGCGCCCCGCGTCCGTGCTCAAGGAAATCCTTGAAAACGCCATCGACGCGGGCGGGCGCGCCATCGAGGTCCGCCTCGAAGGCGGCGGCATCCGGCGTATCGCCGTCACGGACGATGGCGGCGGCATTCCGCCCGAGGAACTGCCCCTGGCGCTGGCCCGCCACGCCACCAGCAAGATCCGCTCGCTGAACGAGCTGGAATCCGTGGCCTCGATGGGGTTCCGCGGCGAAGCGCTGGCGTCCATTGCGTCGGTCGCCCAGGTGTCCATCATCTCCCGCACCCGCGACGGCGATCACGCCTGGCAGATCGACGCGGGCAGCATGCAGGTCGGCCCCGCGTCCGGCCCGCCCGGCACCACGGTCGACGTGCGCCAGCTGTTCGACGCCGTGCCGGCCCGCCGCAAGTTCCTGCGCTCCGAAGCTACCGAATTCGGCCATTGCGTCGACGCCATGGAGCGCATCGCGCTGGCGCATCCGCAGATCGCCTTCCGCCTGTTCCACCACGACCGCGCGCAGCGCCAGTGGCTGCCGGCTGATCCGCCGCAGCGCATCCGCGACGTGCTGGGCGCCGAATTCGCCGAGCACGGCCTGCTGCTGTCGCATTCGGTCGGCACGGTCAGCCTGGCCGGCATGATTACCCGGCCGACCGCCGCCCGCGCCCGCGCCGACCGCCAATACCTCTACGTGAACGGCCGCTACGTGCGGGACCGCACCGTCAGCCACGCGCTGCGCTCGGCCTATGCCGACGTGCTGCACGGCGACCGTCAGCCCGCGTACGTGCTGTTCCTGGACATCGACCCCGCCGCCGTGGACGTGAACGTCCACCCGGCCAAGCACGAGGTCCGTTTCCGCGACAGCGGCGCCGTGCACCGCTTTGTCTCGCACGCGGTCAGCCAGACGCTGGCCCAGATGGGCGGCTCGTCGGCCGTTGCGCCTGCGGGGCACGCTGAAGACGCCGAATTTGAAACCGTAGCGCGCCCGGCGGGCGACGCGGCCTCGACCGACTCCGCCGCACCGGCTTACCGGCCGGCCTCGCCGTCCACAACGGAATCTCCGCGCCCGGGCTACGGCGGCGTGAATGGAGGCTACGGCAGCACGAATGGCGGCAATGGCGGCAATGGCGGCTTGAACGGCGCCGCGGCTGGCGGCTCGAATGCCGGCGCTTACCCTGGCGCAAGCGGCGGCCCGGGCAACGGCGCCGCCTACGGCCTGCGCCCCTCTCCCGCCCCCCAGCGCCCGCACACCCAGGTCCCCTTCCGCCTGCACGCCGAACCGGCCGGGATCCCCGCCGCCGACTGGCAATCGCTTTATCGCCCGCTGACCGACGACACGGCGGCCCGCGCCGCGCCCCTGCGCGAACCGTCGCCGGCACCCGCCGCGCTGCCCGCCGACGAAGAACACCCGCTGGGCATGGCGGTGGCGCAACTGCACGGCGTCTACATCCTGGCGCAGAACCGCCGCGGCATGGTGCTGGTGGACATGCACGCCGCGCACGAGCGCGTGGTCTATGAACAGCTCAAGCAGGCCCTGGACGCGCGCAGCCTGCCGCGCCAGGATCTGCTGGTGCCCGTGGTGTTTCACGCGCAGGAAAAGGACGTGGCGCTGGTCGAGGAGTTCGAAGAACAGTTGAACGATCTGGGTTTCGAGATGCGCCCGTCGGGCCCCACGTCCATCGCCGTGCGGTCGGTGCCGGCCATCCTGGCGCGCGGCGACATCGAAACCCTGGCCCGCGCCGTGCTGCGCGACCTGGGCGCCGTCGGCGTGTCGCGACTGCTCACCGAACAGCGCAACGAACTGCTCTCGACCATGGCCTGCCACGGGTCCGTGCGCGCCAACCGCAAGCTCACGCTTGAAGAGATGAACGGATTGCTGCGCCAGATGGAAACCACGGAACGGGCCGACCAGTGCAATCACGGGCGGCCCACCTGGGTGCAGTGGTCCATGTCGGACCTGGACAAGCTCTTTCTGCGCGGACAATAGCTTGTCGTCTTCCCAATCTCCCGCATCGCTCCCGGTCATCTGCCTTGCCGGCCCCACCGCGGCCGGCAAGAGCGCGTCCACGCTGGCGCTCGCCGAACGCTGGCCGCTCGAAATCGTCAACGTGGATTCGGCCACGATCTACCGCGGCATGGACATCGGCACCGCCAAGCCGTCGGCAGAAGAGCAGGCCCGCGTGCCGCAGCATCTGCTGGACATCCTGGATCCTGCCCAGTCGTATTCGGCCGCGGAATTCCGCGCCGACGCGCTGCGCCTGATCGGGGAGATTCGCGCGCGCGGCCGCATTCCGCTATTGGCGGGCGGCACGATGATGTACTACAAGGCGCTGCGCGACGGCCTGGACGATCTGCCGCAGGCCGATCCTGCCCTGCGCGCCGAACTGGAAGCGCGCGCCGCCCGCCTGGGTTGGCCCGCCCTGCATGCCGAGCTGGCGGTGCTGGACCCCATCACCGCCGCGCGCCTCGCGCCCAACGACAGCCAGCGCATCCAGCGCGCCCTGGAAATCTGCCAGCTGTCCGGCCAGCCGATGTCGGCGCTGCTGCAGCGGGCCGAGCGCAAGCCGGACGATGACGCCAACCGGTATCTGACCATCAGCCTGGAACCTTCGGACCGCGCCGCGCTGCACGCGCGCATCGAACAGCGCTTTGACGCCATGCTGCGGCAAGGCCTCCTTGACGAGGTGCGCGGCCTGCACGCCCGCGCCGACCTGCATCCCGGCCTGCCGTCCGTGCGGTGCGTGGGCTACCGGCAGATGTGGGCGCACCTGGACGGCGAGATCGACCTGGATACCGCCCGCGAACAGGGCATCGCGGCGACCCGGCAACTGGCCAAGCGCCAGATCACCTGGCTGCGCGCGCAGCCCGAGCGTGTGATCGTGGACTGCCTGGCCGCCGACGCCGTCGCGCAGACGATCGACGCCGTGGCAGTGGCGCTGGCGGACTGACGGGCGGCAACACTTCCTGATTCGAGAGCGTGGCGCCCAGGCGACCGCTCGCGCCACAAAAAAAATGACCGCCATCACGGCGGTCATTTCATTTCAGCGCTATCGCCGCGGCATCACACCACGAAGGTCTGCGCCATGCCGGCTTCCTGGGGAACGATCTCGCCCAGCTTGCTGACCGTCTCGCCCTGCTCGCGCAGCGTGGCGGCGATGGCGTCGGCCTGGGCCGGGTCCACCACCAGCACCATGCCGATGCCGCAGTTGAAAACGCGGTACATCTCGGTGTCTTCGACGCCGCCCTGCTCCTGCAGCCACTGGAACAACTTGGGCATTTCCCAGGCGTCGCGGTGCAGCTTGGCGGCCAGACCGTCCTGCAGGATGCGCGGCACGTTGTCCAGCAGGCCGCCGCCCGTGATGTGGGCCAGGCCCTTGATGTCGGTGCCGTGCTTGGCCAGCGCAGCCAGCACCTGCTTCACGTAGATGCGGGTCGGGGCCATGACCACGTCCACCATCTTCTGGCCGTGGAAATCGTCGTCCGGCTTGGCGCCGGCGCGTTCCAGGATCTTGCGCAGCAGCGAGTAGCCGTTGGAGTGCGCGCCGCTGGACGCCAGGCCCAGGACCACGTCACCCGCCTTGATGGACTTGCCGTCGATGATCTTGGACTTTTCCACCGCGCCCACCGCGAAGCCGGCCAGATCGTATTCGCCGTCCGGGTACATGCCCGGCATTTCGGCGGTTTCGCCGCCGATCAGGGCGCAGCCCGACAGTTCGCAGCCCTTGGCGATGCCGCCCACCACCGCCGCCGCCGTGTCCACCGACAGCTTGCCGCAGCCGAAGTAGTCCAGGAAGAACAGCGGCTCGGCGCCCTGCACCAGGATGTCGTTGACGCTCATGGCGACCAGGTCGATGCCGACCGTGTCGTGGCGGTTCCAGTCGAACGCGAGGCGCAGCTTGGTGCCCACGCCGTCGGTGCCGGAAACCAGCACCGGCTCCTTGTAGGTCTTGGGCACTTCGAACAGGCCGCCAAAGCCGCCGATACCGGCCAGCACCCCGGGACGCATGGTGCGCGCGGCAAGGGGTTTGATTCGGTCGACCAGGGCGTCGCCTGCGTCGATGTCGACACCGGCGTCGCGGTAGGTCAGGGGGGCTTTAGGTTGGTTCGTCATGAGAAATGCCGTGGGGTATGTAACAATTGCTGGGATTTTGGTGGAACGCCCTGCATTTTACGATGACGCGGGCACGGACAGGCGCGTAAGGCGCAAACCCACGCCAGGCCGTGCGTTCCGACGCGACATCAGCGCCCCAGGTGGTTTAAAGTGTAGGGTTGGCCGGTATTGATTTTGCCAGTTTCTACATGGCCCTTGCATCACCGATTTTTCTTGGCTTTTTTTCCTGGCTTTTTGTGGCGCCCCGAATTGGCTATTCCGGCGCCTTTGAAAATGGCTCTTCCGGCGCCCCTGAACATGGCTATTCCAGCGCCCCTGAAAAGCCCGATTGCTAACTCTCATGAACCGCCAGCTGCTGCTTGACGTTCTCCCCGCGCCAGCGCCATCGCTGAACAACTACATCGCCGGCCCCAACGGAGAAGCGGTGGCGGCCGTGCGTGCGCTCAAGCCCGGACGGGCCCTGTACATCTGGGGCGCCGCCGGCTGCGGCCGCACCCACCTCTTGCGCGCGCTGACCGCCCGGCCCGATGCCGTCTACGTCGACCCGGCCAACGGCGAAAACATGCTGCGCCGCCTGGCCGAGGCCGATTCCAAATCGCCCATGCCCAAGTTCGTGGCGGTCGACGACGTGCACCGCATGGACGACAGCCGCCAGGCTGCCCTGTTTGCGCTGTACAACCGGTGGCGCGAATCCGCCGCCACGCAGCGCGCCTTTGCGCTGGCGCTGGCCGGCGACCGCGCGCCGCTGTCGATGCCGCTGCGCGAAGACCTGCGCACGCGACTGGGCTGGGATCTGGTGTTCCGCCTGGATCCGCTGTCCGACGCCGACAAGCTGGCCGCGCTGTCCGCGCAGGCCGCCGAACGCGGGCTGCATCTGGCGCCCGAAATCATCAACTGGATGCTCACGCACCACGAACGCGACATCCGCAAGCTTGCCGCGTTGCTCGACGCGCTGGACCGTTATTCATTGGCCACCGGCCGCCCCATCACCCTCCCCCTGCTGCGCGCCATGCTCGCAGATCCTGATTCACAACGCACATGACCACCCGACGTCTCGCCCTGTTCGACCTGGATCACACCTTGCTGCCGCTCGACAGCGACTACCAATGGGCCGACTATCTGGCGCGCACAGGCCGCGCGGGCGATCCCGTCGAAGCCCGCCGCCTGAATGACGATCTGATGGACCGCTACAACCGCGGCGAACTCACGGCCGAACAGGCCGCCGAATTCATGCTGGGCCTGCTGGCTGCGCATTCGCCGTACGACCTGGCCGCCTGGCACGAAACCTTCATGGGCGAAGTCATCCGCCCGTCCATCACACCGGCTGCCCGCGACCTCGTCGACAGCCACCTCGAAGCCGGCGACCTCTGCGCCATCGTCACGGCCACCAACAGCTTCGTCACCGCCCCGATCGCCCGCGCCTTCGGCGTGCCCCACCTGGTCGCGACCGACGCCGAGTACCTGCGCGGCCGCTACACCGGCCGCATCCTGGGCACGCCCAGCTTCAAGGAAGGCAAGGTCGTGCGCGTCAACGACTGGCTCGCCGGCATGGGCCTGGGGGTTGCGGATTTCTCCGAATCGTTTTTCTATAGCGATTCGGTCAATGATGTGCCGCTGCTCGAAAAAGTGACCCGTCCAATTGCCGCCAACCCCAGCCCCACCCTGCGCGCCATCGCACAGGAACGCGGCTGGCAAGTGATCGACCTGTTCGACCACATGGAAGATTCGAAGTCCTAAATGATCACTGAAACCATAAGAAAATTCGTCGGCCGGCTCTTCGCGCCGACACCCAAGGGGCCGTTGCGCATCGCGCGCGACAAGCACGGCATCGATCGCCGCAACGTGTCGCGCCACGCCATCAAGGTGTGCGAGGTGCTGCGCCAGCATGGCTACGAAGCCTATATCGTGGGCGGCGCGGTGCGCGACCTGATCGTCGGACTGGAGCCCAAGGACTTCGACGTAGCCACCAACGCCACGCCCGAACAGATCCGCCCGCTGTTCCGCCGCGCGCGCATCATCGGCCGCCGCTTCCAGCTGGTGCACGTCGTGTTCGGCCAGGAAATCATCGAGACCTCCACCTTCCGCGCGCCCGCCTCGGAAGACCAGGAGACCGACGAGCACGGCCGCATCCTGCGCGACAACGTCTTCGGTTCGCAGGAAGAAGACGCCAAGCGCCGCGACTTCACCATGAACGCGCTGTACTACGACCCGCACAACGAGGAAGTCATCGACTACCACGACGGCGTGGCCGACCTGAAGAAGCGCCAGATCCGCATCATCGGCGACCCCGTCAAGCGCTACCGCGAAGACCCGGTCCGCATGCTGCGCGCGGTGCGCTTTGCCGCCAAGCTGAACGGCACGATCGACCCGGCCACGCGCCAGCCCATCAGCACGATGGCCGACCTCATCGAAAACGTGCCGGCCTCGCGCCTGTTCGACGAGATGCTCAAGCTGCTGACCTGCGGCCATGCCATGGACTGCCTGCGCCAGTTGCGCGCCGACGGCCTGCACAACGGCCTCTTGCCGCTGCTGGACGTCGTGCTTGAGCAACCCGGCGGCGAACACTTCGTGGAACTGGCGCTGGAACGCACCGATGCGCGCGTGCGCGCTGGCAAGACCATCAGCCCCAGCTTCCTCTTTGCCGCGCTGTTGTGGCAGCAGGTGGACGTGCGCTGGAAGCAGCTGCGCGCCCAGGGCGAGCACACCATCCCCGCGCTGTCGACGGCGGCGGACTCGGTGCTGGACGAACAGACCGAGAAGCTCGCCATCCAGCGCCGCTTCTCGTCCGACATGCGCGAAATCTGGTTCATGCAGCCGCGTTTCGAGCGCCGCATGGGCAAGACCATCTACCGCATGATCGAGCAGCCGCGCTTCCGCGCCGCCTGCGACTTCCTGCAGCTGCGCGCCGCCGCCGGCGAGTTCGACAGCGTGCTGGCGCAGTGGTGGATGGATCTGGCCAACGCCGACGACGACACCCGCGCCGAGATGATCGAGGAAATCTCGCGCCAGCCGCGCGAAGCCTCCGATGCGGCCACGGGCACGGCCTCTCCCGCGCGCCGGCGCCGCCGTCCGCGCCGCAGCGGACCGCGCAGCGCGCCCGCCGGCGAGTAACCCCATGCCGCAGCCGTCCGTGCGCGCCTACGTCGGCCTGGGCGCCAACCTGGGCGACAGCGCGGCCACCCTGCGCCAGGTCCTGGCGCAGTTGCAGGCCACCCCGGGCATCACCGGGGTAGCGGCCTCGCCGTTCTACCGCAGCGCGCCGGTGGAGGCCACCGGCCCCGACTTCATCAACGCCGTGGCGGCTGTGGACACCGTCCTCGCGCCGCTGGCGCTGCTGGACGTCCTGCAGGCGCTTGAGAACGAACACGGCCGCCTGCGCCCCTACCGCAATGCCCCCCGCACCCTCGATCTGGATCTGCTGCTGCACGGCGATACGCGGCTGGATGACGCGCGGCTGATCCTGCCGCATCCCCGCCTGCATCTGCGCGCCTTCGTGCTGCTGCCGCTGCGCGATCTTGCGCCCGGCCTGTCCGTGCAAGGACAGCCGCTTGACGCGTGGATCGACGCGATCCACGATCAGCCGATCGAACGAATCGCGCCCTGAGCGCAGGATCAGCAGCGCGGCGCAATGCGCGCCCGCGCAATCGCGCGGCACATTGCGCAGAGCATTACGCAGCACGTGACACGACACATAGCGCGAAACATAGCGCGACACATGGCGCGCCGCGTGCCAGCCCTCACGCCTTCGGCGTAAACGCCATCATCGCCCGCTCGACGTCTTCCACGCCCGGCAGCCCCGCCTCGTTTCCCAGATGCTGGATCTTGTGCGCGGAGGCCGCCCGTGCAAACGTGAAATGCTCAATCCACGGTTGTTCCGGCCGTGTCAGGTAAGACCACACATACGCGCCGTGAAACACGTCGCCCGCGCCCGACGTGTCGATGATGCGCGCAGCCGGCACGTCAAGCGACGGCAGCGTGTCGACGCGCCCCGTCTCGTCGTACCACAGCATGCCGCGCTCGCCGAGCGTCACCGCGCCGATGCGGCAGCCGCGCGCCTTCAGCAGATCCAGCAGCCCCTCGGGCGGCAGACCTAGCTGCTCGCACATGCGCTCGGCGCACACGGCCACGTCGATATGGCGCAGCAGTTCGTCGGTGTTCTCGCGCATGCCGCCCCCGTCCAGCGAAGTCAGCACGCCGGCCTGGCGGCAGGCGCGCGCGTAATGCAGCGCGGCGTCGGGCTGATGGCCGTCCAGATGCAGGGCGCGATAGCCGCTAATGTCCAACCGGGGGAAGTCGTTCAGGTAGCCCGCGTCGCGCGCGCGGACGATGGCGCGCTTGCCGTGGTTGGGCATGATGAACGACAGCGAGGAGCGCCGCACCTGGCGCGCGTGCAGCGTGACGCCATGCGCGGCCGCCATATCCGAGTACATGTGGCCCAGCCAGTCGGGCGCCAGCGAGCAGATCAGATCGGGCGGCAACCCCAGCCGCGCGCAGGCAAACGCCGCCGTCACCGCATTGCCGCCGAACGAGACCGCGTAGTCGCGCGCCACGCTTTTCTGGTCGCCCGTGGGCCATTCGTCGGCCAGCACGGTGACGTCGATGTAGGTATGTCCGATGAAAAGCGCCTCGCCCATGGGCTCGCCTTGTCAGGTTGTATGCGCGGGGCGCCTCGGCGCAGGGTCTGGACGAGGCGCCGGCGCGGGATTCAGCCGCGCGCGGATTCGCCCGCCTGCGCCAGCACCAGCCGCGCCCGTGCGATGACGGGCGCGTCGACCATCTTGCCATCCAGCATGAACGTGCCAGCGGCCGTGTCGCGGTGCGCGGCGATGACGCGCCGCGCCCAGTCGAGTTCCTGCTGAGCCGGCACGAAGGCGGCGTGGATGACGGGGACTTGCGTGGGATGGATGCACAGCATGCCGCCAAAGCCCATCTGCTGCGCACGGCCAGCTGCCGCGGCCAGCCCGGCCTGATCCTGCACACCGGGAAAGACGCCGTCCAACGCAGGCGCCAGGCCCGCGGCACGGGTATGCAGCAGCACCTGCACCCGGGCGTGGTCCAGCACGGTTTCGGCGCCCGGCGTGTCGGGCGTCAGGCCCAGGTCCAGGCCGTAATCCAGACTGCCGAACGCCAGCCGCGCGACACCAGGGGTGGCGGCGATCTCGCCGGCATTGAGAATGCCCTGCGCGGTTTCAAGAATGGGAATCACGGGACAGCCGGTCTGGGCTGCGTGCCGCACCTGCATCATGCTTTCGGCCTTGGGCAGCAGGATGCCCGCCACGCCGGCCCTGCCGCGGCAGGCCTTCAGATCGTCGTCGTGCCAGGACGTGGAGGCGTCGTTGATGCGCACCCAGAGCCGGGCCTCGCGATTCAAGCCCAGGAAATCGCACAGGGCTTCGCGGGCCGACGCCTTGGCCAGGTGCTCCACGGCGTCTTCCAGGTCCACGATGACGGCGTCCGCGCCCGCAGCCAGCGCTTTGGGGATGCGTTCGGGCCGCGAGGCCGGCACAAACAGGGCGCTACGAACGACGGGATGCGTCACACAACCTCCGAGGCATGGAACTGCGCCACCTGATCCGGCGCGTATCCCAGAGATGCTAGCACCGCATCGGTGTTTTGGCCCACCGCGGGCACAGGCCCCATGTGCGCCGTGAACGCGTTGCTGGTGGCGGGCGGCAGCAGTGCCGGCAGCATGCCGGCGGGGCTATCGACCTCGCTCCAGCGCTGGCGCGCCTGCAATTGCGGATGCGCCCACACGCCGGCCATGTCGTTGACGCGCGCATTGGCGATCTGGGCGTCTTCCAGGCGTTGCGTCACCTGCTCGATGGACAGGTCAGCGAAGGCGGCAACGATCAGCGCGCGCAGCGCGTCGCGGTTGGCGGTGCGCAGCGAATTGGAGATGAAGCGCGGGTCCTCGGCCAGCTCGGCCTGGCGCAGCACCTGGGCGCAGAAGACGCGCCATTCGCGTTCGTTCTGCAGACCCAGCATGATGGTGGATCCGCCGCCCACCGGGAACGGCCCGTACGGATAGATGGAGGCATGCGCCGCGCCCGCGCGCACGGGCGGCGCCGCGCCGTCAAAGGCATAGTACATGGGGAAACCCATCCACTCGACCATGCTTTCCAGCATGGAGACGTCCAGGCGGCTGCCCTGGCCCGTGCGCTGGCGCAGCAGCAGCGCGTTCAGGATGGCCGAGTAGGCGTACATGCCCGCGGCGATGTCCGCGATGGAACACCCCGCCTTGACCGGATCGTCCTTCGTGCCGGTGACCGACAGGAAGCCGCTTTCGCTCTGGATGAGGAGGTCGTAGGCCTTCTTGTCCTGATAGGGACCGCCCTCGCCGTAGCCCGAGATGTCGCAGACGATGAGGCGCGGGTATTTCTGGTGCAGCGCCTCGAACGACAGGCCCAGGCGCGCCGCGGCGCCGGGCGCCAGGTTCTGCACCAGTACGTCGGCCGATTCCAGCAGACGGTCCATGATGCCGCCGGCTTCGTCGCGCTTGAGGTCCAGCGTCAGGCTTTCCTTGGAGCGGTTGGTCCAGACGAAGTGCGAGGACAGACCTCGCACGCGCTCGTCGTAGCCGCGGGCGAAGTCGCCGGTCCCGGGGCGTTCGATCTTGATGACGCGCGCGCCCATGTCCGCCAGTTGGCGGGTGCAGAAAGGCGCGGCGATGGCGTGTTCCAGGCTGACGACGGTGATGCCGTCCAGCGGGCGGGAGGCCTGCATGTTCATTCGGTGAACCTCAATTCGGCTTGATGGGCCAGCGTGCCGTCCTGCTCGGCCCAGAGCTGGGCGACGCCCGGCTCGGACAGGCGGCCGGCGACCTGGAAAGGCGCGGGGGAAATCAGCGGACGCAGGCCGCGGTAGGCGAGATGCGTGAGGCGGGCCTTGGGATGCGCCCGCGCAAAGGCGGCAACCATCTCGGTGGCGATGAGCGGGCCGTGGACCACCAGGCCGGGATAGCCTTCGACGCCGGTGACATAGGGATGGTCGTAGTGGATGCGATGGCCGTTGAAGGTGACGGCCGAATAGCGGAACAGCAGCACCGACGTGGGATTGACCGTGTCGCGCCATTGCGCCTGCGGCGCCGGCTCGCTGCCGGTGAGCTTGGGCGGCGTGGGCTGGCGGTACACGATGTCCTGCTCTTCCAGGATGGCCACTTCGCCCGACTGCCGGTATTCATGCTGCACGGTCACGAACAGCAGGGAGCCGGTGCGGCCGGTCTTTTCCTTGACCTCGGCCACGGTGGACACGCGCTCGGCCGGCACGCCGACCTTGAGCGGCTGGCGGAATTGCACCCGGCCGCCCGCCCACATGCGGTTGCGGTCCTGCGCGGGCGGCAGGAAACCGCCGCGCGACGGGTGGCCATCCGTCCCCAACCCGTCCATGCCCACGGTGGAGATGAAGAATGCCCATTGCCACAGCGGCGGCAGGTCGTCGCCCTCGGCCGGCACCGGACCGCCCAAGGTGGCAGCGATACGCGCGGCGTGGCCGGGATCCATGGCGTCCGCCTTGCGTTCGCCGCTGCCGATCCACGCGGCCGGATCTGTAGATGTCATGCCGAGTTCCTCTGGTGGTGTTTTTACAGCCTGAAGCATGCCCGCAAGCCGACGGGCGTGTGAATTCGTTTTTCCTCAAGGCGGGGTTTGCTGCGCCTGAATCGGCCATCCGCGCCGGCGCCGGCCGCCGTAATATATGGCCCATGCACTTCGACCTTGCCGACCTCCGACTGTTCATCCACATCGCCGAATCCCCCAGCCTGACGCAGGCAGCCAAGCGGGCGCATCTGTCCCTGGCCGCGGTCAGCGTGCGAATCAAGGCGCTGGAGAATCAGCTCAATTCCCGCCTGCTCTACCGCGACAGCCGCGGCGTGGAAATCACGCCTGCCGGGCAGAAACTGCTGCAGCATGCGCGCGTCATCATGCGGCAGGTGGATCACCTGAAACACGACTTCCAGGAACAGGCCGACGGCGACGCCGGCCACATCCGCATCTTTGCCAACACCACGGCCGTCACGGAATTCATGCCGGACATCCTGGCGCAATTCCTGTCGGGCCATCCGGGCGTCACGGTCGATCTGCAGGAACGCCTGACGCGCGACATCGTGCGCGGCGTGCTGGATGGCACCACCGACCTGGGCATCGTCGCGGGACCGGTGGATGCACCCGAATTGCAGACCATTCACTTCAGCACCGACCGCCTGGTGCTGGTGGTGCCCAACGGCCATCCGTTGCAGGACCAGGACAAGGTCAAGCTGGTGGACGCCGTGCGCTATCCGTTCATCACCATGCACGAAGGCTCCACGCTGGTGGCCTTCCTGCGCGACCAGCTGGAACGCGTCGGCCAGCGCCTGCCGCAGCGCATCCAGCTCTACAGCTTCGACTCGATCTGCCGCATGGTGCAGGCGGGCGTGGGCGTCGGCGTCATTCCCGACTCGGCCGCGCGCCGCTACGGGGCAGACACCAAGCTGCAAGTTGTCGAGCTGGACGAGCCGTGGGTGGTGCGCGAGCGCAAGCTGCTGGTGCGCGACATCGACGCCCTGCCCGGCTGCGCGCGCGAACTCATCGACCAGATCCAGACGCCGCAAACGCCCTGACGTTGCGCCGCGTCATGTGCCGGTGAACGCCGGGGGCCGCTTTTCCGCGAAGGCGCGCATGCCCTCCAGGTAATCGTCGGTGTAGCCCAGCTCGCGCTGCAGGCGGCATTCCAGATCGAACTGCTGCGCCAGCGTGTTGCCGCTGGATGCCTGCAACGCCGCCTTGGTGGCGCCATAGGCGCGCGTGGGGCCGGCGGCCAGCGTGTCCGTCACCTGCTGGATCGTTTCCGCCAGCGCCGCGTCGGGCACCACCCGCCAGATCAGACCCCAGGCCTCCGCCTGCGCGGCCGACACCGATTCTCCGAACAGCGCCGCGCCCATCGCGCGCGCCGACCCGACCAGGCGCGGCAGGAACCACGTTCCGCCCGCATCGGGCAACAGGCCGATCTTGCTGAACGCCTGCACGAAGCGCGCCGACTCCACCGCAAACACCACGTCACACGCCAGCACCAGACTGGCGCCCGCGCCTGCCGCCACGCCGTTCATGATGCACACCACCGGCACCGGCAACGCGCGCAGGCGGTTGATGAGCGGGCGATAGCACTTTTCCAGCATGAGGCTCAGATCGCGGCGCGAGCCGTCTTCGGCGGGCTTGCGTTCGCCCAGGTCCTGGCCGGCGCAAAATCCGCGGCCCGCGCCAGTGATCACGAGGCCGCGCAGGTTTTCATGCCCTTCCAGCAGGTCCAGCGCGCGAGAAAGCTCGCCATGCATGACCTCGGTGAAGCTGTTCATGCGCTCGGGACGGTTCAGCGTAATGACGCCCACACCGCGGTCCAGCGTGAACTGGATCTGAGTAAAAGCCGGTACGTGCGCGCTCATGCCAACTCCTCCAGCACGGCCAGCTGCTCGGCCGTATCGCCCATCAATTGATCCACGACGGTCAGGCGCTTGAAATAATCGCCGACCTCCAGTTCGTCCGTCATGCCCATGCCGCCGTGCAACTGCACGGCCAGCTGCGCGACCAGACGGCCGGCGCGCGCGGCTTCCAGCTTGGCCGACGCGATCATGCGGCGCCGCTGCGCCGCGTCGGATTCGGTCAACGCCGCCACCGCCACATAGGCCATGGACAGCGCGAGTTCCTTGGCCACCAGCATCTCGGCCATCCGGTGCTGCAGCGCCTGAAACGACGCCAACGGCTGACCGAACTGCTTGCGGGTCTTCAGGTATTCCACCGTGATTTGCAGCAGCCGCTCCATGGCGCCGGCCGCGTGCGCGCACAGCGCGGCCGTGCCCCATTGCAACGCCTGCGCCAGCGCATCGTCGGCCGCAGCGCCTTCTGCGAGCAGCGCCCCCGCGGGCAGCGTCACCGCATCGAAGTCCAGCCGCGCGCAGCGCGCGCCATCCAGCGTGGGCGTGTCCGTCACGCGCACGCCGGCCGCATCGGCCGGCACCGCCAACAGGACGGTCTGACCGTCACCACCGCGCGCGCTGACGAACCACGCATCGGCGGCCGCGCCGTGCCAGACCAGGTGTTTGGCGCCGTCCAGCCGCCAGCCTTCGGCGGTCTGCGCAGCACGGCAGTCCTGCGGATCAGCCGCATATCGCCGGCCGGGCTCCTGCCACGCCACGCTGGCGATGGCCTCGCCCGAGGCAATGGCCGGCAGCCAGCGGCCGCGTGCCGCCTCGCCGCAGCCGTCCGCCAACGCCGCGCCCATCACCGCGCTCGGGATGACCGGCTCGGACACCAGCCCGCGCCCCAGCTCGACATGCACCGGCAGCAGGCTGGCCGGCACCTCGCCAAAGCCGCCGTGGTCCTGCGAAATGGTCAGGCCCAGCACGCCCAGTTCTGCCAGCGCATTCCAGGCCTGCCGGTCCAGCGTGCCCGCGGCCTGGCGGGCGCGCCGCTGGGGAAAGGTCCATGCCTGGTCCACCAGGCGGCGCAGGCTGTCGGCCAGCATGCGCTGTTCTTCCGTGTAGATGAAATCCATGCGTCGTGTTCCTGTCGGGGTTGCGCGGCGGGCCTACACGCCCAGCACGAGGCGGGCGATGATGCCCTTCTGCACTTCGGTCGTGCCGCCATAGATCGAGGTCTTGCGCATATCGGCATAGCCGGCGCCGGCGGCGGCAGCCATCTCGGGGCCGGGGCCGTGAAAATCGTTGCCGGCCACCAGCCAGTCGGGGTCATAAGGCCAAGCGTCCGGGCCCGCGACTTCCATCTGCAGCATGGCCAGATCCTGCTGGATCTCGGACCCGCGGATCTTCAGCACCGAGGCCTCCGGCCCGGGCGTGCCATCGTTGCTGGCGGCCACGCGCAGCAGCAGCATTTCCAGCGCCATGATGTCGACCTCGATACGCGAGATGCGGTCGCGCATCCGGCTGTCCTGCAGCAGCGGCCTGCCGCGCGACTGCGCACGCGCCGCCATGTCTTTCAGGATGCCCAGCTCGCGGTGGCAATGGCCCAGGCCCGCAATGCCGGTGCGCTCGTGGCCGAGCAGGTACTTGGCGTAGGTCCAGCCCTGGTTTTCCTCGCCGACAAGATTGGCGACCGGCACGCGCACGTCTTCCAGCCAGACTTCGTTGACGTCATGGCCGCCGTCCAGCGTGCGGATGGGCCGCACCGTGACGCCCGGCGAGCGCATGTCCAGCAGCAGCATCGAGATGCCGCGCTGCGCGCGCGCATCGGGATCGGTGCGCACCAGGCAGAACATCCAGTCCGCATACTGCGCCAGCGTGGTCCAGGTCTTCTGGCCGTTGACCACGTAGTCGTCGCCATCGCGCACGGCACGGGTCTTCAGCGACGCCAGGTCGGAACCGGAGCCCGGCTCGGAATACCCCTGGCACCACCAGTCCTCCACACGGATCATGCGCGGCAGCAACCGGGCCTTCTGCTCGGCGCTGCCGTATTTCATCAGCACGGGGCCGATCATGGACAGGCCGAACGGCAGCAGCCGCGGCGCGCCCGCCTTGAAGCATTCCACTTCGAAGATCAGGCGCTGCAAGGCGTTCCACCCCGTGCCGCCATGTTCGACCGGCCAGTTGGGCGCGCCCCAACCCTGGTCGGCCAGGATGTTGTGCCACCGCACGTAGTCGTCGCGTTCCAGCCGCTGGTGCCGCAGCACCTTGGCGCGTATGTCTTCCGGCAGCTTCTCGGCGGCGAAGGCGCGCACGGCTTTGCGGAATTGGCGCTCTTCTGGCGTCCAGGTCAAGTTCATGGTCCACCTCCTTTGCCCGGTATCTAGCCACGGCGCGTACGGCCGGACAATCTGCCTCTCCCGAAGACGGGCTTCGCGTTGCGTGTAGGGCGTGCGGTCCACTACGGATTGGCAAAAGTCCTGCTTCAGCAATGAAGAATGGCCGAAGCCGTTGGCAGTGCGGACACTAGGCGCTGTTCAGCTTCACGCTTCAATCACTGGAATCCCATCGCACCATGACTGCTCCCGATCAGACGGATGGCGTCTCGCAAGGCGTCGAGGCGCAATACCGCCAGGCGCTCGACGACGGCCGCTTCCTCATCCAGCGCTGCGGCGGCTGCGACCGCGCCGTGTTCTATCCCCGCATGATCTGCCCGCACTGCGGCGCGGACAAGCTTTCCTTCACGGCGCCCGACGGCCGCGGCACCGTGTATTCCACGACTGTCGTGCGGCGCAAGCCCGAGGCGGGTGGCGACTACAACGTCGCGCTGATCGACCTGCAGGAAGGCGTGCGGCTGATGAGCCGCGTCGACGGTGTGGCGCCGGACGCCGTGCGTATCGGCATGAGCGTGCGCGCGCAGGTGATCCAGCAGGACGGCCGCGGGCTGGTCGTCTTTGTTCCCAACAAGGAGGCGGCATGACGCTGAACGAATTGCGCGGCGCTGTGGCGGTGGCCGGCGTGGGCCACGCGGGTCTCGGACAGGCCACGGGCTTTACCGAAATGGAAATCCTGGTGCAGGCGGCGCAGCGCGCCGTGGCGGACGCGGGCCTGACGATGCGCGACATCGACGGCATCTGCACGGCCAGCGTGGCCGCGCCGATGTGGGCCATGCCGGTGATCGAACACCTGGGCATCCGCCCGACGTTCATCGACAGCACCATGCTGGGCGGCTCGAGCTTCGTGGCGCATCTGATGCCGGCGCTGCACGCGCTGGCCTCCGGCCAGTGCAATGCCGTGCTGGTCTGCTACGGCAGCACGCAGCGCACGTCCACGCTCAGCCGCGCCGAGGTCGGACGCGTGCGCAAGCAGTTTGATCCGCAACCCTACGAGTCCCCCTACGATCCGCTCAACCCGCTGTCCTCGTACGCGCTGGCAGCCGCCCGGCACATGCATCAGTACGGCACCCGCCGCGAAGATCTGGCGCGGGTGGCGCTGGCGGCCAACCAGTGGGCGCAGCTCAATCCGGAAGCGCAATTGCGCGAGCCGGCCACGCTGGATCAGATTCTGTCGGCACGCATGGTGTCCGACCCCTTGAGCGTGCGCGATTGCTGCCTGGTCACCGACGGCGCGGGCGCCTACGTGCTGGTGCGCGCCGACCGCGCGCGCGATCTGCCGCGTCCGCCCGTCTATGTGCTGGGCAATGCGACGGCGGTGTGGAACCGGCAGATCTCTTCGATGGAAGACCTGACGGTCACCGCCGCGTCCGAGTCCGGCCGCCGGGCTTTCGCGATGGCGGGCCTTGCCCCCAAGGACATCGACGTCGTCGAGCTCTACGACGCGTTCACCATCAACACGTTGCTGTTCCTGGAAGACCTGGGCTTCTGCGCCAAGGGCGAAAGCAAGGAGTTCATCGCGGACGGCGCCATTGCGCCCGGGGGCCGGCTGCCGGTCAACACCAACGGCGGCGGGCTGTGCTGCGTGCATCCCGGCATGTATGGTGTCTTCATCATGATCGAGGCGGTGCGCCAGCTTCGCGGCGAATGCGGCGAACGGCAGGTTTCGGACGCACAGCTTGCGCTGGTGCATGGCAATGGCGGTACCCTGTCCAGCCAATCGACCGCCATCCTGGGCACCCAGGCAACTCTTTGATCCTGACGTATCAACCCATGTCTCACGCAGAACCCATCCCCCGCATCCACGACATCCTGGCGCTGCAGGCGCGCCGGCAGCCCGACGCCATCTGCCTGTACGAGGAAGGCGGCGGCACGGTGACCTACGCCCAGTTGTGGCAGCGGGTGCAGGACACGGCGCAATGGCTGCGCGGCCAGGGCGTGCAGCCCGGCCATCGCGTGATGATGGTGGGCGAGAACTGCACGGCGATGCTGGCGGCGCTGTTCGGGTGCGGCGTGGCAGGCGCTTGGCCCGTGGGCGTGAACGCGCGCCTGTCCGGCCGCGAGATCGACAACATCCGCCAGCACGCGCAGCCCGAGCTGGTGCTGTTCACGAGCGGCGTGTCGGCGGCGGCTGCCGCGCATGCCGCCGCGGCGGGCGCGGTCGACGCGGACGCGGCCGTCTGGGGACCGGGCGTCGCTGCCGCGCGCGCGGCCGAGCCGACGCACGCTGAAACCGGCGAGCTGGCCGGCGAGGTCGCCACGGTGATCTACACGTCAGGCACCACTGGCGCGCCCAAGGGCGTGATGGTGCCGCATCGCGGGCTGATCCACTTTGCGCGGGTGTCGGCGGCGTCACGCCGGCTGACGCCGCACGATATCGGTTACGCGGCGCTGCCGATGTCGCACATCTTCGGCATCGCGACCGTGTTGATGGCCACGCTGCACGCGGGGGCCAGCCTGGTGTTGCGCAGCCGCTTCGATCCGGAAGACGTGTTCAAGGCGCTGGCGCATCCCGGCGTCAGCATCCTGCAGGGCGTGCCGACGATGTTCAGCCGCCTGATGGCGGTGGCGCCGCCCCGCGCGGAACTGCGCGCGCCGGCCTTGCGCTACCTGTACACGGGCGGCGCGGCGCTGGATCCGACGCAGAAGCGCGACGCTGAACGCTACTTCGGCGTGCCGATGCACCACGGCTACGGCATCACGGAGTACGCGGGCTCCATGTTCATAACGGACATCGATTCGCCGCGGGACGATTGCTCGGCGGGGCATGCGGTGGACGGCGTGGAACTGCGTATCGGCAGCCCGGACGCGGCGACTGCGCCGGGCACGCGCGGCGATCTGCTGATCCGCGGTCCGGGCGTGATGCTGGGCTATTACCGCAATCCGGAACAGACAGCGCAGGCGCTGCTGCCGGGCGGCTGGCTCAACACGGGCGACATCGGCTTTGTCGACGCCAGCGGCGCGCTGTTCATCTCGGGGCGGTCGAAGGACCTGATCATCCGGTCGGGCTTCAACGTTTACCCGATCGAGGTCGAGTCGGTCATCAACGCGTTTCCCGGCGTGCGGCTGTCGGCCGTGGTGGGACGCGGCACCGAAGATCACAACGAAGAGGTCATCGCTTTCGTCGAGCCGCTGCCGGGCGCGACGATCGACACGAATCTGCTGATGCTGCACCTGCGCGCCCAGCTCGCGCCGTACAAGCGGCCGGCGCGGATCATTCCCATCGAGACGATTCCCACCACCGTCAGCGGCAAGATCCTGAAGCAGCCGCTGAAAGAAAGGCTGGCGTAGGCGCGGACAGCTGTTCCGCTCTGACGACCGGCCACCTATGCACAAGGAGACAAGAGCGTGAACATCAAGACCCTGATCGCCGCGGCCTCGGCCGTGGCCGCGCTGGCTGGCGCGCAAACCGCGGCCGCGCAGACGTATCCCGACCGTCCCATCCGCCTGCTGGTGGGCTACGCGCCGGGCGGCCCGGTGGACACGACGGCGCGTGTCTTTGCGAAGTATCTCGGCGACAAGCTGGGACAGACCGTGGTGGTGGAGAACCGGGCGGGCGCGAGCGGCATGATCGCGTCGGACGCGACCGCCAAGGCGACGCCGGACGGCTACATGCTGGGCTTTGCCGCCAGCCCGACGCTGACGATGTCGCCGCTGGTCCAGCGCAGCACGCTATTTGACCCCCGCAAGGACTTTTCGCTGATCGGCCTGGTGGTGGATTACGCGAACGTGCTGCTGATCGGGCCGCAGATTCCGGCGGCGAATGTGGGCGAACTCGTCACCTATGCGCGGGAGCATCCGGAGGCGGTGTCGTTCGGGTCAGCGGGGATCGGGGCGTCGAATCATCTTTCGGCTGAATTGTTGAAGAAGCAGAGCCAGGCGTCGATGCTGCACGTACCGTATCGGGGGAATTCACCGGCGATGATGGACGTGGTGAGCGGGAAGGTGACGTTCATGTTCGACATCACGAGCACGGCGATTCCATTCGTGAAAAGCGGCAAGGCGCGGGCGCTGGCGGTGACGTCGAAGACGCGCAATCCGGAGCTGCCGGACGTGCCGACGATGATGGAGGCCGGGATGAAGGATTACGAGGTGGTGGGCTGGTATGCGCTGGTGGGGCCGAAGAAGCTGCCTGATGCGGTGACGGCGCGGCTGACACAGGCGCTGTCGGAGGTGTCGAAGGATCCGGCTTTCCGCCAGGCGATGACGGAAGGCGGGTACACGATCAACGCGGGCGATTCGAAGGCGCTGCAGGCGCGGATCGACCGCGAGTACGCGTTGTGGTCGGACGTGATCCAGACCGCGAACATTCAGGCCAACTGATTTTCCCCGGAGCATCACGATGAATTCCCCGTCCGCTTTGCGAGACCAGATCCGCCTGCCTGTGATCGGCGCCCCGATGTTTCTGGTGTCGGGGCCCCAACTGGTGGTCGCGCAGTGCGCGGCGGGGATCATCGGGACGTTTCCGTCGTTGAACGCGCGGCCACAGGAGCAGTTGCACGAGTGGATTACGCGGATCGAAGATGGACTGGCGGCGCGGCGTCTTGCGGCGCCGGGGGAGAAGGTGGCGCCTTATGGGGTGAACCTGATCGTGCATCCGAGCAATCCGCGCTGGCAAGGCGACTTGGCGATCTGCGCGGAACGGCGGGTGCCGTTGCTGATCACTTCTCTGCATGCGCCGGAGGCGGTGGTGAAGGCGGCGCATGCCTATGGGGGGGTGGTCTATCACGATGTGACGAACGTGCGGCATGCGAAGCGGGCGCTGGATGCGGGGGTTGACGGGTTGATCCTGGTTGCCGCAGGGGCCGGCGGACATGCGGGGCAGATGAATCCCATTGCGCTGGTGAATGAGATACGGGCCTTTTATGACGGGCCGTTGGCGTTGTCGGGGTGCATCAGCCATGGGAAGGATATTTTGGCTGCGCAGGTGCTTGGGTGCGATTTTGCTTATATGGGGACTCGGTTTATTGCTACTCGGGAGTCGTTGGCGGGGGATGCTTATCGGGAGATGGTGCTGGCGGCGCAGGCGGGGGATGTGACTTATACGGCTTACTTTTCGGGGGTGCCGGCCAATTATTTGTCGGCCAGTATTTTGGCGGCGGGGTTGGATCCTGTTGTGTTGGGCAGCAATGGGGTGACGCCGCCTCCGAATATGGATAAGAGTTCTCGGCCTAAGGCTTGGAAGGATGTTTGGAGTGCTGGGCAGGGGGTGGGGGCTGTGCAGGAGGTGTTGGGGGTTGCGGAACTGGTGGCGCAGTTGGAGGGGGAGTATTGGGATGCTTTTAAGGGGGTTTCCCGACGCTCGGCTTAGCCGCTAGCGGGGATGGTTCTTTTGGCGCACGGCACGGCGTCGGCCTGGGGCGCGCGGGGCTACGATTGCGGTCCGGAGCCTTCGCTCCGGACTGCCCCGTCGTCATCGTCGTTGTCGCCTTCGGCGACTGCCTTCCGATTCCCTCGGGCGCATCTACACGCCCCGCGCGCCCCAGGCCGACGCCACACCGGGCTCGGGTGGCTTCAGCTTGGCGGGCGCTTTGGCGGGTTGAGTTCTTGAGGTTCTTGGCTGCGCTTGCGCGGGTTTTGAGCGTCTTGCGGGGCCCGCGGCCGGTTGGCCGCGCGGGCGGCCTCCGGGCGCTTACGCGGTGTCTTGCGTTCGGGGATGGCGCTTCGCGCTTGCGGTGGCGGGTTCGTACTCTGGGTGTGTTTTTGCTCGCGATGTGCGCTGGTGTAGCAGATGTCTGACACCCTTGAGGCACACCCCCGGCATCACGATAGTCCTCGCAGGGTGTCAGACACCCTCTCCGAGATGACGGCAACACCGGTAAACTGCGCGGTCATGCGGCGCCGGTTGGCGGCCGGACTTGTACATCCTCTGGAGAGCTTCACACCATGATTCGATATCTGGTCCTTTCGGCTTCGCTGGCGATGGCTGGCAGTGTTGTGGCCGCGCCCTCGTTCAATTGCGCCAAGGCTTCCACGCCGGTTGAGAAGTCTCTTTGCGGCAATTCGCGGTTGGGGGATCAGGATGCTGCCATTGCGCAGCAATACAAAGCCGTGCGCGATCAACTGGATGCCGAGGCGGCCAAGGCGTTGGTTGCCGATCAGAAGTACTTTCTGGGCGTGCGCGACAGAGCGTATGCAGAGCCCTACGTGCAGAGCACGCCTTTCCAGGCGCTTACCGACACCATGCGATATCGCTTGGAGTTTCTGAAAGCGATCAATCCCAAGCCGGCCGACGGATTTGTTGGCAAGTGGAGGAACATCGAGGGCGAGATCGAGGTTACGCAGAATTCGCGTGGCGAGTTTCTGGTGGCGGCGAATTCGGCGCGGCCGTATAGCGGGAACTGGGTTTGCGATTTGAGCGGCCGGGGCATTGTGTCGGGCGACACGCTGACGGTGATCTATCAGGATGGACCGCCGTGGTCGCTGACGCTCAAGCGCCGCGGTGCGGTGCTGGTGACGGTTGAGACGCCGCCTGCCGGTGTGAAGAATGAGGGCTTTGGGCCGCCGTTTTGCGGCATGAACGGCAGTTTGTCTGGCAACTGGTTCGCAGTGCGCTGATCACCACCGCGGTTGCGCGAGTGACCTGATGCGCAATCGCGCGCTGCGTCAGGTCACTCCTCGGTTGATGTCGGCAGTGCCGACCAGCCCGGTTCACGCTGATCTTCACGATTCCGACCGGATCACTCCAGCTTGATGTTCGCGGTCTTGATCAGGTCGCGCCACTTTGCGATTTCGTCGCGCACGAATTTTCCGAATTCCTCGGGTGAACCCGGCTTGGGTTCCGCGCCGGCGGCGATCATTGCCTTTGCGGTGCTGTCGTTCGACAGGACCTTCACCATGTCCGCGTTGATGCGCTTGACGATGTCGGGCGGGGTGCCTTTGGGCGCCATGACGCCGCTCCACGAGTAGGCTTCGTAGCCGGGCAGGCCGGATTCGGCGATGGTGGGGATGTCGGGCACCATGCTGGATCGTGTGGGGTTGCCGACGCCCAGGGCGCGGATCTTGCCGCCTTTGAGGTGGGGGACGGCGGAGGGGCCGTCGGCGAACATGACTTGCACCTGGCCGCCGAGCAGGTCTTGCATGGCGGGTGCGCTGCCGCGGTATGGGACGTGCTGGATGCGCACGCCGGCCATGGCGTTGAAGAGTTCGCCGGCCAGGTGCGTGCCGCCGCCGGTGCCGGAGGAACTGAAGGACAGTTTGCCGGGGTTCTGTTTGGCGTAGGCGATGAGTTCGCTGACGGTGTTGACGGGCAGCGATGCGTTGACGACGAGGACGATGGGGAATACCGCGGCCATGCCTACTGGCACGAAGTCGGTGGTGATGTCGTAGCTGAGGTTGTTGCGCAGGCTGGGCAGAACGGCGTGGTGGATGGAGGCGAAGAAGAAGTTGTAGCCGTCGGGCTCTGCTTTCGCGGCGAACTGGGCGCCGACGATGCCGCCGGCGCCTGACTTGTTGTCGACGACGGTGGGCACGGACCAGAGTTGGCCAAGGGGCTGCGTGGTGAAGCGTGCGGTGGTGTCGACGGGGCCGCCGGCGGGAAAGGGAACGATGAAGGTGACGGCGTGGCCCGGCCAGATGGCGGCGCGGGCCCAGGATGGAAGCATGGCGGCGGCGCAGGCTGCGCCCAGCCCCGCGAGGACGCGGCGGCGGTCTTGATGAATCACGGCAGTCTCCTGAGTTTTGTTCTGGTCACGGCTGGACATCGCGTGCTGCCGCCCGCCGCTGTTTTTTATTATTTGCCGAATGCGGATCGACGCCGCTACGTATTTGCAAAAGCCCCTCTTTCGCGCTGCCGGAAGGACGGACTGCACGCCCGGTGATCTCGCGGTGCGGCCGGGCTACGGCACACGGGCTAGGACATTCTGATCAGGGCAAACCCCGACCGGTGCATTCAGGTGAGCGACCGCGGGCGTTTCAGCGTCGCAAGCGCACGACGACGACGCGGGCTGCCATGGGTGGCGGACGCCTTATCTGTTGCAGGCGCGATTGGCTGCAGGCGTCCTGTCTGTCGCAGCCCCCCTACTGCCCGCGTGCGGCGCGTTGCACGTGGCCGATGAAGCACTCGGCAAAACTGGGCAGGTCGCGGCCGCGCTGGCGGCACAGCAGGCGATCTCGCAGCGCCCAGGGGTCATCCAGTTTCAACACGTGCAGGAAATCAGGGCGGCTGTAGCGCGCCGCGCACGCGCGCGGCACGACGGCGATGCCTGCGCCGGCCTCGACCATGCGGCACACGGCTTCAAAGCTGCCTACGTGGACGCGTTGGCAGATGCGCTTGCCCAGGCCGCTGGCGATGTCTTCGAGGAAGGTCTGGATCGCGCTGTCCGGGTGGATGCCGACGAACTGGTAGGCGTCTACAAGATCGGCAAAATGCGCGGACTTCTGCGCGGCCAGCGGATGGTCCAGCGATGTGACGACGGTGAGTTCGTCGCGGAACAGCGGCGTGACGTCCAGGCCTTCGACGTCGATGTTGCCGGCGACAAGGCCCAGGTCGCCGGCGCCCGCGCGGATCGCGATGACGATGTCGCCGGAGATTTTTTCCTCAAGCTCGACGTCGACGTCGGGGTTCTCCGCAAGGAACGTGGACAGCGCGTCGGCCAGGAAGGAGTTGGTGGCGGTGGTGTTGGCCAGCAGGCGCAGGCGGCCTTTCAGGCCGCTGGCGTAGGGCTGCAGATCGGCATTCAGGCATTCGAGCTGGCGGAAGACGGCATTGGCGTGCTTGAGCAGCACTTCGCCGGCGGGCGTGAGCGCGACGCCGGTGGCCATGCGCACCAGCAGACGGGCCTTGAATGCCTCTTCCATGTGCTTGACCCGCGCGCTTGCCGCAGGCAAGGACAGGAAAGTGCGTTCCGCAGCACGGGTCAGATTGAGTGTTTCGCCCACGTTCAAGAACAAACGCAGGTCCGTTAGATCATGTCTCATGTTCCACCACGCAGAAGGGGGGCATTTCTAATTTTGAATTCTTCGAATGCCGGGTCGAATCTACCATGAGGCCATGCCCATGAACCAGACGGGTTGATGCGGAACTGTTTTCCACAGACGGCGTGCGCGCCGCAGCACAGGAGTCAGAAGCAATGAGCGGCTTGGTATCCGGAAAGGTGGTGATCGTGACGGGCGCGGGCGGTGGCATCGGCCGCAGCGTGGCGCTGGCAATGGCCGAGGCGGGCGCGAAGGTCGTGGTGAACGACATCGGCGTGTCGCTCACGGGCGAAGGCGGCGCGGACGGCCCAGCGCAGGCGGTCGTGAAGGAAATCGTGGAGGCGGGAGGCCAAGCCGTCGCCAACACCGACAGCGTGGCCGCGTACGACAGCGCCAGCCGCGTCGTGCAGACGGCGATCGATGCATTCGGCCGGGTGGACGCCGTGATCAACAACGCGGGCAACCTGCGCGACCGGGTTTTCCACAAGATGAGCGAAGAGGAATGGCGCCAGGTGATCGACGTGCACCTGAACGGCTCGTTCTACATGAGCCGCGCGGCGGCGCCCTACTTTCGTGAACAGGAGTCTGGCGCCTTCGTGCACATGACGTCCACCTCGGGGCTGATCGGAAATTTTGGACAGGCCAACTATGCGGCCGCCAAACTGGGCATCGTCGCGTTGTCCAAGTCGATTGCGCTGGACATGGCGCGCTACAACGTGCGGTCCAACTGCATCGCGCCATTTGCCTGGAGCCGCATGACGAGCTCCATTCCGGCGGAGACCGACGAAGAAAAGGCGCGCGTCGAGAAGCTGAAAAAGATGGAGGCCGGCAAGGTGGCGCCCATGGCCGTGTTTCTGGCCAGCGACGCGGCCAGCGAGATCACGGCGCAGATCTTCGCCGTGCGCGCCAACGAGATCATGCTGATGAGCCAGCCCCGCCCGCTGCGCACGGTGCATCACAGCGAAGGCTGGACGCCGGAGCGCATCGCCGAGATCGCCGCGCCCGCGATGCGCAAGCACTTCTACGCGTTGGAGCGTTCGCCCGACGTGATCGACTGGGATCCCATCTGAGGCCGCCACATGCCGTTGAACTATGCAACCGTGAAGGACTGGCGCTTTGACGATGTGCGTCAGCGTTATGAACAGAAGGACACGATGCTGTATGCGCTGGGCATCGGCCTGGGACAGGATCCGGAAGACGCGGGACAGTTGCGCTACGTGTACGAAAAGGACCTGCGCGCGTTCCCGACGATGAGCGTGATCCTCGGCTACCCGGGCTTCTGGGTCAGCGACCCGCGCTCGACGGTGGACTGGGTGAAAGTGGTGCATGGCGAGCAGCGGCTGACGTTGCACGCGCCGCTGCCGGTGTCGGGCGTCGTCACCGGCAAAACGCGCAACACGCACGTGATCGACAAGGGTGCGGACAAAGGCGCCATCATCGTCAGCGAACGCACGCTGCACGACGAAGACGGGCAATGCCTGGCCACGCTGCGCTCCAGCACGTTCTGCCGCGGGGATGGCGGATTCGGCGACGGCGATGCCAGCCCCGAGGCCCTGCCCGCCGCGCCCGATGGCGACCCGGAACTGCGCTGCGAGCTGCGCATTCCGTCCAGCGCGGCGCTGCTGTATCGCCTGAACGCCGACCGCAATCCGCTGCACGCAGACCCGGAGGTCGCGCGCCAGGCGGGTTATCCCCGGCCCATCCTGCACGGCTTGTGCTCGTACGGCGTGGCGGCGCATGCCATCGTCAAGACCTTCTGCGACTACGACGCGGCGCGGCTCACCAGCCTGAATACGCGGTTCTCGGCCCCCGTCTATCCGGGCGAGACGCTGCAGTGCGACATGTGGCGTATGCCGGATGGTCAGATCCGCTTCATTGCCCGCGCGAAAGAGCGCGGCATCGTGGTCATGAGCCACGGCACCGCGACGGTGCAATCATGACGCGCCCGCCTCCGCTTGACGGCATCCGCGTGCTGGACCTGTCGCGCATCCTGGCCGGCCCGTGGTGCACGCAGAACCTGGCCGACCTGGGCGCCGACGTCATCAAGATCGAACGCCCGCGCGTCGGCGACGACACCCGCGCGTGGGGACCGCCCTTTTTGAAGGACGGGAATGGCCAGGACACCAACGAATCGGCGTATTACCTCAGCGCCAACCGCAACAAGCGCTCGGTCGAAGCCGACATGGCCACGCCCGAAGGCGCTGCGCTGATTCGCGAACTGGCGGCGGTCAGCGACATTCTGGTCGAGAACTTCAAGGTGGGCGGACTGGCCAAGTACGGGCTGGATTATGAAAGCCTGAAAGCCATCAACCCGCGCCTCATCTATTGCTCGGTCACCGGCTTCGGCCAGGATGGTCCGTTTGCGCAGCGGCCCGGCTACGACTTCATGATCCAGGGCATGGGTGGGCTGATGAGCATCACGGGCGAGCGCGACGACCTGCCCGGCGGCGGGCCGCAGAAGGCGGGCGTGGCGGTCACCGACATCGTGACCGGCATGTACGCCACCGTAGCGGTGCTGGCGGCCCTGCAGGAGCGTCATCGCAGCGGTCAGGGCCAGCATCTGGACATTGCGCTGCTGGATAGCCACGTGGCCCTGCTGGCGAACCAGAACTCCAACTACTTCAACTCGGGCGTGGCGCCCACGCGCGCCGGCAACGCGCATCAGAATGTGGTGCCCTATCAGGTGTTTGCGGCCAGCGACGGCCACCTGATCGTCGCCACGGGCAACGAATCGCAGTACCGCGCCTACTGCCGCGCCATCGGCGTGCCGGAGCTGGGCGACGATCCGCGCTTTGCCACAAACCGGCTGCGCGTCACCAACCGCGTGGAGCTGATCGGCATCCTGACGGACATCATGCGCGAAGGCCGGCGTGATGACTGGATTGCCAAGCTGGAGGCGGTGGGCGTGCCGTGTGGGCCGATCAATGACATCGCGCAGGCGTTTGCGCACCCGCAGGCGCAGGCGCGGCAGCTGCGTCGCGACATGCCGCATCCGGCGGGCGGCGTGGCGCCCGTGACGGCCAGTCCGCTGCGGTTTTCGGATTCTCCCGTCGTGTACCGCCGCGCGCCACCGATGCTGGGCGAGCATACCGAGGAAGTGCTGCGCGACGTGCTGGGCAAGTCGGCGGAGGCGATTGCGGCGTTTCGGAAGTAAGCCGGGGGGGGGAAGGCGCGGCAGCACGCTGCAGCGTCACCCCCGGCATCGCCGCGCGGCTCAGTGCATGCCGTCGAGCAGCCAGTGGCGCGTGTTGAACCAGCCTCGAAACACGCGCGCGCCTTGCGGGCCGGCGTCATGCTGCGGCAGCCGCTGGCCGCCTGCCGCCACGTGCAGGCCGCGAATCACGGGTTCGAAGCGATCGCGAAACGCCCTGCTCTGCGCCCGGAAATGCGCATCCATTGCGGCGATCGTCGCGGCCTGCGCCCCCTGCGGCAGCATCGACAGAAAGAACAGCCCCTGCCGCCATGCGTAGGCGGTGTTGCGGGTCATCCGCACACACGCGTGCCAATCGTGGATCTTCATCTGATGGCGCGCGCAGATCCATTCGAAGCCGGCCATCGCCATGCGGCCGTACTGGTCACGCAGTCTCTCATCCAGCCCTGCGCCCTTCACCAGCACGGCAAGATTCTGCGTCGTCAGGATCTGCTGCTGCTCGATGACCATGCCGTTGGCGCCCACTTGGCCGAATCCTGGCTGTACGCCGGCGCGCGTGATGCAAAGCCGGTCGAACGCATCGGCGCCGGCGTCCTGGCCACGTGATATCCGCGGCAACGGCAACGCCAGCACCTGGCGGGCGTCGATGTCGAAGTAGCGGGTGTACAGACAGTCGCCGAGCAGCGCCGCCGCGCATTGCGCCGCCTCCTGGAACTTGCGTCCGAATCGCCCCATGAAGATGTCCGCCGCCACCTCGTCCACCAGCGGCAGCGTCCATTGCGCGCGCTCGGCAAGCGCATGCAGTTCCTGCAGCAGCTTGTTCGGCACGGGCGCATGCGGAAATGACGCCAGCGCGAGTTCCGCGATTTCCGTCAGCGCGGCGCGCGCCGCGTCGGCATCCTGCCGCGCGGGATGCCGCAGATTCTCCAGGGCCGCGATCCAGGGCAACCGGTCGAACGAGGCCTGCCGTTCAAGATTGACCAGGAGTAGCGATCGGCGCCGGCGGAACGCGCGATAACAAGCGCTGTAGAGCGTGCGCAATGCCGCATCGTCGAAGCCGCCGCTTTGCAGACCCGACGTGATCTGCGGCGTCAGCGTCGCCAGGAAGTCCGAGGAGGTGATCAGTTCCCGCGTCACCAGGTCGGCCAGCGTGCCGCTCTGGCAGCGCTGCGCACGGCGCGCGATGGGCGCCGGCACCTGCACGCCCGGCGGCAATTGGAGCGTTGCGGCTTCGGTCGCACTCATCGGCGCCAGCACCGGGGCCAGGTCGCGCACGCCGGCCGTCGGCGGATGATTCCGCAAGCGAGCGGCCACCACGCGCGCGATCTCATGGAATCCCACTGCTGAAACATCCTCGCGCTGACGTTGGCGCAGGGCCTCGTGCTCCGCGGACCCGGGCTCGCCATGCGCGGCCACGAAATCGCGGACGATGCGGCGTATGCGGCCGACCTGCCTGCCGGTCAGGCTGGCAGCGTCCTGCGCGCATTGCGCCAGCAGGCCGAAGAGCTCGCGTTTGTGGCGATGTCTGCGCGACGTGCCGGCCGGCAACTGGCCGCTGTCCTGGGCGGCATTGATTTCGTTCGTCAGCGCCTGCGCGCGTTGACGCCAATCCTGCGGATAACGCCGGCACGGCCAATCGTCTTCGACCGTTTCAAGGAACAGCGCGACGGTGCGATCGTAAACGGGCAGCAGGTTCTGAACGGCCGCGCGCTGCGCCGCGATGCGCGGCTGCGCCGGAAGGGTCGACAGTCGGGCGGCAACGTCGCCCGCCGTGCTGACATGGATATCGGCGCCCGACGCCTCATCAGCCGGTCCGGGCGCGGGGAAGAATCGCAGCCGGTCGAAGAACGGCGCCACCACCGCGACCAGTTCCCGCGCGGCGTCGCCAAGCCCTTGACCCAATAGCCACGCCACCACGGCCAGCGCAGCTTCTTCCGGCACCTCGATGCGATAGTCGCCACGCGCCAGGCGGTCTTGCAGCTGCGCGACGCCGGCCTCGCTGAGAAACCAGGCATTGAGATCGCGCCGTTCGCTGCCCGGCGTGATGCCGGAAAGCGTCGCCGCCAATTCGCGCTCGTAGGACGTCAGGGGTCCGCCGGCAAGCAGATCGCCCGTGGCAAAGCCGCCGGTGGCGACGTCCAGCGTCACCCAGTTGGGAATCCCGGGCAGCGGCGTGGCGGAACCATAGCTGGCCGAACCGTCCAGCGCATGCGCAGCACCTGGCGCCAGCGTTCGACGCGCACGGCCGCGCGCTCGCGCACGGCGGGGTCCGGGTGGGTCTCGAGGGTCAGGAAGGCTTTGGCGAGCATGGCCGCGGCATAGCCGCCACCCGCCCCGTGCGCATCCGGCGCGTCATCCATGCTGCGTCGCTTGGAAAAGAGGAAGGGATCCGGGAGCTGGATTCGAACCAGCGCCTATCCGGACTGGAGCCGAATGTTCTGCCGCTGAACTATCCCGGAACGACGGACGGAGTATATACATCGATTGCGCCGCGCACCCGGCAAAAAATCCGTCAAAAAAATTGGCCGCTGATGTCAGCGGCCAATTCGGACTTCATGCAGTCAAGGCGTTCAGGCAACGGCAACCGGGATCTTGCCGATCTTGGCCTGCCATTCCTTCGGGCCGGTCGTGTGGACCGAGGTGCCCTGAGCGTCGACCGCCACCGTCACCGGCATGTCCTTCACGTCGAACTCATAGATGGCTTCCATGCCCAGGTCCGCAAAGCCCAGCACCTTGGCGCCGCGGATCGCCTTGGACACCAGGTAGGCAGCGCCGCCGACGGCCATCAGGTAGGCCGAGCCGTGCTTCTTGATGGCCTCGATCGCGACGGGGCCGCGCTCGGACTTGCCGATCATCGAGATCAGGCCCGTCTTCTCGAGCATCATGTCCGTGAACTTGTCCATGCGCGTGGCGGTGGTGGGGCCTGCCGGGCCGACCACTTCATCGCCCACCGGATCCACCGGACCCACGTAGTAGATGACGCGGTTGGTGAAGTCCACGGGCAGCGGTTCGCCCTTGGCCAGCATGTCCTGGATGCGCTTGTGCGCGGCGTCGCGGCCGGTGAGCATCTTGCCCGACAGCAGCAGGGTCTGGCCCGGCTTCCAGCTGGCGACTTCTTCCTTGGTCAGCGTGTTCAGGTCGACCTGCTTGGACTTGTTGTAGTCCGGCGCCCAGTGCACTTCGGGCCATTCGGACAGCGACGGCGGATCCAGGCGCGCGGGGCCCGAGCCGTCCAGCTCGAAGTGCGCGTGGCGCGTGGCCGCACAGTTCGGGATCATGGCGACGGGCTTGGAGGCCGCGTGCGTCGGGAAGGTGCTGATCTTGACGTCCAGCACGGTCGTCAGGCCGCCCAGGCCCTGGGCGCCGATGCCCAGCGCGTTGACCTTTTCGTAGATCTCGATGCGCAGCTCTTCCAGCTTGTTCTGCGGGCCGCGGGCCAGCAGTTCATACATGTCGATGTCTTCCATCAGCGACTGCTTGGCCATCAGCATGGCCTTTTCGGCCGTGCCGCCAACGCCGATGCCCAGCATGCCGGGCGGGCACCAGCCGGCGCCCATCGACGGAACGGTCTTGAGCACCCAGTCCACCAGCGAATCGCTGGGGTTCAGCATGGCGAACTTGGTCTTGTTCTCGGAACCGCCACCCTTCGAGGCGATCTGCACGTCGACCTTGTCACCCTGGACAAGCTCGACGTGCAGGATACAGGGCGTGTTGTCGCGCGTGTTCTTGCGCGCGAAGAGCGGGTCGTCCAGCACGGAGGCGCGCAGCGGATTGTCCGGATTCAGATAGCCGCGGCGCACACCTTCGTCACAGAGCTCCTGCAGGGTGCGCTTGGTGTCAAAGCGCACGCTCATGCCGATCTTCAGGAAGACGTTGACGATGCCGGTGTCCTGGCACAGCGGACGCTTGCCCTCGGCGCACATGCGCGAGTTGGTCAGGATCTGCGCCATCGCATCGCGCGCGGCCGGGCTTTCCTCGCGCTCGTAGGCGCGCGCCAGGTGGCGGATGTAATCGACGGGGTGGTAATAGCTGATGAACTGGATGCCATCGGCTATCGACTGGATCAAGTCTTCTTCTTTAATGATGACGGACATGGCGATTTGCAGGTCTGGAGGGGGAAACGTGAAACGCGGCCGGCTAGCGGCCGCGAGGTGAAAGTATTGGACGCCCTATTTGCCTTGCCACACCGGCTTGCGCTTCTCGGCGAAGGCGGTGGCGCCTTCCTTGGCGTCAGCGGAAGTGAAGATGTGCGCGATTAGCGGGCGCTGGCGGTCGAACATGCCTTCCTGGTCCCAGTCGCCGCCTTGCGCGACGATGCTCTTGGCGGTCTGGACGGCCAGCGGGCCGTTCTCGACGATGGCGCGGGCCAGTTCCAGCGCGCCGGCCAGGGCGCCGCCCGGTTCGGTCAGGCGGTTGACCAGGCCGAAGGCGTGGGCGCGTTCGGCGCTCAGCATTTCGCCGGTCAGGATGACTTCCATGGCGATGTGGTACGGCAGGCGGCGCGGCAGGCGCAGGAGGCCGCCGGCGCCAGCCACCAGGCCGCGCTTGACCTCGGGCAGGCCGAACTTGGCGTTGCTGGCGGCCACGATCAGGTCGGAAGCCAGCGCCATTTCGCAACCGCCCGCCAGGGCGTAGCCCTCGACGGCGGCGATCAGCGGCTTCTTGGGCGGGCGTTCGTTCAGGCCGGCAAAACCGCGGCCTTCGACGTAAGGACGCTGGCCGGACGCGGCGAATGCCTTCAGGTCCATGCCCGACGAGAATGTGCCGCCGCCACCCGTCAGGATGCCGATGCGCACGTCGTCACGGCTGTCCAGCTGGTCCAGCGCGGCGGCCATGGCCACGGCGGTTTCCAGGTTGATGGCGTTCTTGGCCTCGGGACGGTTGATCGTGATGATCTGGATGCCGTCGGTGACTTCCACCGTGATCAGGTCAGACATGGGACTGCTCCTTTTTCGCGAATTTCTCGGAATCGGGTTCCGGGTTTTATATAAGACTCAGGCTCAACCCGGAATCATACGACCATTGGTTTGCGGGCGCAGGCAAAGGCCGGCGCGTGTCCACCAGGGGCACATTCGGGGACGCCCTCAGCCTCAGATGTAACGGCTACGGCCCCACCGGGGACCGCTGCGGCCGCAGGCCAGTTAAAATGCCGGGTTTCCCACGCGCAGGGCAGTTTTTGCCCGGCGGCCGAATTCCAAGAATCCTATGCTCACCTTTCAGCAAATCATCCTTACGCTCCAGGAATACTGGGACAAACAGGGTTGCGCCCTGCTGCAGCCCTACGACATGGAAGTCGGCGCCGGCACCTCGCACACGGCCACGTTCCTGCGCGCGATCGGCCCGGAGCCCTGGCGCGCCGCCTATGTGCAGCCGTCCCGCCGCCCGAAGGATGGCCGCTACGGCGAGAACCCCAACCGCCTGCAGCACTATTACCAGTACCAGGTCGTGCTCAAGCCCGCGCCCCCGGAAATCCTGGATCTGTATATCGGTTCGCTGAAGGCGCTGGGCATCGATCCTACGCAGCACGACATCCGCTTCGTCGAGGACGACTGGGAAAACCCCACGCTCGGCGCCTGGGGCCTGGGCTGGGAAGTCTGGCTGAACGGCATGGAAGTGACGCAGTTCACGTATTTCCAGCAGGTCGGCGGCCTGGACTGCACGCCCACCACCGGTGAAATCACCTACGGCCTGGAACGCCTGGCCATGTACCTGCAGGACGTGCAAAGCGTGTACGACCTGGTCTGGACGGAAGGCGCCAACGGCAACCGCGTGCTGTACCGCGACGTGTTCCACCAGAACGAAGTCGAGCAATCCACCTACAACTTCGAACACTCGTCGGCCGAGATGCTGTTTGCGCATTTCAACGACTACGAAGCCGAGGCCAAGCGCCTGATGGACGTGCCGCTGGCGCTGCCGGCCTACGAGGCCGCGCTGAAAGCCGCGCACACCTTCAACATGCTGGACGCGCGCGGCGCGATCAGCGTGACCGAGCGCGCCGCCTACATCGGCCGCATCCGCAACCTGTCGCGCGCCGTCGCGCAGGCCTACTACGATTCCCGCGAACGACTGGGCTTTCCCATGCTGGGCCGCGACAAGGCCGCCGGGGAGGCTGCATAAATGACGACGAACATCCGCCCGCTGCTGGTCGAACTGCTGACCGAAGAACTCCCGCCCAAGGCCCTGCAGAAGCTGGGCCAGGCCTTTGCCGAAGGCGTGCGCGCCACGCTGGACCGCCACGGCCTGCTGGCCGAAGGCTGCGCCGTGACGCCGTACTCGACGCCGCGCCGCCTGGCCGTCCACCTGTCCGCCGTGCTGGCGCAGGCGCCCGACCAGGCCTATGCCGAAAAGCTGATGCCCGTGAAGATCGGCCTGACCGAAGACGGCAAGGCCACGCCTGCACTGCAAAAGAAGCTGGCCGCCAAGGGCCTTGAAAACATCGACCTCGCCACGCTGGACCGTGAATCCGACGGCAAGCAGGACTACCTGGTGGCGCGCGGCACGGCCGCGGGTGCGCAACTGGCCGCCGGCCTGCAGGAAGGCATCGAAGCCGCCATCGACGGCCTGCCCATCCCCAAGGTGATGCGTTACCAATTGGCCGACGGCGTCTCCACCGTCAAGTTCGTGCGCCCGGCGCACGGCCTGATCGCCCTGTTCGGCGCGGACGTGGTGCCGGTGTCGGCGCTGGGCCTGGCCGCCGGCCGCGAAACCCTGGGCCACCGCTTCATGAGCGAAGGCGCCGTGGTTATCGCCGATGCCGACGCCTACGTTGCCGCGCTGGCGGAAAAGGGCCACGTCGTGGCGTCGTTCGAGGCGCGCCGCGCCGAGATCCAGCGCCAGTTACAAGAAGAAGCGACCCGCCTGTCCGCCACGCTGGGCGACGACCCCGAAGTGGCCGCCCTGCTGGATGAAGTGACCGCGCTGGTCGAACACCCCACCGTCTACGTGGGCCAGTTCGAGGAACAGTTCCTGCAGGTGCCGCAGGAATGCCTGATCCTGACCATGCGGCTGAACCAGAAATACTTCCCGTTGTTCGACCCGGCAACGGGCCGTCTCACGCACCGCTTCCTGATCGTGAGCAACATGCGCACGGACAACCCGGTGAACATCGTCGAAGGCAACCAGCGCGTGGTGCGCCCCCGTCTGGCCGACGCGCAGTTCTTCTTTGAAACCGACCGCAAGACGCCGCTGGCCGCGCGTGTCGAACAGTTGGGCTCCATCGTCTATCACAACAAGCTGGGCACCCAGCTCGAGCGCGTCGAGCGCGTGCGCGCCATCGCCCGCGGCATCGCCGGCGAGCTGGGCGGCGACGTGTCCGCCGCCGACCGCGCCGCCATGCTGGCCAAGGCCGACCTCGGTTCGAACATGGTCGGTGAATTCCCCGAGCTGCAAGGCATCATGGGCGCGTACTACGCCGCTGGCGACGGCGAACCCGCCAGCGTCGTCGAAGCCCTGCGCACGCAGTACCGCAACCGCTACGACGCACCGGTGTCGCAGGACACCCTGACCGCCGCCACGCTGTTCATCGCCGAACGCGTCGAAACGCTGGTCGGCATCTGGGCCATCGGCCTGGCCCCCACCGGCGAACGCGACCCCTTCGGCCTGCGCCGCGCCGCGTTGGGCCTGATCAGCGCCTTCGAACAACTGGCCGCGGGCGGCTGGCTGAAGATCAGCCAGAACGGTCCGCTGACGCTGGACGGCCTGCTGCAGCTGGCCGCCGGCACGTTCCCGGCGGACAAGATTCCGGGCGACACGCTGGCCGAGGTCCGCACCTTCATTTATGAGCGCTATCGCAATCAGCTCATCAACGACTTCGACCGCAACGCGGTCGAGGCCGTGATCGCGCTGACCCCGCCGCTGCACCAGGTGGCCGAGCGCGTGCGCGCCGCCGCCGCGTTTGCGCAGCTGCCCGAGGCCGCCAGCCTGGCCGCCGCCAACAAGCGCATCGGCAACCTGCTCAAGAAGGCCGAAGGCGAGATCGGCGCGGTGAACGACGCCGCGCTGGTGGAGCCGGCCGAAAAGGCCCTGGCCACCGCCGTGGCCGCCTTGCGTCCCAAGGCCGAGGCGCAGCTTGCCGACGGCGACTTCGCCGGCAGCCTGTCCACGCTGGCCCAGGCCCGCGAACCGGTCGACGCGTTCTTTGCCGACGTCATGGTCATGGCCGAGGACCCGGCCGTGCGCGCCAACCGGCTCGCCCTCCTGGCCCAACTGCATGGCCTGATGAACCAGGTCGCCGACATTTCCAGGCTCGCCCAGTGAAGCTCATCATCCTCGACCGCGACGGCGTCATCAATCAGGACAGCGACGCCTTCGTCAAGACGCCCGACGAATGGATCGCGCTGCCGGGCAGCCTGCAGGCCATCGCGCGCCTCACGCAGGCCGGCTGGAAGGTGGTGGTTGCCACCAACCAATCGGGCTTGGCGCGCGGCCTGTTCGACATGGACACGCTGACGGCCATCCACACCAAGATGCGACGCGAGCTCGCCGCGGTAGGCGGCAGCGTCGATGCCATCTTCATGTGCCCGCACGGCCCCGACGACGACTGCACCTGCCGCAAGCCGCGTCCCGGCATGTTCGAGCAGATCGGTCATCGCTACGACATCGATCTGGCCGGTGTCCCGGCCGTGGGCGATTCGCTGCGCGACCTGCAGGCCTCGTCGGCCGCCGGGTGCTCGCCGTGGCTGGTGCTGACGGGCAACGGCGCCAAGACCCAAGCCAAGGGCGGACTGCCGGACAACACGCGCGTCTGCAACGACCTGTCGGCCGTGGCCGACGCCCTGCTGCAGGACGCGTGACCCGATGGCCCGGCTTCGTTCCTTCCTGTATTTCGTGTTCCTGGCCGTCACGGTCATCCCATACGCCTTCGCCTGCATCCTGTGGGCGCCGCTGCCGCTGCACTGGCGCTACAAGCTCACGGTGGGCTGGCCCCGCCTGGCCATCTGGGGCGCCAAGGTCTTCTGCGGCATCCGCTGGCAGGTCAAGGGCTGGGAAAACCTGCCCGACGGCCCCGCGGTGCTGCTGTCCAAGCACCAGTCGGCCTGGGAAACCCTGTTCTTCCCGGCCTACATGCCGCGCGAAGTTTGCTTCGTTTACAAGAAAGAACTGCACATGGTGCCGTTCTTCGGCTGGGGCCTGGCGCTCTTGCGCATGATCGCCATTGACCGCGCCAAGGGCCGCGACGCCTTCGAACAGGTGGTCAAACAAGGCCAGACCCGTTTGAACGAAGGCCGCTGGCCGCTGCTGTTTCCCGAAGGCACGCGCGTGCCGCCGGGCCAGGCCGGGCGTTTCAAGATGGGCGGTGCGCTGCTCGCGTCGCGCACCGGCGCCGTGGTCATTCCCGTGGCGCACAACGCCGGCGAATGCTGGCGCCGCAACGCTTTCGTCAAGTATCCCGGCATGGTCACCCTGTCGATCGGTCCCGCGATAGAATCCAAGGGTCTTACCCCCGAAGAACTGAACCAGAAGGTTCAGGACTGGATCGAAGGGGAAATGCGGCGTCTCAACCCCGAAAGGTATGCCCAGCACTGATCAGCTAGAACTCCTGTTTGGTACGCAGGAAGACGACGCGCCCGCGGGCGCGCCGCCGTTGATCGCCGTGCCGACGCCGACGGCCGCCCCCCGGGCGCCGTCCGCCGGGCCCCAGGCTCACCGTCCTGACACTCCCCGGCCCGTCACGCCCGCCAACCTGTTTCCCGATGCCGCCAAGACGCCCGCCGCCACCGGCGAGCCGCTGCTGACGCTCTCGCCCAACGCCGCCTCACGTGTGCCCACGCCCTGCCCCGACCCGCTGCCGCCCGGCGCGCGCTGGCGCGAGGTGCCCACCGAACAGCAACCCATCGGTTTCGTGCTGCTGCGCTCACGGCGGCGCAGCATCGGCTTCGTCATCACCGACGACGGCCTGCGCGTCACCGCGCCCAACTGGGTGACGCTGACGCAGATCGACGATGCGGTGCGCGAGAAATCCCGCTGGATCCTGACCAAGCTGCGTGAATGGCATGCCCGCAAGCAGCAGCTTGCGATGGCGCACACGCGCTGGCAGGCAGGCGGCGAACTTCCGTATCTGGGCCGCCGCATCATCATCGGCGTGGGCGGCGACAGCCGCCAGGCCAATCTGTCCGGCGACGCCGATGCGCCGCAGGATGGCGAAACGCTGTGGCTGGCGCTGCCATCCAATGCCGACCAGGGCCGCATCCGCGATGCGGCGCAAGCCTGGCTGCAACAGCGCGCGGGCGCCTGGTTCGGCACGCGGCTGGCCCACTTCCTGCAGATCAGCGGGTTGAAGATACGCCGCTGGCGCCTGTCGTCGGCCGCCACCCGCTGGGGCTCCTGCACCAGCGACGGCAACATCATGCTGAACTGGCGCCTGATCCATTTCGCCCCCGCCATCATCGATTACGTCATCGCGCACGAGCTTGCCCATTTGCGCGAGATGAACCACAGTCAGGACTTCTGGCGCGAAGTGGGCCAGATCCTGCCCGACTTCGAAGACGCCAAGAACATCCTGCGGCGTCACGATCCCGCCTCGCTGCCTCAGTTCTGAGGCGCCGGGGCACACCAGCGTCTATCGCGCTCCAAGGAGAATCGAAATGTTGCTGCTGATTCCGGGCCCGGTCACGACCGATGCGCGGGTGAAGGCCGCCATGGCGCAGGACTACGCGCCGTGGGACAACGATTTCCGAACCCTGTACCGGCAGGTCTGCGACGGCGTGCTGGCCATTGCGCAGGCCGGCGCGGACGAACACGTGGCGCTGGCGCTACCCGGCTGCGGCCATTTCGCGGTCGAAGCCGCCATCCGGACTTTCGTGCCGCCCGGCGGCCGCGTGCTGGCGCCGTCCACCGGCGCCTATGCGGCCCGTCTGCAGAAGCTGGCCGGCGAGGCCGGCCGCGTCGCCGTGCCGCTTGCGGTGGGCACGACCGAGCGCGTGGATCCGCAAGCGGTTGCCGACGCGCTGGAACGCGACCCGACGCTCACGCACCTGGCGCTGGTCTACAGCGAAACCGGCAGCGGCATCTGCCACGACGTGCCTCATCTGGCGCGCATCGCCCATGCGCTGGGACGCCGCGTGATCGTGGACGCGGTGTCCGCCTTTGGCGCCCTGCCGCTCGAACTGCGGGCCCTGCCCGCGGTCGACGCCGTGGTGCTGACCGCGAACAAATGCCTGGAAGGCCTGCCCGGCGCCGCCTTCGTCGTCGCGCGCCGCGACAGCCTGGACGCCGCGCGCGGCAACGCCGGAAGCTGGTCGCTCGACCTGGCGGACATCTATCAGCACACGCTCGCGCCCAACGCCGGGCCCCGCTTCACGCCCGCGGCGCCCACGCTGGCGGCGCTGGCCGTGGCGCTGGAACTGTTCCGCCAGGAAGGCCGCGAGGCGCGGCAGGCGCGCTACACCGCCAATATGCGCGCGCTCTATGATGGCGTGATCGATCTTGGCCTGACCCCATACCTGCCGCCCGAGCTGCAAGGCCCCATCGTCGTCAACGTCCGCGCGCCGGACGCCCCGACCTGGCACCTGCAGCTCTTCGTGGATGCGCTCAAGCAGCGCGGGTATGTGATCAGCAACTTCACCAACACCGAAGAACCCACGTTCCGGGTCGGCTGCATCGGCGCCTTTGGCGCCAGTCAGATGCGGCAGGCGGTCGACGCCATGGGCGGCGCGCTGCGCGACATCGGAATCTCCCGCGAACACGCCGGAAATGCCCGGCTGTTCCCCCAACCCCTCACCGCTTAAGGAAACTTCCCATGCGTCTGCTCCACACCATGCTGCGCGTCGGCAACCTGGACAAGTCCATCGACTTCTACACCAACGTGCTTGGCATGCGCCTTCTGCGCCGCAACGACTACCCGGACGGCAAGTTCACGCTGGCCTTCGTGGGCTATCAGGACGAGGTCGATGGCGCCGTCATCGAACTGACCCACAATTGGGACACCGACAAGTACGACCTGGGCAACGGCTACGGCCACATCGCGCTCGAAGTCGACAACGCCTACGAAGCCTGTGACAAGGTCAAGGAACGCGGCGGCAAGGTCACCCGCGAAGCCGGCCCCATGAAGCACGGCAAGACGGTCATTGCCTTCGTGGAAGATCCCGACGGCTACAAGATCGAGTTCATCCAGAAGAAAGACCGCCAGGACTGACCCGGACACCGGCCATGATCCATCCCATCCTGAAAATGGGCGACCCGCGGCTGCTGCGCGTGGCGCCGCCCGTGGATCGTTTTGACACCCCTGAGCTGCACGCCCTGATCGACGACATGTTCGAGACCATGGCGGCCGCGCAGGGCGTGGGCCTGGCCGCGCCGCAGATCGGCGTGGACCTGCAACTGGTGATCTTCGGTTTCGACCGCAACGACCGCTATCCCGACGCGCCGCCGGTGCCGCAGACGATCCTGTGCAATCCGGTCATCACGCCGCTGTCGGACGAGATGGAAGACGGCTGGGAAGGCTGCCTGTCGGTGCCCGGCCTGCGCGGCCTGGTGCCGCGCTACCGCCACATCCGCTACAGCGGCCGCGATCCGTACGGCCAGCTGATCGAACGGGAAGCCGAGGGCTTTCATGCGCGCGTCGTGCAACACGAGTGCGATCACCTGATCGGGCGCCTGTATCCGTCCCGGATCCAGGATTTCACGAAGTTCGGCTTCACTGAAATCCTGTTTCCGGGCATGGACCCGAACCAGGACGACTAGGGGTTATCGGCGGGTTTTGCCGCAGCGGGGGGCTCGTTCTCCTGTTGCGGCGGTTGCGGTGATTGCGGCGGTTGCTGCGGCGGTTCCGGTTGCTGCGGTTCCGGCTGCTCCTGCTCCTGCACTCGAACCGGCGCCCCTTCGCCCTGCGGCGTCAGCGCCTCCGGCGCAAAATCATCCACCTGCAATACCTTCAGCACGGTCGCTTCCGCGGCTTCGAGCTGCGCCGCCTGCGCGTCCGTGATCGCCCCGCGCCGATGGGCCTCGCGCCAGTCGCGCACGTTGGACTGCCGCAGACGGTCGCGGATCGGTTGCACCGCGTCGGCCAGCGCGAAGGCGCGGGTCAACAGGCCCAACGGATCATCGCCGGGCTCGCGCTGCAGGTCGGCCGCCAGCCGCACATGCGTGGGCGACGGCTTGAGCAGCAGCTCGGCGCATTCGCGCGTGAGCGCGTCGTCCGGGCCCTTGGCCAGCCGCAAGGGCAGAATGGCCGCCCGAAGGCCCCACGACAGCGCCTTGACCGGCAAGTTGCGCAGCACCTGATCCATGCTTTTCTCGATGCTGGCGTAGCCTTGCGCCATGCACCACCGCACCAGCGGCAGGTCATCGTGCTTGCGGCCTTCGTCTTCCCAGCGTTTGAGCACGGCGGACAGCAGATAGAGTTCGGACAGGATGTCGCCCAGCCGGGCTGAGATCATTTCGCGGCGCTTCAGGCCGCCGCCCAATTGCGCCAGCGTGGCGTCCGCCAGCAGCGCAAAGCCCGACGCATACCGGCCCAGCCTCCGGTAATGGCCTGCCACCGGTCCCGAGGCCGGCGCGGGCGCCAGCATGCCGCCCGTCCAGGCGCGGCCAATCGCGCGCAGCGTGTTCATGCCCGCGTGGCGCAGATGGCGCCAGAAGACATCGTGAAAGACCTCGATGCCGCGTTCCTCGTCGGGATTGCCCAGCGCCAGGATCTCCGGCATCAGGTAGGGATGGGCGCGGATGGCGCCTTGCCCGAAGATGATCAGATTACGCGTGAGGATGTTGGCGCCCTCGACCGTGATCGCGATGGGCACGGCGCGGTACAGCGAGCCGAGGTAATTGCTGGGACCGTCCATGACGGCGCGGCCCGCGTGCACGTCCATCGCGTCGTTCACCGACGTGCGCATGCGCTCGGTGGCGTGGTATTTCATGATGCCGGACACGACCGCGGGCTTGACGCCCTGGTTGAGCGCGGCGCAGGTCAGGCGGCGCGCGGCCTCGACCAGATAGGCGTTGCCGGCCAGGCTGGCCAGCCGCTCCTGCACGCCTTCAAATTTGCCGATCGGTATGCCGAACTGCTCGCGCACCCTGGCGTACATGCCAGTGGTGTGCGCGCACATCGCCGCGGCGGCGGCCGACAGCGACGGCAGCGAAATGCCGCGTCCGGCGGCCAGCGCGCTCATCAGCATCTGCCAGCCCTGCCCGGCGCGCTCCACGCCGCCGATCAGCGCATCCAGCGGCACGAAGACGTCGCGCCCCGAGTTGGGCCCGTTCTGGAAGACCTGCATCGCAGGCAGGTGGCGGCGGCCGATGTCGACGCCGGGCGCATCCGTGGGGACCAGCGCCACGGAAATGCCGATGTCCTTGGCGCCGCCCAGGATGCCGTCGGGGTCCGACATCTTGAACGCCAGCCCCAGCACGGTGGCCACCGGCCCCAGCGTGATGTAGCGCTTGTGCCAGTTGAGCCGGATGCCGATGAGCTCTCGGCCGTCCACGACCTGGCGGCACACGACGCCGGTATCGACCATAGAAGCCGCGTCCGATCCGGCTTCGGGACTGGTCAGGCCGAAGCACGGGACTTCACGGCCGTCGGCCAGCCGCGGCAGCCAGTAATCGCGCTGCGCCTGCGTGCCGAACTGCATGAGCAGCTCACCGGGTCCCAGCGAATTCGGCACCATGACCGTGACGCCGGCGGTGATGGAATAGGCGGAAATGCGGCGCACGACCTCGGAGTGCGCGTACGGCGAAAAGCCCAGGCCGCCATGGCGCCGCGGAATGATCATGCCGAAGAAGCGCTGCGCCTTCAGGAACTCCCAGACCTGCGGCGGCAGATCGCGGCGGTTCCAAGAGATGTCCCATTCGTCCAGCATGCCGCAAAGCTGCCTCACGGGACCGTCGATGAATCGTTGCTCATCGGACGTCAACGTCGCGGGCGGCACGGCGAGGAGCTTGCGCCAGTCGGGGTTGCCCGTGAACAGGTCGGCGTCCCACCAGCTGTCGCCGGCTTCGATGGCTTCGCGTTCGGTGGCCGACATGGCCGGCAATGCATTGCGGGCCCAGCGGTATGCGGGTTCCGAAATGCGGCGCCGGCGCCAGGCGTTGAAATCCATGGGTCCCCCTGTGGTTCGCTACAAGACGTATCGGGGCAAAGTACCAGAATTGGCGCCGTGCGGCCAAGCTGCGGCTTACCGACTCTGCGACAATGAGCGTCGCCGCGCTGATGCGCAATCAACCGCTGTCCGGGCACGTCCGCATGCTGAACAAACTCTGGCTTGGCTTCTTTCTTACCGCTGCCGCGGCCGCGTTGTACCGCTGGCTGGTCATCGGAGATCCCGAGGTCTTTCGCCAGATGGTCGCCAGCCTGTTCGACATGGCGCGCGTGTCCGTGGAAGTGATGGTGCTGCTGTTTGGCACGCTGACGCTGTGGCTTGGTTTCCTGCGCATCGCCGAAGGCGCGGGCCTCGTCGAAAAGCTGGCGCGGTTGCTGGGACCGCTGTTCGCGCGTCTGATGCCCGAGGTGCCGCGCAATCATCCGGCCATCGGCCTCATCACGCTGAACTTTGCGGCCAATGGCCTCGGGCTGGACAACGCCGCCACGCCCATCGGCCTGCGCGCCATGCGCGAGCTGCAATCGCTCAACCCCAAGCCCGACACCGCCACCAATGCGCAGATCCTTTTCCTGGTGCTCAATGCGTCGTCGCTGACGCTCTTGCCCGTCACGCTGTTCATGTTCCGCGCGCAACAGGGCGCGCCCGATCCCACGCTGGTATTTCTGCCCATCCTGCTGGCCACCAGCGCGTCCACACTGGCGGGCTTTCTGGCGGTGGCGCTGTGCCAGCGCCTGCGCCTGGCCGATCCCGTCATCATGCTGTGGCTGGGCGGCGCCGCGTTGGTGCTGGGCGGGTTCATGGCGCTGCTGGCCAGCATGTCGGCGGCCGCTATCTCCTCGCTGTCCTCGCTGATGGGCAACCTGACGCTGTTCGGCATTCTGCTGGCGTTTCTGATCGTGGGCGCCTGGAAAAAGGTGCCCGTGTACGAGGCCTTCATTGAGGGCGCGAAGGAAGGATTCGACATCGCCAAGAGCCTGCTGCCCTATCTGGTGGCGATGCTTTGCGCGGTGGGCGTGCTGCGCGCGTCGGGCGCGCTGGACTTCCTGTTGGACGGCATCCGCTGGGTGGCCGCGCAGGCCAACTGGGACACGCGGTTCGTGGACGCGCTGCCCACCGCGCTGGTCAAGCCGTTCTCGGGCAGTGCGGCGCGCGCGATGATGCTGGAAACCATGACGCATTTTGGCGTCGACAGTTTCCCGGCGCTGCTGGCTGCGGTGGTGCAAGGCAGCACCGAGACCACGTTCTACGTGCTGGCGGTGTATTTCGGATCGGTAGGGATCCTGCGCGCCCGCCATGCAGTGGGCTGCGCGCTGATCGCCGACCTGGCCGGCGTGCTGGCCGCGATCGGCGTCTGCTACTGGTTCTTTGGTTGACCGCAGGGCGCGGCGGCCGGCATTCACGCCCGCGCCGCGCCGCAACGCGTCCGCTTCAATCCACCAGCAGGATCTTCATCCCGTTGGTGCCGCCGCTGTCGCGGTAGAAATCGCCCTTGGTCAGGATGACCCAGTCGCCCGTCTGCACCAGATTGCGCTTGCGCAGTTCGTCGATGGCGGCGTTGGACAGGTCCGCGGGATCGTAGTCCGACGGCGAGAACGGAATCGTGTACACCCCGCGGAACATGGTTACGCGGTTCTGCGTCACACTGTGCGGGCTGTAGCAGTAGATCGGCACGCCTGAACGGATGCGCGACATGATGAGCGGCGTATGGCCGCTTTCGGTCAACGCGATGACGGCTTTCACGCCGGGGAAATGGTTGGCCGCATACATGGCCGCCAGCGCGATGGTCTCGTCGCAGCGCGTGAAGGTTTCGCCCACGCGATGGTGCGATTTGGTCGAGGTGGGGTGCTTTTCGGCGCCGAGGCACACTCGGGCCATGGCCTGCACGGTTTCCACCGGGTACTGGCCCGACGCGCTTTCGGCCGACAGCATGACGGCATCGGTGTAGTCCAGCACTGCGTTCGCCACGTCGGAGACTTCGGCACGGGTCGGCATGGGGCTGGAGATCATCGACTCCATCATCTGCGTGGCGGTGATGACGACCTTGTTCAGCGTGCGCGCGTGCTGGATGATGCGCTTCTGGATGCCCACGAGTTCGGCGTCGCCCACTTCCACGCCCAGGTCGCCGCGCGCCACCATGACGCCGTCGCTGGCGCGGATCAGCGCGTCCAGGGCTTCGTCGTCGGCCACGGCTTCCGCGCGTTCGATCTTGGCGATGATCCACGCCTGACTGCCGGCGGCGGCAAGCAGGGTGCGGGCCTCGTCGATGTCGCTGCCATAGCGCGGGAACGACACGGCCACGTAGTCCAGTTCCATTTCAGCGGCCAGCTTGATGTCGACGCGGTCCTTGTCAGTGAGGCTGGGCGCCGACAGGCCGCCGCCGCGGCGGTTGATGCCCTTGTTGTTGGACAGCGGGCCGCCCACCGTGACGGTGGTGTGGACCTCGTCGCCTTCGACGCGGTCGACGACCAGCACGACGCGGCCGTCATCGAGCAGCAGCTCGTCGCCCACGCGGCAGTCGGTGACGAGTTCGGGGTAATCGATGCCCACGATGCTGGCAGTACCCGCGTCCTTGGGATGCACGCGCGACAGCGTGAACGGCTGGCCCACCTGCAGATGCACCAGCTTGTCGACAAAGCGTGCGATGCGGATCTTGGGACCCTGCAGGTCGCCCATGATGGCGACGTAGCGGCCTTGCTTGGCGGCGATCTCGCGCACCATGCGCGCGCGTTCGCGGTGATCGTCCGCGCTGCCGTGCGAGAAGTTCAGCCGCGCCACGTCCAGCCCGGCGCGAATCATCGCGTCGATGCGTTCGGGCGACGAGGTCGAGGGTCCCAGGGTGGCGACAATTTTGGTGCGGCGCAATACAGGCATGGCGGTCCACTCTCGCAAAAACAACGAAAGCGCTATGGTACGCCGGCCGCGTTGCCACGGGTATCATGGGTGACATTTCCGACCCTCAACGCGCCCAACGACACCCGTGAAAATCGTCATCGCTCCCGACTCGTTCAAAGAAAGCGTTTCCGCGCCGGATGCGGCCGCAGCCATTGCGCGCGGCGTCAAGGCAGCCTTTCCCGGCGCGCATACGGTTTGCGTCCCAATGGCCGACGGCGGCGAAGGCACCGTCGAAGCCGTCCTCGCGGCCACCGGCGGCAAGGAACGGCAGATCGCGGTCAACGACGCGCTCGGGCACAAGGTCGATGCCGTCTGGGGACTGCTGGAAGACGGCACCGCCATCATCGAGATGGCCGCTGCGGCGGGGCTTGAATTGATTGCACCGGCAAAGCGCGACCCGATGCGCGCCAGCAGCCACGGCGTGGGCGAACTGATGCGCGCGGCACTGGACGCGGGCGCCACGCGCATCATCCTCGGCCTTGGCGGATCGGCCACCAACGACGCGGGCGCCGGCATGCTGACGGCGCTGGGCCTGCGCCTGCTGGACGCGGGCGGCAACAGCCTGCCGCCGGGCGGCGGCGCGCTGGGGCAGCTTGCCTCGATCGACACTCGCGGCCTGGACCCGCGGCTGGCGCACGTCCGCATCGACATCGCCTCCGACGTCGACAACCCCTTGTGCGGTCCGCAGGGCGCCTCGCATGTCTTCGGTCCGCAGAAAGGCGCGACGCCGGAACAGGTGCAGAAGCTGGACACGATGCTGGCCCACTTTGCCGACGTCTGCGCCCGGCATCTGAACGCGGATCACCGCGATGCGCCCGGCGCCGGCGCTGCGGGCGGCCTTGGTTTTGCCGCCAAGGCGTTTCTCAATGCGCACTTCCGCCCCGGGGTCGAAATCGTCGCGGAACTGGGTGGCCTGGCCGACGCGATGGAAGGCGCAACGCTGGTTTTCACCGGCGAAGGCCGGATGGACGCACAGACCCTGCGGGGCAAGACGCCCGCCGGCGTCGCCAGGATTGCGCAGCGCGCGGGCGTACCCGTCGTGGCGCTGGCCGGTTCGCTGGGAGAAGGCTACGAGGCCCTGCACACCTGCGGCATCAGCGCCGCATTCAGTCTGGCCCCAGGCCCCATCACGTTGCAGCAGGCTCTGGTGGACGCCGAGCGCCTGCTGACCGACCGGGCGCGGGACGTGATGCAGCTGTGGATGGCGGCGCAGAAACGCATGCTGTGATCCGGCAGCCGGCCGCCCTCGCCGTGCATGCCGGCGACGTTGCCGCCCCGCCGCAGCGTGGAAAAGCAAAAAAGCCCCGAGGGGCCTTTTTGCATTGCCTTGCCATTCCGAAAGGACGTCAATCGCGCGCCAACACCCCGGCTTCGACCAGCGCATCCGACAGGCGGATGTAGCGGTCCACCGAAATATCCTCGGCGCGCGCGGTGGGCGCAATTTCAAGCGCCTCCCAGGGCACTTGCGGCGCCCAGTCAGCCAGCACCCGACGCAGCATCTTGCGGCGCTGCGAAAAGGCGCGCGCCACGACGGTTTCGAATGCGCGCTCGCTGATGGGCCGCAGGCGGTCCGCCGGCAAGGGCACCATGCGCACGATGGCCGACACCACCTTGGGCGGCGGATCAAAGGCCTCGGGCGGCACGTCGAACAGCTTGTGCATGCGATAGCGCGACTGCAGCATCACGGACAAGCGGCTGAAATCGCCGGAGCCGGGCTTGGCCACCATGCGGTCGATCACTTCGCGCTGCAGCATGAAATGCTGGTCGCGGATGTGATCGGCCCACGTCATCAGGTGGAACAGCAACGGGCTGGAGATGTTGTAGGGCAGGTTGCCCACAACGCGCAGCGCGCCGCCGAACTGCGAGAAATCCACCGTCAGCGCGTCGGCCTCGACGACCGTCAGGCGCGAAGCCTCGAACTGCTTGCGCAGGCGGGCGGCCAGATCGCGGTCGATTTCGACAGCGGTGAGATGGTCCAGGCGCTCGAGCAGCGGCCGCGTCAGCGCGGACAGGCCTGGGCCGATTTCGACCACGGCATCGTCGCGGGCGGGCGCAACCGCCCGGACGATGGACTCGACGACGCTGTCGTCGGTCAGGAAGTTCTGGCCAAAGCGCTTGCGCGCCTGGTGTTGAGACATGAAAAGCCCGTAATGCGTTTAGCGGTTGTTCTGCTGGATCTTCTGCTGCTTTTCGAGGCGGTTGTCGACGTACGCCTGCGCACGCAGTTGCTCGAGCCAGTCTTCAAAGGCCGGTTGGGCACGGCGCTCGAACAGCGTCTGGCGGGCGCGCATGCGGGCCAGATCGTCGGTCGCATCGTGATCGCGGCGTTCTTCGACCTCGATCAGGTGCCAACCGAACGGCGTCTGCACGGGTTGGCTGATTTCGCCAGGTTGCAGCGCGTTCATCGCGGCCTCGAACGTCGGCACGGTTTCACCCGGGTTCAGCCAGCCGAGTTCGCCGCCTTGCGGCGCGGTGGCGTCCTGCGAATACTGGCGCGCCATTTCCTCAAACTTGGCGCTGCCGTTCACCAGACGCTGGCGAACCTGCTCCAGGCGCTGGCGGGCCAGTTCATCGCTCATGACGGTCGACGTCTTGATCAGGATGTGGCGCGCGCGCGTTTGAACGACCTGCGTGGGACCCTGCGGCGCCTGCGCGCGCGCGGCCGGCTGCGGAGCCGGTTGCGGAGCGGCTTGGGGCGCCGGCGCGCGAGCCGTGCGGCTGGGCGCGGGCTGGGCGGTGCCGCGGTCCATCACCTTGATGATGTGGAAACCGTTGCCGCTCTGGATGAGCTGGCTGACCTGGCCCTTCTGCAGGTTGCTGATGGCCTTGACGAAGAGGTCGGGCCAGCCGTCCAGCGGACGCACGCCCATGACGCCGCCCTGCAGTGCCTCGGGACCGTCGGACGCCGCCGCGGCAAGGCTGGCGAAGTCGTCGCCGCGCTTGGCTTGCGCCAGCAGGCCTTCGGCCTTCTTGCGCAGCAGCGCCAATTGTTCCGGCGACGAGCCTTCGGGCACGCGCACCAGAATCTGCGCCAGCGCGTACAGCATGGGACCGGCGGGCGCGGCGGCCTGCTCGGGCGCGGGCTGCGGTTGCGCCTGGGGTTGCGGTTGCTGGGCCTGCGGGGGAGCCGCGCCGAAAGCCGGGTTGCGGCGTTGGTCCTTCAGGAAGGCGTCGACTTCAGCGTCGGAGATGACGATGGTCGAATCGACCGCGCGCTGACGCAGGCGATCCGAGCGTATCTCGTCACGCAGCGACTTGCGGTAACCGTCCCAGGACGTGCCGGCCTTCTCGAGCTCCTGGCGCAGTTGCGCCACGGTGATCTTGTTGCGCGCGGCGATGGCCTGGATGGCCGTATCGATCTGGGCGTCATCCACGCGGATGCCGAGGCGGTCGGCTTCGTGGCGCTGCACGCGTTCCATGATGAGACGCTGCAGCACCTGGTGTTGCAGCGTCTGGTCGTCCGGCACCTGGATGCCACGCGATTTGAGTTCGCCTGCGATGCGCTGGGAAGCGTCGCGCAGTTCGCGCAGCGTGATCACATCCTTGTCGACGATCGCGGCAATGCCGTCCACGAACTGCTCGCCCTTGGGCGCGGGCGCTTCCTTGTTCTGCGCAGCCGGAGCGGCCTTGGCGCTGTTCGCGCCGCGGGCGGTCTGCTCGGCCGCATGAGCGGCGGGCAAGCCGGCGCACAAGGCCAGCAGCAGCGCATTGCCGGAGAGGCGGCGCAAAGAGTGCAACCTACGCATCATTCATACCTTTCAAATGTGGTCCCGGCCTGCGCGGGCGGCGTGACGCGCGTGTAACCGGGGATACTTCTGTTCAGCAGGTTCATCGGGTCGGTTCCGAGGGAACCCAGGCCCGTGAGCTCAAGCTGGAAGAACAGCGCGGAGTTGGTGTCCGCCGCCGATACGGCGTAGCGCTGGTAGACCATGCGGCCCACCCAGCAGCAGTCGCCCTTGTACTCCAGGCCGGCAATGGCCTGCGTCACGCGGGGAGATTCCGTCGTGTTGGCCACCGTGCTGGACGGACCTGAACGCAAAGAGTAGTCCACCCGGCCCACGCCGTACCAGCGCTTGCTGAACGGCCACTGGACCGCCAGGCTGACCTGGTTCTGGCCTTGGGGCTGGTAGAGCACGCCTTGCTGCGGATCGCGCTGGTAACGGTACGCCAGGGCAACGGTGGTGAGACGCTGCGGCGACCAGCGCGCGCTCACGAGCCCGCGCGACCAGTTGTTGTCGTAGGGGTTGTATTGCGCTGCAAGGTCGGTGGACAGCGTATCGGTCAGAGCCGCGCTGGCGCCCACCAGGAAGTCGGAGCGCACGTTCTCGCGCGGCGTTTCGCCGGGCAGCGTGACTTCCTGGTCCTCGAAGTACAGACGTTGGGCGACGCCCAGCGACATGCGCTCGAAGCCGGTGTCGGCATCCAGCCAACGCGTGGTCAGCGCCGCGGTGAGCTGGTTGGCGTTGGCGATTCGGTCCCAGCCGCCGGTGTAGATGTTTTCCTCGAAGGCCTGCGAGAAGCTGAAATCGGCCAGCGACGTGTCGTAGACAGGAAGCGTGGACTGGTTGCGATACGGCACGCGCAGGTAATAAAGGCGCGGCTCGAGGGTCTGCGTGGAGTCCTTGCCAAACAGGGTGGTGTCCCGCTCGAAGATGAGGCCGGCGTCCACGGACATGATGGGGACAGTGCGCGACTGCGAGCGGGGCAGGCCCGCCGCCGAGCCGTTATTCAATCCGAGGGCGTCCACCCCATACCATTTGGTCTGGTAGTCGGTGTAATTGACGCCAACTTTGGGAGTGAAGAACCAGCCAGGCCGCACTATGGGATAAGACGCCGTCAAATACGTCTGGAGCCGGTCGCCGTCAGGGTAACGCTTGGCGGCGCCAAATTCCGGCATGCTGAAGCGTACGGCAGTCGAGGTCCAATCGACGTCGAAGCCGCCCCAATCGTAGCGAGCGCCCCGAAGATAGAGTTCAGGTTCCTTGTCGTACGGCGGCACCAGCGGAGCGTCCGGATCCTGCAGCGTCTGGTACTTATAAACCTGAGCGTAGGTGTTCCAGTAACCGGAGGCCCAGCCCACGCGGCCGCGCTGAGGCAGGTACGTTGTGGACGCCTGGTTCAGGCCGAGCTGGGAAATATCTCGAAAGTAGTTATCGTCGGAAACCCTGGCGATATCCCAATCCGCGTAAAAACCGCGGGAGAAGGTCTGCTGGTGGCGCCACCAATACATCCAACGATCTTCGCCTGTCACGTGATCGTCGGGCAAATACGTGCCGTTCAAAGTGCCCAGATAGCTCGACCCCAGATAGCGGAACTCGCCGCCCAGCTGGGTGCCGCGTTTGGAAAAGTAGCGCGGCTGCACCGTCAAGTCGTAGTTGGGCGCCAGGTTGAAGTAGTACGGGATCGAAATGTCGAAGCCGCCCTGGCTGGTCGTGCCGTACGTCGGAATCAGGAAGCCCGACTTGCGCTCGCGCTTGACCGGGAAGGTCATGTAAGGCGATGCGAGGATGGGCACGTCCTTGAAATACAGCACGCCGCCGCGGGCCACGCCTTCGTTTTCGTCGAAGTCGATATCGACCGAATTGGCCTTGATGTACCAGGACGGGTTTTCGCAAGGGCAGCCGCTGTACGTCACCGTGTGCAGCCGCATCTGCGACTTGCTGAAGATGTCCGCGTGGTCGGCGACGGCAAAGCCGCCCGTGGCGCCCAGCCAGAAGTTGGGTTTTTCGACTTCACCGGAATACCGGTCCACGTTGAACGTGGCGTTCGGGCCGGTCACCAGCGTGCCGTCGCGCATCATGCGGGCGTTGCCGCGCACGTCGACCTTGCCGGTGTCCTTGCGGTAATTGATCTCGTCGCCCTTGATCACGCCGTCGATGCGGCGCACCTGCGCGTTGCCGGACAGCGTGAGCTCGTAGTCGGGGTCGCCCGAAATGGTGTCCGCTTCCATGAAAGCGGGAATGCTCTCGTCGGGCAACCGGTGCATGCGCAGACCCGGAGACGTGCGCAGCTGGGGGGTTGACGTGACCGACGGCGCGGAAGCAGCGGTGCCCGGGCTACCTTGAGCCTGGGCGGCTCCGGCGGCGACGCTGACAACAGAGAGGATCAACCACGGAACCTTGCGCACGAATGAAAACAGCCCTTTTAGACCACGGGAGAGCCGGACAAAGGCGCCCACGGGGGGCCAATGCTGACGGAAATGAGCCGGTATTATAGAGAAGCCGCGAACAACGCCCAGCCTTATGTTCGCCAAATCGAAATTTCCGCAATTTTGCCCTTCTGACACGGATCTTCCTTGAAAAACGATCACGACCCCCGCTTGGCGCAGGTGCGCAACTGGCTGCAAGGCCTGCCCCCTGCCCTGAACCTGGCCGTGGAGACGCTGCGCCCCGCGTCGGCTGACGCAAGCTTTCGCCGGTACTTCAGGCTGGACGCCGGATCGCGCACCCTGATTGTCATGGACGCCCCGCCCCAGCACGAGGACTGCCGCCCCTTCCTGCACGTGGACAAGCTGCTGGCGGATGCCGGCCTGAACGTGCCGGCGGTGCTGGCGCAGGAACTGGACCAGGGCCTGCTCCTGCTGTCCGACCTGGGCGAACAAACCTACTATCAGCGCATCCAGGATGGTCTGGACGACACCCAGTTGCAGACGCTGTACCGCGAGGCGCTGGCCGCCCTGGTCAAGCTGCAAAAGGCCTCGACCGACGGCCTGGGCACCTACGACAGCGCGCGCTTGGCCGACGAGCTGAAACTGTTCCCCGAGTGGTACGTGCAGAAGCACCACGGCGTCACGCTGGACGACAAGACCGCCAATGCCCTGGAAAAGATCTTCACCCTGCTGTCGGCCAGCAACGGCGGGCAGCCCCACGTGCTGGTGCACCGCGATTTCCATTCGCCCAACCTGATGGTCTGCGACCAGCCGCAGTACGGCCCCAACCCGGGGGTCATCGACTTCCAGGATGCGCTGGCCGGCCCCATCACCTACGACCTGGCGTCACTGGTGACCGACGCCCGGACCACCTGGGAAGAACCGCAACAGCTCGACTGGGCGATCCGCTACTGGGAAATGGCGCGCGCGGCCGGCCTGCCCGTCGACGCCGATTTCGCCGAATTCCACCGCGCCTATGAATGGATGGGCCTGCAGCGCAACCTGCGGATCCTGGGTGTCTTCGCGCGCCTGAACCACCGCGACGGCAAGGCGCACTACCTGGCGCACATGCCGCGCGTGAACGGTTATGTCCGCCAGGTGGCGCAGCGCTACGGCGTCTTCACGCCGCTCCTGCGCCTGCTGGATCGCCTGGACGACCGCCAGGTCAGCGTCGGATACACGTTCTGATGCGCGCCATGATCCTCGCCGCGGGCCGCGGCGAACGCATGCGCCCGCTGACCGACCGCCTGCCCAAGCCCATGCTGCCGGTGGGCGGCAAGCCGCTGATCGTCTGGCACCTGAAACGCCTGGCCGCGGCCGGTATCCGCGACATCGTCATCAACCATGCCTGGCTTGGCCTCGAGATCGAACGCGGGCTGGGCGATGGCGCCGCGCATGGCGTGTGCATCCGCTATTCGGCCGAAGCCACCGCGCTGGAAACGGCCGGCGGCATTGCGCAGGCGCTCCCCCTCTTGGGCGACGACCCTTTCCTCGTCATCAACGGCGACATCTGGTGCGACTGGGATCCGGCCGCCGCGCAAGACGCCGCGAGCCTTGTGGCGCGGGCCGGCGCCTGGCTGCTTTTGGTGGACAACCCCGCGCATCATCCTGCCGGCGACTTCGTCCTGACGGCTGATGGGCGTGTGCTGGCCCACGGCGAGCCGCGTTTGACCTTTGCCGGCGTGGGCGTCTACCATCCTTCGTTGTTCGCGGACGTCCCGCGCGGCGAAGCAGCGCCGCTGGCGCCGCTGCTCAGGCAGGCGATGGGCCAGGACCAGGTGCACGGCGCCCGGCATGCGGGCCGATGGACGGATGTCGGCACCCCGCAGCGGCTTGCCGACCTGGACGCGGAACTGGCTGACACGGCTGCCTGACTCGGGCAGCCTGACACCCACATATTTCACAATATCAAGGTGCGCAACGAGGCTTGTCTGCGCACCATCGCCCCCGGCTAACGGGGTATTCTCTGACGCTTTGGCATGCGCGCGCCGCTTGCCCACAGGCATAAACACAGGAAGTTTTCTAGGAATGGGGATGTTTGGAAGATCGCAACGGGCCACGTTCAAGCCCTCCGTATACCAGCCGGGGCAACGCACGCGCCGCATGCCGCGCTGGCTCGTCCTGCTGATGGTTGGCATTGCGCTTGGCGCGGGCGGTGTGCTCTTCCTGCAAACCAATTACGGCCCGCAACGCCTGACCGTCGAACAATCCGAACAGCTGCACAGCGAGCTCAGCGCCTCCAACATGGAGCGCCAGCGCCTGCAGACCCAGCTTGAAGAAGCCACCCAGCAGCGCGACGCCAACAAGGCCGGCCACGAAAAGCTGACCACCGACCTGGCGGAATCCCGCGCCAAGATCGAAACGCTGAACAAGGAACTGGTGCTGTTCCAGGACGCCATGCCGCCCGATCCTCGCGGCGGCAACATCGGCATCCGATCGGCCAGCTTCAAGCGCGCCCCCGGCCTGCTGGACTATCAGGTGCTGGTGATGCGCGAAGACCGCACGGGCGCGCCCTTCAAGGGCACGCTGACCTTCGCCATCGAAGGCTCCTACCCCAACGGCCGCGCCGCCACCGTGACGCCGGAAGGCCCCGCGCTTACGGTCGACCGCTACGACTACGCGCTGGGCCAGCTCAAGCTGCCCGACGGGTTCACCGCACGGGTCGTGGTGCTGCGTGTGCTGGACCCCAACCAGAAACAGCAGGCGATGCGCATCTACAACGTACGCAACTGAAGCGTGCGCAACTAAAAGCATGTGCCACTGAAGGCCCCTTTCCCGGCCTGACCTGGCCCCCAAAACCCGCCCCTCGGCGGGTTTTTTATCGTCTTCAAAATTTGGTTGCGTGCGCAACATACCAGGAATATAGTTGCGCAAACAACCAAATTCTGGAGACGGCATGACGCTCCCTTCGCATGTTCCCGTGCTGATCGCCGGCGGCGGTCCGGTCGGTCTGACCCTGGCCGCCCTGCTCGCCGAGTACGGCATTGCCTCGCTCACCATCGAGGCCGATGAAGGCTACTGCAGCGGCAGCCGCGCCATCTGCATGTCGCGCCGGTCGCAGGAAATCCTGGGCTGGATCGGCGCCGACCGGCCGCTGATCGACACCGGTCTGGCCTGGACAGGCGGGCGCAGCTATTACCGCGACCGCGAAGTCCTGCACTTCCAGATGCCGCACGATCCCCTGCAGCGGTATGCCCCGATGGTGAACATCCAGCAGTACTACGTGGAGGAATTCGCGCACCAGGCCATGCAGCGCCATCCCGGCCTCGCCACCCTCGCCTGGTCAGCACGCGTCACTGCCGTGCAGCCCGGTCCCGACGGCGTATCGGTCGAGGTGGAGGCGGGCGGCGCCCGTTACACGGTACGCGCCGACTGGCTCGTCGCCTGCGACGGCGGCCGCAGCACCGTCCGCGAATCCATGGGCCTGAAGCTCGAAGGCATGCAGTACGAAGGCCGCTACGTCATCGTCGATATCGAACAGGAATCGCAACGGCCCGTCGAGCGCCTAGCCTGGTTCGATCCCCCATCCAATCCCGGCTCCACGCTGCTGATGCACCGCCAGCCCGGCAACATCTGGCGCGTCGATTACCAGATCCGCGACGACGAAGACCCCGACGAGGCCGTCAAGCCGGAAAACGTGCTGCCGCGCGTGCAAAGCCATCTGGACATGATTGGCGAGACCGCGCCCTGGAAGCCGCTCTGGATCTCCATCTACAACGCCAAGTGCCTGACGCTGGACCGCTACCGCCACGGCCGCGTGCTGTTCGCGGGCGACGCAGGCCACCTCGTGCCGATCTTCGGCGTGCGCGGCCTGAATTCCGGGCTGGACGACGCCGGCAACCTGGCCTGGAAGCTGGCGTGGGTGCTGAAGGGCCAGTCGCCCGACACCCTGCTGGACAGCTACAGCATCGAGCGCGTCCATGCCACGCGGCAGAACCTGGCCTATGGCGCCAAAAGCACGGAATTCATGGCGCCGCCGGATTTCGGCTTCCGGCTCATGCGCGACGCCGCGCTGCGCCTGGCCCTGGTGGACGACGGCGTGCGGTCGCTCATCAATCCGCGCCAGTCCGCACCTATCTCCTATGACACCTCGCCGCTGAACCGCGAGGACCGTGCGCCCGAAGCCGGCCCCGCCGCCGCGCCCGGACAGCCCGCGCCCGACGTGCTGCTGCAAGACGGCGAATCCCCGCAGTACCTGACCGCCAGCTTTGGCGCGGGCTTCGTCGCGCTGGCCATTGCGCCCGATGCGGCGCTGTCGGCGGCGTTGGACACACTGGCCGCCGACACGCAAGACGCGCCCCAGCCACTGCGGGTGCTGCGGGCAGGCGAAGGCGGACTGGGCGACCCGCACGGCCAGCTTGCCGCGCGTTACGGCAATCAGGCAGGCGCGGTCTACCTGCTCCGTCCGGACGGTTACGTGCTGGGCCGCTGGATCGCGCCCGCCGCCGCTGAACTGCGCGCCGCGCTGGCGCCCTACTACCCCTCGCTGCACGTGAACGCCACCCCGAAAGGCCAAGCATGAACAACGAATCTCTGGATCAGGTCTACACCAGCATGGCGCAGGCGCTGACGCGCGTCGGCGAATCACGCGCGCCGCTCTTTCTGTCGATACTTGGCTTGTCGCTGCTGAGCCGCCTGCCTTCCACGCAAGACGCGCTGGCCCTGCTGGCGCAGGCCGAAGCCGCCAGCCTCGAGGACGGCGCTATGGCAAACTATCCGGCCTCATCTTCCGCGGGCGCAGATCCCGCCCGCCCGACGTGAAAACGCCCCCTCTGGAACGATTCCTGACTTACCGCCTGCACGTGCTCAACAAGATCACGGACCGGGACACGAATCGGGCTTACTTGAAGGATTGCGACATTCCTCTGGGCGAGGCGCGGTGCCTGGCCGCCATCGGCCGGTTTGCGCCGCTCTCGGTCAATGACCTGGCGCGCGCTGCCAACCTGAACAAGGGCCAGGCCAGCCGATCCGCGCAGGCACTGGTGGATCGCGGGCTGGTGGAAAAAACGGTGTCGGCGTCAGACGGACGCGGCGTCGTGCTGGCGCCAACCGCCGAGGGCCTGACGCACTACCGGCGCATCATCGACCTCATCGCGCACCGCAACAAAGAGATCTTCGGCTGCCTGACCGCCGAAGAACAGCGGCAGTTCGGCGATATGCTGGACCGCCTGATCGGCCATCTGCAAGCCGAGGCCGGCGACGCCGCGGACTGAGAGCGGCGGCAGCGTCCTTCAGGGCTGTGCTTTCGGCGCCGTCGCGCCCGCGTGCTCGGCGGCTTCGTCCATGAACTGCGCCATCCGCACGTCCAGCTCGGTCACGCCGCCGGCGTCATGCGTGGTCAGCGTGACGTCCACGCGGTTGTAGACATTGGTCCATTCGGGGTGATGGTTCAGCTTTTCCGCGAACATCGCCACCCGCGCCATGAAACCGAACGCGGCATTGAAATTGGGAAAGCGGTAGCGCTTTTCGATGGCATCGCGCCCGGCCACGGCCTGCCAGCCGGTGAGCGCGGCGATCGCGATATCGGTGCCGATGCGGGCGGGGGGGAAATCGCTCATGACAGACTCCGTAAAGAAAGGCGGCGGCGCATCGCGCCAGCCGCCTGTCAGCAAATGACGCGCCCGCGTTTATTGCTGGACCGCGTACAGGTAGATCTCTACGCGCCGGTTCAGCGCGCGCCCTTCGGCGGTCGCATTGTCGCCGATCGGGTCGTTCGGACCGCGGCCTTCCACCGTCAGACGCGTGCCGGCCACGCCCTGTTTGGCCAGATAATCCGTCACGCTCTTGGCGCGGTTCACCGACAGCGTCTGGTTATGCGCCAGCGCACCGGTGCTGTCGGTATGGCCGACCACCTTGGCCCGCAGTTCAGGATGCTGATTCAGCGAACGCGCCACGCTGTCCAGCACCGGCAGCAACGCCGGCTTGAGCTGCGTCTTGTCCGTATCGAACGACACGCCGCTCGGGATGTTGACCTTCAGGCTGCCGTCGGGCATTTCGACGACGTCGATGCCGAGCGATGACGCGCCGGACTTCTGCACGTCATCCTTCACGACCTTCCAGTTGTAGCCCACCAGGCCGCCCGCCACCGCGCCGATGCCGGCCCCGATCGCAGCGCCCTTGCCGTGCCCGATCAGCGCGCCGATGCCCGCGCCCAACGCCGCGCCCGCGCCCGTACCGACAGCGGTATTCGTTTGCTGTTGCGTCGCGCAACCGGCCATCAAGGCACCCGCCGCCACAATCACGGCGATACGGTTGAGTGTTCTTCTTGAATTCATGGCAACCTCCACTGTCCATCCATCCAGATGCCGGATCATTCCGGCGTGGATCATGCTAGCAAGGGGAAATGGGGCGCCGGGCAACATTTTGTACGCGGCCAACGCTAAGATGGCGCTTCCGATGGAGAAACCCATGTCCGTGGCGCGCACCTACTTTTTCAACAGGATGGCCGGCGACGAACTCGCCCGCTTGTGCGACGCAAAAGCGGATTTCTTCCTTGAAAACGTCGACGACCTGGAACTCGCCGTCACCCGTCTCCATGCCTTGTGCCGCGACGCAGGCATGAGCAGCGCGGTGGTGCGTGCCCCGCTCAATCCCGCGCCCGGAATCGGCGATCTGGTATCGGCAGCCGTGCCATTGCTTGGGCTGATCTGGACCGCCAAGACGGTGGGCTCCGCGGTTCATCCTCAAGCCGACGTGAGCTTGCGCCTGACGTCGAACACGTCGATCAGCGTCGTGTTCTCGGATTCGGCCCGTGTGCCGACGCTCCGGTAGGCCACGCCGTCGCGGGCCATCAGCGGTGCGATCACCCGCGCCGGCCAAACACCATCGCCAGCCCGAACAACGCCCCCAGCCCGCCCACGATGGCCAGCGACACCGATGGCTCGCGCAAGTTCAGCGCCATGATGGCCGATCCCGCGCCCAGGGCGGTGATTGCCAAGCCGACCAGACGCCCCGCCGTGGACCCATAGAAATGCGTGCGGCGCGCCGCCTGCGTGCCTGCAGGCTGGCGCTTCTGCCACGCCGTCAATGCCTGTTCGAATTCGCGCAGCAGGCGCTCGCGCCTGGGCAAGTCCGCCGCGCTGACCAGCAGGGTCGGCAGACCGGGGCGGACCAGTTTCAGATAATCGTCCGTGCCCCAACTAACCAGATCTTTGAAGGCAACGGGTTTGCGGCGTGAAAACTCCAGCCCTTCGGCGGTCACCTTCACGTCATTGCGCGTGGGAAATCCCCTGAACGCCACCAGCGGCGGCACGAACAGGCCCAACACGGCAAGCACGGCAGCCAGCCCGATCGGCCCGCGGTTGAAGACCACGAGCATAAAGTTGCCTGCCGCCAGCGCGAACGCCAGGGGCACCGACAACTGGTGCCATCGCGTATAGACCGACACCGGGATCCGTTCGTTGCTGTTCATGCGTGCGCCTTGTCAGTTAGTCGCTCTTACAAGATTTGAACCGCCGGGGCCCATGGGCACCGAGCGGATGTCGGGCATGCGATCCGGGTCGGGCCAGTATTCGACCTTCAGGATCGCTTCATTGAAAATATCGTCATCGACCAGCACCTCCGTGCGCAGCACCCCGCGGCCGCTGCTCACATTGAACTGAACCGACTCGTCCCAAGGCTTGGCGGTGAACTCGATGGATTGGCTGCGATCCTTGCGTATCCAGCGCCAGGCATCCGCCCACCCGGGGCGGGAGGTCATATTGTCGACGTAGTTGTCCACACGGTCGGCCCAGGTCTCCTCGCGCGGGCGCCCCTGCACCCATTGCATATCGGATGGTCCACGCGGCAGCAGATCCGGGTCCGTCGCGCGCGGGGATCCCTTGCTTGCCACGATGACGCTGATGCCCGGTCCGACGAGCTTCAGGATGTATGCGTAATCGCTGTGTTCGGTATAGCCCGGCATCACCACGTCCAGCACCAGACGATCGCGGCCAAAGATTTCCCCCTGCTTAAAGCCCTTCCACTCCAGCATCACGCGCACGCCGAACACCGCCCAGTTGAAATCCTCAAGTTCCTCTTCCCGGGTCGAATAGAGTTCGCGATCCTTCACGTCCGAGAACTGCGCGGAGCGCATGCAGCAACGCGTGAACCAGACTTCCAGTTCGCTTTCCTTGGCGCTGTCGCCCCAGAATTTGAAGTACAACCCGGCAGCCAGAAGGCACAGGCCCAGCGCAATCCATCCCCACACGGGAATGCCCAACAGCACCGTGCCGCCGCTGGTAAGGCCGACCATCGCGCTGCCAAAGCCCCCCGCGCCCGCCACCACCCCGGCCGTGCTGAATGCGCCGCCCAACGAAACCAGGGCGGTGGCCACGCCGGTCAACCCGGACAACAGCAGGAACACGGATGAGGTGGCATAGGCGTTGCCCGCCTCGTAGTTCTTCACATCGTACTGGTCGATCGCATTCAGCGCGTTGTTGGCGCCGTCGACGAACGTGGCCGCTGCCGCAAACACGGCGCCGGCCGTCCGCACCGCAGTCAGGCGCATGTTCAATTTCAGGTTCATCGTGAAGGCGGTGTTGGCGCCCACGCGTGCACCGATCGCGCCCGCGGTCACTTCGATCGCGACGCTGCCCACGCCCAACACCCCCGACGTGATGCCGAACCATGCCTTGCGCGCGGCCTTGGCGTCCTGCACGACCTGCGCGTTGCGCAAGTCCGAGACCGACGCATACAGCGCCACCAGCGTCAGCACGCCAGTCGCCCCCGCATTCGCGCCGTCCTTGGACTTTGCCCACTTGACCAGGCCCGCCAGCGGCGACATGGTCGGTGCGGGCAGCGCCAGCACGGGCGCGGGCGCCGGTAGCGCAAGCGCCGGCGATGGGCCGCCGCCGGGACGGGGCGGCGCCGCCGCCGCGGCGTTCAACTGCGCATCCACTTCCTCGGGAATGATGTAGTTGAGCGTGACCGGCGTGGAGCGTTCGGCCTGCGTGCCCATCCAGCCGGACTGCATCTGCTTGCTCGCACCGAGGCCCTCGCTGCTGCCCGCGCCCACCGTCACCGTCGCCGGGTTCGGTTCCCAGACAATCTGGTGCATGTCCGCGATCATCCGCGGCAAGGTGGTCGTATGCGTGCGCACGGCCATCACGACGTTCATCCGCGCCGACATCGTCAGCGTGACGCGCGCCGCAACGCGTTCGGCGATGGGGTCGCCCGCCAGGGTCAGCCGCAGCAGCTGCGTCGCCATGAACCGGCCGATCGCCGCGCCAGCCACCCGCATCGGCGGCAACTGGCCTTTGGCCGCCCGCGCCTTGATCCAGTCGTTGTAGCTCTTGATCATCCTGCGGACATTGGAGACCTGCTTGGAGATCACCTTGCCCTTGGCCTCGCGGTCCAGGAAACCCAGCAGCTCGCCGTCGTTCGCCGCCAGCGCGCGCCAGATCGCCGCATAGGTGCTGTCGCTGTCCTCGTCCTTGAGCGAATCGTCGATGACCTTGTGTTCGCTTTCGATCGCGCCCGCGCCATCCACGCACAGCGCCATGTCCTCTTCCAGCCGCTCGCCGGCCGCGGCGTCCTTGGGCGAATAGGCCTTGAGCGCCAGCCAGAACGCTTCGCGGCCATACCACCACGCCCAATCCTTGCCCGCCCCTTCGATCTTCTCGCGCATGCGGTCGATGGCGACCTTGTTGTCGCTGAGCGTCTTGGCGACCTTGCCGGTATCGACACGTTCGCGCAGGCGCCGGATCTCGTCGCCCGTGTTGCCCATCTGCTTCTGCAGGCCGTCGATGATCTGCGCGACGCCCACCTCGCGCATGCGCGTGGGGTCCAGATGGTGTTCGGCCAGCTCGCCCATGCATTTGTTGCGCCACGTCGCCACGTCGGCCAGGATGCCGACGGGGTCGCGCAGCGCGAGCACGATGCCGCCCTTGGGCGTCATCTGCCGCATCTTGGCCGCAACGGCCGCGCCCTGCCCGCCGAACACGTTGACGGCCGGGGACAGCGTATTGCTGAACAGCGTGGCGGCGCCGGCCGCGTCGCGGAACTCGATCGAGTGCTTGGCCAGATTGGCGCCGTCCTCGGCCACGCGGTAGCCGGTCTCGGGCTTGGGATACCCGCCGCCCCACACCGCCTTGGCGTCCAGCTCCACCATGATCTTCTTGCGCCAGCGTTCGTCGCGGGTCAGATCGCGGCGGATGTCGCGCGTCCACCATACGCGCGAATACCCCACCCACACCGTGCGCGACGCGTTGGCCGGCGCCTCCACATTGATCAGCGTGGATTCCAGGCCGTGACCCTCGCGCGTGCACGTGAACGTGGGCTGTTCGGACGGACGGTTGTCGTCGTCGACCGGCACTTCCTTCATCTGGCCCGTCGCCGTCGCCGCGAACGCGCGCCAACCGTAGCTGCGGCGCGGATCCCAGATGTAGACGTAGCCGGCGGTGATGGCGCGCAGCATGTAGGCGCCCTGGCGCATGGTCTCGTAGTACAGCTCCGGATCCATGTACACGCCGTCGGGCAGGTCGTTCTTGCCGCCCGGCACATAGGCGATCCGCATGGGCAGGATGGGCAGGCCCGGCCGGCCGCAGAACTTGCCCTTGCAGGGCAGCGCGTCGTAGTCAGTCGTCATGCTTGCAGATCCTCCCGCGCCTGCGCCTCGTGCGCAAACGCCTGCCAATCCTCGTCGTCCATGCCCTCGGCGGCGCGATACAGGCGGCCGCCTTCCTCGCGCACTTCGCGCAGCAACGCCAGGAACGATGGCGCGCATTCCAGCGGCGCGTCCAGTCGCACGCGCCAGGCCGCGAACAGCGCCGCGTCCTCGTCATCGGCGATGCCGCACGCCGCGGCGGCATCCAGCGCGCGCCGTACCGCCTCCAGCGCCGGCGTCTCATAACGCAGCCCTTGCGCGTTCAGCCGTTGCAGGACGGCGTTGACGCGGCCCAGCCGCGCCAGACGCGGCCAATCGGGCGTGACGGTCTGCATCGGGCCGCGCGCGTCCGGCAGCGTCTGCCACTGGCCGAACCCGTCCACGCTCATCCACGTGACGCCCTCGATCCAGGAGGCCGGCGCCGTGCCCGCGTACAGCTCGCTCTGGAACTGCGTGGTGCGCGGGTCCCAGAACCGCAGGATGCGCACGCGCCCCTGCGCATCGCGCAGGCGCGCGCGCAGCACCAGGCGCTGCGCGACCTCGGCCAGCGGCAGATTGGTGGCCAGCCATGCCGACATCGAGCGCGGCCGTTTGGCCGCCGGCGCCGGACGCACGGCCTCGTCCACCGCCAGCCGCAGGCTGCGGTTGATCAGACGTTCGTGCCGCACTTCATCCGGCACCTCGGCCAGATACAAGGGCGGCGCGCTTGCCCCTTGTGAAATCAGGTCGACCTCGCAGCGCCGCAGGCCGGCCGAAGCAATGTCCTGGCCCAGCGGATCGGCCAGCGTCGAATCGCACAACAGCAGCACGCGGCGGTCGGCGCGCGCGTCCAGCACCGCGCGCAGGCCCGCAATGGCGTGCTCGACGCGGGCCTCGGCGGCGGGCGTCCAATACTCGGGCTGGCGGGTCGTCATGTCCAACGTCATGTCCATCGTCATGCCGCCAGCGCGCCGCTGCCGGCCGCGTCTTCTAGCGCCGCGGCGCAGCCTTCCATGTCGCCCTGCGGCGGCTGCGCGGGTCCGGCGCCGCTTTGCGGTCCCACCCAGTTGTGCACACCTGCCTTCAGTTCCACCTTGCCGGGCGCATGCAGCTGGATGCCGCCACCCTCGATCCGCATGTACGCGCCCGCGGCCGTCGCCAGCACCTTCTTGGACGCATTGACGTCCACCGCGCCCTGCGCCGACGCCAGCGTCACCGCCTTTTCCGCCGCCAGCCGCATGCGCGCCTTCTGACTCTGGAGCCGCAGCTTTCCACCGGCGGCGTGCAGGCGGATGCCTTGCTCTTGCACCGCCCTTCCGCTGCCGCCCAGTCCCTTGGTAAAGAGCGCGACGCCCTGCGCCACGCACATCGCCAGATTCGCGCCCGCCGCCCAGTTCACGTCCGGGGCAATCTGGCACAGCGTGGCGCCGGCCACCGTGTACGCGTTATGCGGCGTGTATTGCCCGATTCCGCTGGGCGCGCTGACCTGGACGTGCGGCTGGGTGTAGGCCGGCACGCGGTGTTCTGCGTCGGACTTGGTGCCTTCGATGATCTCGCGCACTGCATTCAGCTCGTTCAGCGCCCGCGGCTTGTCGTTGTCGCCGGGCAACAGGGCCTCCTGGCGGCCGGCCGTTGCGGACAGCTCGGCGGCCTGCTCGATGGACTTTTCCATTTGCTGGATGGCCTCTTCGCTGTCCAGCAGGCCGCCCGTTGCGTCCTCGCGCTTGTGGGCGCTGATGAGCAGGCCTTCCCCCGCCCGCAGCGCCAGCGCCTCGGCCGTCGCCAGCTCGGCGCCATGGCCCAGGTCCGACAGCCGCTCGTTGTCGCGCTGCTGCTTCAGGTGCCCCAGGTTCAATCGCGATTCGGCCTGCGTGGTCGAGGCCGTCAACCGCGACTGGCCCGGCGTGTCGTCCTGCACGAGCTGGTTGTAGCCGCCCATGCCCTGTCCGCTGGACGCCAGCGCCTGGGTCTTGAAGCCCGACATCACCACGTTGTGCGCGTGCCCCGCTTCACTGCCCGCGAACCAGGCGGGCGCATTCCCGGTCGCCTTGGCCGCGCCGCCCTGCACCTGGTTGTTCGCGGCGTTTTCCGTGCCCGCGCCGTTGTACAGCGCGCCCACGACGACAGGCCGATCGATATCGCCATGCAGGAACTGCACCAGCACCTCCTGTCCCAGCCGGGGAACGAAATGCCCGCCCCAATCCGATCCGGCGACGGGCTCGGCCACACGCACCCAGGTGCCCAGCGCCTCGCTGGCGGGCGCATTGTCCTCGCCGGCCGGATGGTCCTGCCGGCTGCTCGACGCGCTGCCGCGCTGCCAGTGGAACTGGATCTTGATGCGATGATCGCGGTCGGTGTGCACCGAGTCGCCGGCGCCCACCACCAGCGCAGTCTGCGCGCCGTGCACGGTGGGGCGCGGATGCAGACGCGCGCCGTGGCCGTCGCGTGTGCTGGGCCGGTACTCCAGCGTGGCGGCAATGGCCTCGAAGCGATTGCGATAGAAGTCCGCCGCCTCGCCCTCCGCCTTTTCCACAGCCCCGCCGCCCGCCGCGCCCAGCGCCTGCGCCACGGCCTGCCCGAAGCTTTCGTCGAAGTTGTTGCGCGCTTCGTGACGGATGCCGATGACCACGAAGTCCGCCCCTGCGCCTTGCGAGGGCCCCCAATGGCCGGTCAACGTGAAGCGCTGCCCCGGCGCCAGGGTGCGCACGGTGCCTTCGCCCTCGAACAACGACTGGCGAACGCGCTGCGCGGCCAGCGCGTTGTGCGCCAGCCGCTCGCCCTGCGCGCTGTCTTCGTACAGATACTGCCCGGGGTAATCCGAGTCGGCCAGTTCCAGCGCATTGGCGAACTTGTCTTCGACCTGGGCGCTGACCTTGCGCGCCTGCATGGCGCGATAGTCCCAGGTGGCCAGCCGCACGGCATTGGTGCGCCATGCGCGGTGCTGCCGCCAGGCCTGGATGGAGTCCTGTTCCTCGGTCGCATCGGCGCGCTGGAAGGAAACGCTGTCCTGCGGGCCGGTCTCGAATGCGCCGTTGTGATCGGCGATCACGATCGTATGCGTACCGGGTTCCCCGTCGCCGCCTTCATGTTCGACCCAATAGAACAGCCCCTCTTCCGCCAGCAGACGCTCCACGAACGCGAAGTCGGTTTCGCGATACTGAATCGTCAGGCTGCGCTTGGCGTAAGCATCGCGATCCTTCACTTCCCAGCGCCATTGGGGCGCAAGCGCACCCTGGCCCTTGTAGTCGCCAAACACGCTGTCGACGATGTCGATCACCGACAGATCCTGAAACGCAAAACTGTCGCGCCGCTGGCGCAGCAGCGCCAGCCATGGCTCGATGCGCAGGCGGTAGCGCGCAAAGCCGCCATTGGCGCCCTCGAAGCGCGCCTCGGTCACCACGCCGCACCACACGCGGTGTTCGTCCCGGCCCAAGGCGGTCTGCAGCTTGACCTGCGCGGACTGGCCGATCAGCGACTTCAGCGGGATGTGGGCATCACCGGACAGCGCGTCCACGTCCAGCACGAAGCCGCCGCCGCTCAACTGCTCCCGGCCCTGCAGCCGCTCGGCCAGCAAGGTGTCCGGACCCAGCGGCGTGGCCAGGTCCAACAGGCGATCGGCCTGCGTAAAGCCTGCGCCCAGCGGGCCGGCGGCAGCGGATTCAAGGGCCATGTCTGCGTCTCCCTCGTCAGCTCATCCGGAACCGGAACTCGCCGTTCTTGCCCGCGGTCACGCGGATCTTGGCGATGGCCTCACCCTGCGACATGCGGCCAAGCACCTGCTCGGCGATCTCCGGCAGCAGCGCGCCGTTCAAAATATGGTCCACATTGCGCGCGCCCGTGTCGACCTCGGTGCAGCGGGCCAGCACGGCTTCCACCAATCCGTCGTCCCAGTCGAACGCCGCGCGGTGCGTGGCCTGGACGCGGCGCGCGATGCGGCCGAGCTTCAGGCCAATGATGTGCGCCAGCGCGTCGTCGTCCACCGGGTAGTACGGAATCGTCTTCATGCGGCCCAGGAACGCCGGCTTGAACGCCTTGTACAACTGCGGCGCCAGCAGTTCCGCCAACTGCTCCGGCGACGGGCGCTCACTGGCCGGCTTGTTCAGGCAGGCCTGCATGATGGTGCTGGACCCCACGTTGGACGTCAGGATGATGAGCGTGTTGCGAAAGTCGATCTCCCGCCCTTCCGCATCGTCCATCACACCCTTGTCGAACACCTGGAAGAACAGTTCCAGCACATCGGGATGGGCCTTTTCTATCTCGTCCAGCAGCACCACGCTGTAGGGCTGGCGCCGCACCGCCTCGGTCAGCACGCCGCCCTCGCCGTAGCCGACATATCCGGGCGGCGAGCCCTTCAGTCCGGAAATGCTGTGGGCCTCCTGGTACTCGCTCATGTTGATCGTGACCAGCTTGCGCTCGCCGCCATAAAGAATGTCGGCCAGCGCCAGCGCCGTCTCGGTCTTGCCCACGCCCGACGGGCCCACGAACAGGAATACGCCCTTGGGCTTGTCCGGATCTTCCAGCCCGGCGCGGGCCGTGCGCACACGCTGCGCGATGGCATGCAGCGCGTGGTCCTGGCCGATGACGCGCTCGGCCAGCATGGGCTGCAATTGCAGCACGGTGCGGATCTCGTCGTTCACCATGCGGCCCAGCGGAATGCCGGTCCAGGCGGAAATGATCTCGGCCACGATCTGGGCGTCCACGCAGGCGGGCACCAGCGGCTGCTCGCCTTGCAAGGCGCGCAGCTCGTCCATCAGCCCGGCCAGACGCTGCTGCTCGGGCGTAAGCGGCGCGGGCGCCGGCTTGCGGCGTCCGGAGGCCGGCGCGGCGGATGGCGCAGCAGCCGCATCCCCGCTCGGCCCTTCCTGCCCCTGGGCTTCGAGTTCGGCGCGCAAGGCCTGGATCCTGTCGACGAGCGCCATCTCGGCCGCGTGACGCCCTTCCGCCTCGGCTAGCGCCGCTTCCACGCTGGCGATCTCCGCGTCCAGTTCCGCCAGCCGCGCCTGCGGCGCCCCCGTGGCGGCCTCGCGGCGCAGGGCCTCCCGTTCGGTGCGCAGCCGCGTCAGGCGATGGCGCGCATCGTCGATCAGCGCCGGCGTGGCGCTGCGGCCCAGCGCCACGCGCGCGCAGGCGGTGTCGAGCACGCTGACGGCCTTGTCCGGCAACTGGCGGCCCGTGATGTAGCGATGCGACAGCCGCGCGGCCGCAACAATGGCCTCGTCCAGGACGCGCACACCGAAGTGGCGTTCCATCAGCGGCGCCATGCCACGCAGCATTGACGCCGCCAGCGCCTCGTCCGGCTCCTCGACCTTGACGACCTGGAAGCGCCGCGCCAGCGCAGCGTCCTTCTCGAAGTACTTCTTGTATTCGCTCCAGGTCGTGGCGGCGATGGTGCGCAGCTCGCCCCGCGCCAGGGCGGGCTTGAGCAGATTGGCGGCATCGTTCTGCCCCGCCTGCCCGCCCGCGCCGATCATCGTGTGCGCCTCGTCGATGAAAAGAATGATGGGCGACGGGCTCTTCTTGACCTCGTCGATCACGTTCTTCAGGCGGTTCTCAAATTCGCCTTTCACGCTGGCCCCGGCTTGCAGCAGGCCCATGTCCAGCACGCGCAACGTGACGCCGGCCAAGGCGGGCGGCACGTCGTCCGCGACAATGCGCAGCGCCAGCCCCTCGACCACTGCAGTCTTGCCCACGCCCGCCTCGCCGGTCAGGATGGGATTGTTCTGCCGCCGGCGCGTCAGGATGTCGATCATCTGGCGGATCTCGGCATCCCGCCCGATGACCGGATCGATCTTGCCTTCCCGCGCACGCTCGGTGAGATTGGTCGTGTACTGGTCCAGCGCGGGCGTCTGCGACAAGCCCGGCGCGGGCTGCCCGGGCGCTTCTTGCCCACCCGCGTCATCGGCCAAGCCCACCGCCTGCCCCGTCTCCTCCGACCCTTGCGTCAGGGCGGCGAAATCGTGTTTCAGTTCGTCCAGCCGGAACGATTCGAACAGCGGCGAGCCCCGGCGCGCCAGTTGCGCCAGGTCCGGCTCCGTCAGCAACGCCAGCAGCAGATGCCCGGAACGGATCCGCGTGGTCTGCGTATCCAGCGACGCGATCAGCCACGCGTGTTCGAACAGCTTGGGCAGATGCGCCGAAAACACGGGCGTACGCGTATTCCCATTCTTGAACCGGTCGATCTCCGCCTTCAGATCGGCTTCCAGCGCATCAGCCTGGATGTGGCAACGCCGAGCAATGATGCTCACGTCGCTGGCCGGCTTTTCCAGCAGCGCCAGGAACAGATGCTCGAGATCCACCTCATAGTGGCCCTGTGCCATGCACAGGCTGGCCGCGCGCTCGGCGGCCTGGCGGCAGGTCTGATTCAACTTCCCGATCAACGTCTTCAGCGGAGTGGCCATGAGTCTTTAGCTTGTCTTCGGTTCAATGGATGGTGTGCAGTTCATAACTGGCGTCGTCGCGGTCCTCAGTGGCCGGGCCGGTGCACAGGAACGAATTCCAGCCCAGGCGCACGTCGCCGCCCTCGCCGAGCTGGCAAGGCATGACGCTCTCGCGCGCCAGCACCAGCCTCACTTCGTATTCGAAAGTCATGCCGCCGAACATCGTCAACAGCTTTTCCAGCGCCTGCGCGCGCTCGCCACCCGGCAGGAAATCGGCGAAGGCCTGGCGCGGCAGCGGGCCGATCCACAACCGGATGCGCAGGTCGCGCTGCCAGATGCGATCGCCCGCCAGGGCGGACACGCCGAGTACCGCGCCCGGCTGTCCCAATCGGGTACGGTTCTGCGGCGGCACGTCATACCAGCGCCCCACGAACTGCTCCACGCGCAGAGGCACGCCGAAGTAGTCCTGCAACACGCGCTGCAGCATCGGCGCCGAAACAGGCCGCTGGCGCGCGGCCGCCGCGTAATGCGCCACGGACTCGTCGAACACTTTGCCCGCGCCGCTGTGCAACCGGTCGCGTAGCGCCGGGTGACCGATCCCACCCAGCGCCAGCAACAGCGGCAGAAAGTGATGGTCCTGTTCGGTTTCGTGCCGCAGCGGCATGCGGTACTTCTTCCACGCGGCGTAGAACAGCGCCGCCGCCCGGTTCGAGAAAATATCGAAAAAGGCGCGCGCGCCGCGGTCGCGCCGCAGGCTCTCCCGGTTTGCCAGCATCTCGGAATAATGCAGCGGCAGCGCCCCCTGCCCGCCAAGCAGACCAAAGAATGCCGGTGTCACTTCCACACGGCCCAACCGTCCCTCGGCAATGGCAGCCTGGCGCGCCGCCTCGTCGGCCAATGCCTCGCCATCCTTGTCATACGCCACCGCATCGACGACTTCGCTGGGCGGGAACGCCAGCCCGGGGGCATTGGGAAAGCGCAGGTGCACGGGAACCGTATGGCGCGTCGCGCCGCGTTCCTGCCGCGCGAAGCACTGCTCGAGCAGACGTACGGCCTGGAAAAACTTGAAGCGCTGCGGCTCTGCCAGCAGCGCGTCCATCACGCTAGGATGGCGTCGCCGTTGCATGGGGGGCATCGTAGTAATTCCTCTGCGCCGCGGCGCGACAACACGACCAATTGCACAAAGCTGTTGGCGTGCACGTACAGGCCAAAGAAGCGGTTGATGACGGCAACGAAGGTATGCAGGCTCGTGCCCACGAAGTGATCTTCATTGACGGTCAGGCGGATCTCGATCCCGCGCACGAATGTGGCGAAAGGCTCGCCCGGCATCCAGTGCGTGGCCGGTTTGTAGTCCAGGCCGATCAGTCCTTCGATCTGACGCGCGGCGACCGCCGACCCGGACAGGTCGTAAAGGCGCAGCGTTTCCTTCAAGGCGGGCAGGCCGCTCTGCACGAGGGACAGATGGTTCAGCGCCAGATGCGAAATCAACCGCCAGTGGGCGGCGCGCCCCTGCTGGAAACGGTGCGAATGCGTCGGCCGGCGCAGCATCCGGATGCTGCGCGCCACCGTGCCGCCTTCCAGGAACAGGTCGCCGCCCGACTGGCCCACCGCGATGCTCGCCGGCAGGTCGCGATTGGTGCACGTCAGGTCCAGGCTCAGGGTTTCGGTCTGCGGCACCGAGGGATCGAAATCGATGTCGACGATGGAAATCTCGGTCTCGTACCCCGGGCTGCGTTGCGCCATCGACGCATCGCGCCGCATGGTCCAGTAGTGGCCGGCAGACTCCGGCGATTCGCCGTGATGCAGCGAGTAGAACGGCCGGAAGTCCACCACCGTATCGTTCTGGGCGTTCTGCCGCACCTGACGCACGCGATCGATGGAATAGACCTCGTATCCGTACGCGCGACGCGCATCGGCCACCACCGGATACGACGCCGCGGCGTGCGTCACGCGGATCGGATCGGCGCGCTGCGCAAACAGGTTCACCACCGGCGTGCAGCCCAGCCGCAGGTTGTCCGCCGATGTCGATTCGAGCAGACGCGCCGTGTTGGAATCGGCGCGCACCCCGCTGACCGGCACATGCAGCGTAAATTGCCGCACGGCGCCCAGATGGGGACGCAGCGCGCTCAGGTCGATATCGACGAAATTGAATTTTTCGGCGAACACGAAGTATTCGGCCAGCAGGCGGTACGCCGGGTGCGAGCTGGCGGGAAAGTCGATCAGCGCATCTTCCTCGGCCAGCCCGACCTGCGCCAGCGGAATCGTGGCCAGGCGGTCCCACCGTCCCGGCTGCTGCTCGACATAGGCAGCAGCCGCGCGCAGGAACAGGGCGTCGCGCAGCGCCGCCACGAACGACGGTTCGCCGTGCAGATAGACACGCAGCCGGTCGACGCCCGGCATGCCGAAGTGCTGGTTCTCGCCCAGGCAGCCCAGCGTAATGGAGAAGCGGCCCGTGACGCCGGCCGGCAGCTTGGCCGTGGCCGGCGCATTGGCGCTGGACTCGAACGCCGCGCGCCGGACCTCGATGGGGGCCAGCGTGACGTCATAGGCGGTGCGGAAGCGGCACGCCACCCCGCGTACCGGATGGGATTTCAGTTCGGTGCCTCGCCCGATGCGCACGGGTGCGGTCAATTGCGCGCCCGCGCCGCCCAAGTCGAACTGCGCCACGCTGCACGAAGGAAACGGCCGCAGATAATGCGGATACATCACCTCGAACAGCGCTTCGGTGAATTCGGGGTAATCGTCGTCCAGCTTCTTGTTGATGCGCGCGCTCAGCAATGCGAACGACTCGATCATGCGTTCGACGTGCGGATCCTCGCAGGTCTCGCCCGACAGCCCCAGCCGCGCGGCGATCTTCGGGTAACGCTCGGCAAAGTCGCGCGACGAGGTGCGCAAGAAGCCAAGTTCGCGCTCGTAATAGGGCAGCAATTCTTCCATTGATGTCTTCCTGTCCGGCGCGCCAGGGCACCTGCACCGCGGGTTGATGCGCTAGACCGTGGCCGGGCTTTTGGCCCAACCCTTGGTCACGGAGTACTGCAAGGTCGAGGGCTGCAGCGTGGCGTCGAAGGTCACGGGCTCGTGGGCGGGTCCCACGTCCAGCATGGCCGTGATCGCGAAATACAGCACCGACGTCGCCCGGCTGTCGACCTGCAGCATGACCCGCACGTGCGTCAGCCGGGGCTCGTGGCGCGCAATCGCCTGTTCGAGCGAACGGCAGATGAACTCGCGGTCGTAGTGGCTGGCCAGGCTGAGCCCAGAAAAGTCCGACAGCCCGTACGTCAGCACGGAACGCCGGCAGTTCGGATAGCGCCGCAGGTCCTCCTCGGTGAACACCATGCGGGTGTTCAGCAGCGCCTCGATGTCGCGCGCCACCGTCTCTTTCATCTCCTCGATCGACAAGCGCCGCAAGGCATAGGGCGACTGGCCCTCTGCTTCGAACAGCTTGTCGAAGAGACTCGGTTCGAATCCTTTCATCGGGGCCTCAAAAGAAGGACGGCGACCCTCTCGGGCCGCGGTCTTCGTGCCTGCCCGGCGGAGATCAGACCGAGTAGGTCTTGTCGTTCTTGGTCAGGCTCCAGGCGCCCTGGGCGTTGCCGCCCTGATTGCCGCCCACCTTCTGCTGCGTGTACTTCCACTGCACGGCGGCGTACTTCAGCGAGAACGTTTCGTGCGGCAGGCCTTCGGCCACGACTTCCGGCGCCACGCGAGCAATGATCACGTACTTGAGCTTGATCTCCAGGTACTTGACGCGGTTGCCCTCGCCGTCGGCGCGCAGGAAGTCGATGGTCACTTCGTCAAAGGTGGTGCCGCCCGACGCGTGCTGATACAGCAGCGGGCTGACAACGTCCAGATCCTTGGTGAAGACCATTTCGCCGTGTTCGGTGCGCTCGGCGGTATGGCCGCCCGAGGTCGATGCGGTGGCCGAACGCGGCTGGATGATCTCGTGGCGCCACGAACTGACTTCGATCCAGTCCGGATGGTCCTTGTCCTGCGACTCGCCCTTGAGCGCCGGATTGCCGAACTTGACGTAGATGTCCTTCATTGTTGATAGCCTCTTCAGATGATGGATGAGTTGTCAGTGCAATGACGCTCAGGATTTCTGGGCCTGCGCCGGCAATTCGGCGACCAGGCGCAACGAGATCGAGAGTTCGTCAAGCTGGAAATGCGGCCGCAGGAACGCCACGGCACGGAAGACGCCAGGGCGGCCTGGCACCTCGGCCACTTGCACCGATGCTTCGCGCAGCGGGAACTGCGCCTTTTGTTCCTGCGTCGCGTTGTCGTCCAGCAGCACGTACTGCGATACCCAGCGATTCAGGAAACTCTCTACGGACTGCGCCGATGCGAAGCTGCCGATCTTGTCGCGCATCATCGCCTTCAGGTAGTGCGCCACGCGCGATACCGAGAAGATGTATTGCAGCTGCGCCGACAACACCGCGTTGGCGTTGGCGCTGTCCGTGTTGTACTTCTTGGCCTTCTGCACCGATTGGGCGCCAAAGAAGGCGGCGTAATCCGAATTCTTGCAATGCACCAGCGGGATCAGGCCCTGATCGCTCAGTTCCTTTTCGCGCCGGTCAGTGATGGCGATCTCGGTCGGGCACTTGAGTGCGATTTCGCCGTCGTCCGTCTTGAACGTATGCGTGGGCAGATTCTCGACCAGGCCGCCGCCTTCGACGCCGCGGATCGCCGCGCACCAGCCGAAGTCCGCAAATGCCGCCGTCAAGCGAGCGCCGAAGGCCCACGCGGCGTTGCACCAGAGGTACTTGGAATGGTCGGTGCCGTCCACGTCCTCGACGAAGTTGAAGCCTTCGACCGTGGTGCCTTCCACCGGGTCGTACGGCAGGCGGCCCAGAAAGCGCGGCATGGTCAGGCCGACGTAGCGCGAATCTTCCGAATCGCGGAAGCTGCGCCATTTGGTGTATTCGACGGTATCGAACACCTTGGCCAGATCGCGCGGGCGACCCAGATCGGCAAAGCTGTCCAACCCCAGCAGCTCCGGCGACGCCGACGCGATGAACGGCGCGTGCGACGCGGCCGCCACGTGCGACATCTGCTCGATGAAATACATGTCCTCGGGCTGGCGCGTGATCTCGAAATTGCCCAGCAGCGCCCCGAACGGCGCACCGCCGAACGTGCCGAATTCCTCTTCGTACACCTTCTTGAACATCAGGCTCTGATCGAAGTCGATCGCGGTCTGGAAATCACGCACCAGGTCGCGCTTGGTGGTGTTCAGCACCTTGATCTTCAGCATCGGGCTGGTGTCGGTCTCCTGGCACAGGTAGTGCAGGCCGCGCCAGGTGCTCTCCAGCTTCTGGAACTCGGGCGCGTGCATCACTTCGCTGAGCTGGGCCGAGATCAGGCGGTCGAGCTCGGCGACGCGCGCGTCCAGCATGGCCGACAGATTGTCGGACACGACGACGGTGCCCTTCATCACCTCACGCACCAGCTCGCCGATGATGTCCTTGGCGCGGTCGTGCTCGGCGGTGGATTTGGCGACGCGGCTTTGCTCGACGATCTGGTCCAGCAGCCCGCTTTGCGCTTCGGTGGCGGTGGCGGCGGTGTTTTGTGCGGCGGCGGAATTACTCATTGCGGCCTCCCTTGTCGGTCTCGCTGGTGAGCTGTTGCAGCTTTTCGGTGCTGGTCAGCACTTCGCCCAGCAGGTCTTCCAGCTTGTCGTTGCCGGCAAGCTTGTTGCGCAGATCGGCCAGCTTGGTGCGGATGTCGAGCAGCTCGCGCAGCGGATCCACCTGCTGCACGACGGCTTCCGGACGGAAGTCCTCGATGGAGCGGAATTTCATGTCGACGCCGAACGTGCCGCCTTCATCAGTCAGGCGGTTCTTCACGCGGTACGCCGCGCGGGGCTCCAGCCCCCGCATCACGTCGTCGAAGTTGTCGACGTCGATGTTGACGAACTTGCGGTCCTTCAGACGGGGCAGCTCGGCCTCGGACTGCGCAGAGAAGTCGCCCACCACGCCGACCACGAAGGGAAGCTCCTTCTGTTCGATGGCGTCGCCCTTCTCCACGTCATACGTGAGCTGAACGCGCGGCGGACGGACTTTCTGCAATCGTTTCTGAACGCTTTCTTTCTTGGCCATGGACGGCTCCGTGCAAAGGATCTTGTCTGTCGGTCGAGGAGACGCCAGGGCGGCGCCCCAAGGCGAATCATTTGGTCAGCAGGTCGCCGAACGGATTCGGCGCGCGATTGGGCTGCTGGGCAGGCGGGCTGGCGGGTTGTTGCGAAGACGGGGACGCGGCGGGGGATGCGGCGGGCGATCCTGCGGCGGGCGCCCCTGCAGTGGGCAGCGCCGCTGCCGGTTTGACTGCGGGTGCCGGATCCACCTTGCGCGGTTGGCGCGGCCGGGGCGGCGGGCGGCGTCCCTCGGGAAACAGGACGTCCTGGCCCAGCGTTTCACGCATTGCCTCGGCAAGTGCAACGGCGTCCGGGCGGGCATTGCCGGCCAGCAGCGCGTCGGCGCGCACATCGGCCAGGGACTGCATGGCCACGCGCAGGCCACCGACGGCGCGCACCGTCTTGGCCACGAAGTCATCCGGATCGCGGCTCAACGTTTCGTCGGCGGCCACGATCGCCTGCCCGTACTTCTGCTGGTCGAAGCGGATCTTTGCAATGTAGGACCAGGGTTCGCCCTTGGACGGATTGCGCTGCGCGATCTCTTCAAATTGCGCGACAGCCTGGTCAGCGTCTTTCTGCGCCAACGTCTTTTCGGCGTCGGCCAGGGACTGCTTGTACTCGGCTTCGGACTGCGGCTTGACCGACACACAGCCGGTCATCAATGCAACGACACCTGCGATGACAACGAGGCGGAAGAAGGGCATTTTTTAAGGACCTAGCAAGGTTGTAACCAGGGGCCGTATTTCATCAACCTTTTGTTAGTGCAGCGCTACAGCACGTTTCTTCATGTTACTTGCGTCGAATTTGCACGTATCGTGCCGTGATCTGTATTGCTTCACACACTTCCGGTATAAAGAGCCATGTCCAAACATATCCGTTTATCACGTTTGTTCACGGGGTTGTCGTGTGCGCTCGCGAGCACCGTCCTTACTGGATGTGCAGCCGTTTCGGCCATCGGCGCGGTGGCCGGTTTGACGGGCAATGCGATGGAGATGGCGGGCCTGAAAAAGCCCGAAAACGCGCCTGTGGAAGTAAACCTGGCGATTCACGCCGGAGAAAATTTGAATGCCGGCGCCGGCCAGGCAATGGCGGTCGTTACAAAAATATACTACCTGAAGAATCCTGAGCCATTCCAGCGTGCGCCGCTCACGCAATTGATAGACACTGCCGGGGAAAAGGCAGCGCTGGGGGAATCAATGCTGGGTTCGCGCGAGCTCACGCTCACGCCGGGACAGCGTTACGAAACCGTCGAAAAAGTCCCCAAGCAAGCCGATTACATCGCTGTCGCCGGGCTGTTCTATGCACCCGCGCCCTTGCGTTGGAAGTACGTATTCAAAGTCGAGAATGTTGAAGACGACGGCATCGTACTGGGCGCGCATGCCTGCGCGCTGACGGTGGCCAAGGGCCGCCCCACGTTGCCTGCGGGGGTGCCCGGCTACGACCCGTCACGCCTGTCCGGCGTGCAGTGTCCGGGCTGAAGCATCAAAGCCGCCCGCCGCACATCCTTCAATTCTTAAAGCAATAAGAGAAACCAGGAAAGACGAAACAGGGAGCGCGTATTTTGAGTTACTCCGCCAAAGTCCTTTGGGGCGAAGGTCTGTTCCTCCGGCCGCAGCATTTCCAGCGGCAGGATGCGTATCACGAAGATCGGCTGGCCGAAATGGCCCGCGTGTTGCACCCCTATGCATGGGGTCTTCGCTCTGCGCGTTTCGATGCCTCGGCGCTCGCCAACGGCATGCTGCGCGCCACCGAAATGAGCGCCGTGTTTCCGGACGGCGAACTCTACAGCGCGCCGCACGGCGATGAACTTCCACCGCCTGTCGCGTTGACCGCGCTGGATGGCGTGACCGAAGCCGTGTTCTATCTGGCGATCCATCCCTTGAAGGCAATCGGCGGCAACTACCGCGACGCCCAGACGTCGGGCAGCTTCGATTCCCGCTACACGCACAGCAATACCCCCGCCCCCGATCTCTACACCGGCGCGGCCTCCGCCGAGCTCGCATTCCTGCGCAAGGACGTGCGCCTGATCTCCGAATTCGAACCGCGCGACGAACTGCTGGCGATTCCCGTGGCGCGTGTGCGGCGCACGGCCAACGCCAGCTATGAACTGGATACGACCTTCATTGCGCCCAGCCTGTCGCTTACTGCCTCGGGCGCCCTGCACGAGCTGCTCCGGCGGCTGCTCGACGCCTTGCAGGCCAAGGTCAACGCGCTCTACGGTTTTCATCGCGAACCCAGCAAGAACATCATCGAGTTCCGCTCCGGCGACGTCGCCTCGTTCTGGCTGCTGCACACCGCAAACGAGGCCTACGCCACGCTGTCGCACCTGTTCCATCACCCGCAACTGCATCCCGAGCGCCTGTTTCAGGAACTGGCGCGGCTGGCGGGCGCGTTGATGACCTTTTCCAAGGTGCACACGCTGGCGGATCTTCCCGTGTATCGCCACGATGCGCCCGGACCGGCGTTCGCCCGCATGGACGAGATCCTGCGCGACCTGCTCGAAACCGTGATCTCGACCCGGTACTTCTCGATCGTGCTCGAAGAGTTGCGCCCCTCGTTCCACATGGGCCGCCTCGATTCCGAAAAGCTGGACGAGACCACCTCGCTGTATCTGGCGGTGCAGGCCGCGATGCCCGCCGCTGAACTGGCCGAGAGCGTGCCCATGCGCTTCAAGGTGGGCGCGCCGGAAGACGTGGACAAGCTGGTGCTGTCCGCCATGCCGGGCGTGCCGCTGTCCTATACGCCGCAGGTGCCGCCCGCCGTGCCCGTCAAGCCGGGCGCTGTCTATTTCGCGTTGCAGACGCGCGGTTCGCTGTATGACCGCATGCTGCAGGCGCGAAGCATTGCCATCTATGCCCCCGCCGGGATTCCCGAACTGAAGCTGGATCTGATCGCAGTGACTCGCTGACAGGAACGACACCGCCATGACTGCTGACGCCCCCTCCCTGATGCCTGGCGCAACGCTGCCGCCGCACGCGGCGGCCTTTCACGCTAGCCGTCCCGCCAGGTCGTTGCTGGATCTGATGTACGACGGCTTCCTGATGCTGTTTTTGCTCAAGAGCGGCCAGGAGCCCGCCGACGCGGCCGCCTTCTCCGCCCACGTGCAGCAGTTCCTGGCGGACTACGAGCGCGCCGCCAAGAAAATGGATATTCCCGCCGAGGACGTGTACGCGACCAAGTACGCGTTCTGTGCCGCCGTGGACGAGACCGTGCTCAATTCCGGTTTCGCGATCCGCGACGCCTGGATGCTTCAGCCGCTGCAGCTTGCGCTCTTTGGCGAGCAACTGGCGGGCGAGAACTTCTTCGCCCGGCTGGAGGATCTGCGCGCGCAGGGCGCGCCGCGCCTGCAATCGCTGGAGATCTATTACATGTGCCTGCTGCTGGGCTTCCAGGGCAAGTACCTGATCGAAGGCCAGGAAAAGCTGGGGTATCTGACGGCGCGCCTGGGCGACGAGATCGCCCTGTTGCGCGGCAAGCGCACCGGCTTCGCGCCGCACTGGCCGCTGCCCGACAAGGTGGCGCACACGCTCAAGCGCGACGTGCCGCTCTGGTCGATCATGGCGTTGTTCGCATTGCTGGGCCTGCTCGCCTTCCTGGGCATGGGCCACTTCCTGAACACCGAAATGCAGACCGCGATGGCACCCTATCACGACATCGTCAAGCTGGGTCCGCGTGCCGCGCACCTGACGATTTCGCTGCCCTAGCGGCGGCACGCAAGACCCGGGCGGGCCACGCATGAGAGGGCCCGTTCCTTCCGGCGCACCCGCGCGCCTCTGGCTCCGCCAAACGAATACCGCCCAGCCCTATGAACGCCTCGCCTTCCAATGCCCCGGCCTATTCCACGCTGAACATCGCCACCCTGTCGCAACAAGCCCGCTTGCTGCGCCTGACCACCGCGCTTGATGCGGAACTGGTCATCGAGCACATGAGCCTGTCCGAGGGCGTCTCGCGGCTGTTCTCGATGACGCTGGATTGCCTGGCGGCCAGCGCGGAATTGGACGTGGCGGCCTTGCTGGGCAAGGAGATCACCGTCAGCCTGCTGCAGGCCGACGGCTCGATGCGGCACTGGCACGCGGTGGTAGAAGGCGCGGACGCGCTGGGCGCCGATGGCGGCCTGGCCCGTTACCGCCTGCACGCCGCGCCGTGGATGGCGGCGCTGGCGCTGCGCCGCGACAGCTTCATCTATCAGGACCTGTCGGTGCAGGACATCGTCAGCGAGGTGTTTTCGGATTATCCCCAGGCCGCGTTCGCCTTCGAACTCACCGACGCGCTGCCGCCTCGTGCGATCTGCACCCAATACCGCGAATCGGACCTGGCGTTCGTGGAGCGCATTCTGGCGCAGGCCGGCCTGTGCTACAGGTTCGAGCACCAGCAGGACGATGGCGAAAGCGCCGGCGGCGGCGCACGCCACCGCGTGGTGATCTTCGATGCGGATGCGGCGCGTCCGGAAGACCCGGCGTCACCCCTGCGCTTTCACCGCAGCGACGCCACGGAGACCAGCGACACCATCACGCGCTTTTCCGCCGTTCAATCCGTGCGTCCGGGCAGCGTGGCGCGCGCGGCGTGGAACGAGCGCTCGTTGACCGCGCATGCCGCGCAGTTGCAGTCGCAGGTGGTCGTCGAGGCGCTGCCCGTGCTGGAAGACTATGACTACGCGGGCCACGGCCAGTACGCCGACGACGATGCCGCCGAACAGAGCGCGGCGCGTGCGATGCGCGCGCACGAGTCGCGGCTGGTGCGCTTCGAGGGCGCCGGCACGGCCCGCTCGCTTGCCCCGGGCCGGGTGTTCGCGCTGAGCCAGCATGACCGTTATGCGCAGGGCGGCGGCAAAGAGGCCATTGATGAGCTTGCCGGCAACCGGTACGTGCTGCTCGACGTCACGCACGAAGCGACCAACAACCTGGGCGGACAAGCCGCACAGGTCCTGAACACGCCGGACATGGAGCGCGGCACCTATCGCAACCGCTTCCGCGCGCAGCCGGAGGCGGCAGCGCTCATGCCGGCCTGGCGCCCCCGCCCCACGGCGCCCGAGAGCCTGGCCGCCGTGGTGGTCAGCGCCACCGACGCGCCCATCACGTCCGACCGCGACCTGCGCGTGAAGGTGCAGTTTCCGTGGCAACGCGGCGAGAAGCCGTTGACGGGCGGCCTGCCGCATCGCTCCCATGGCGACGCCAGCGGCAACGCGCCCGGCGACGACCGGTCCGGCACCTGGCTGCGCGTGGCCAGCGCGCAGGCCGGGCCAAACTGGGGCGCTCATCATCTACCGCGTGGCGGCACCGAAGTCATCGTCGAGTTCATCGACGGCGATATCGATCAGCCCGTTGTGGCGGGCCAGCTATACAACGACGCGGATCTGCCGCCCTGGTCCGCGGGAGAGAACGGCGACGCCAACCACGCGGGCGTGCTCAGCGGGTGGCATAGCCAGGGACTGGACGGCGCCGGCCGCAACCAGTGGGTCTTCGACGACACCAAGGGCAAGCTGCGCACGCGCCTGGCAAGTTCCACCGCCGCCACGCAACTGGGCCTGGGCTATCTGGTGGAACAGGGTCTGGACGACGCCAGCCGCGGCCAATGGCGCGGCACGGGCTTCGAACTGCGCACGGACGCCTGGGCCGTGCTGCGCTCGGGCCAGGGCCTGCTGGTGTCGGCCACGGCACGCGAGCAGGGCAAGTCGACACAGGCCGATATCAACGAAGCGCTGCTGTTGCTGCGCGGCGCGCAGGACGCCTCGCGCCGGCTCAACGACAGTGCGGGCCAGCACCAGGCGCGGCCCCTGGCGGCCGCCGAGGGCTATGACGATCTCATCAAGGCCCTGGATCCCGAGCAGGACGGCCGCTACGCCCGCCAGGTCAATGGCCAGGCGGCAGGCAAGGCGATCAACGGCCAACGCATGGCCGAGGCCGACATCGAACGCATCGACGGGCCGCACCTGCTGGTCGACGCGCCGAACTCGCTGAACCTTGCCACACCGGCCAGCGCCGTGCTGCATGCGGGCGAACACCTGCATGCCACCGCGCAGTCCGATGCCCATGTCGCGGCCACGCAGACGTATGCAGCCGTCTCGGCCAAGTCCGCCAGCGTGTTCGCGCAGCAGGGCCCGCTGCGCGCCATCTCGGCGCAGGCGCCCGTCTCCCTGCACGCCCACACCGACATCCTGGAAGCGCTGGCCGGGCAGGACATCACCGTGACCTCGTCGGCCGAAGGGATCGAGATCCTTGGCAACCAGCGCGTCACGTTGCAGGCCGCCGGCGGCAGCGTCACGCTCGATGGCGCGGACATCGTGTTCAAGGGGCCCGGCCTGTTCTCGGTCAAAGGCGCCACGCACAACTTCGTCGGCCCCGGCAGCGATGCCGCCAGCCTGCCGGCCCTGCCCAGCACGACGGTGGATGATCCGCTCATCATCAGCGCGGAACTGGTGCACAAGGACGGCGTGTTCGCCACCGCCGCCAAGAAGGCCGGTACGAGCCTGATGGCGGGCTTTGGCGGCGCGGCGGGTGCTGCGGGCGCGGGCGGTGGCCTGGGCGGATTGGGCGACATGGTGCCGAGCGGCTTGAGCGACCTGGGCAAGACCGCTGCAGGTGCAGCCGGCAAACTGTCGCAACTGGCCGGCCAGGCCAATGCGCTGGCCGGCATGGCAAAGAATCCGATGAGCGCGCTGTCAGCCGCCCCCGGGCTGCTGGGCAACGCCAGCCCTGCCGTCGGCGGCCTGCTGACTACGGCGAAGAACACCATGGGTATGGTGTCGCAGGCGCAGGCCATGGTTGCCAACCCCATGTTGGCGCTGCCGGCAGCCAAGGGATTGCTGGGTAGCGTGGCGCCCGGCGCGGGCGGCCTGATCGACGGCGCCGCTTCTGCTGCGGGCGCGGTTTCCAAGGCGGCTGAACTCGTCAAGAACCCCATGTCCGCGCTGCCGGCCGCCACCGACATGCTGGCCTCCGTCGCACCCGAAGGCGCGTCGAAGATGATCAGCAGCGCCGCCGGATTGGCGGGGATCGGGAGCGGCGCTGGCGGAGCGGGTGCTGGCGTGGCGGGGGGATTGGGTGCTGGTGCTGGTGCTGGTGCTGGTGCTGGTGCTGGTGCTGGTGCGGCTGTTGGCACGGCGGGTGAAGCGGCTGCCCCAGCCGGTGTTGCCGATAGTGCGCAAACAAGCGCAAGCTCGACACCCGCGGCAAGCGCTGCTGGTGGCCCTGGCGCCACGTCTGGCGGGCCTGCCGCTGCAGGCGGCGCAACAACCGCGCAGGCGTCGCAACCCGCTGCGGCATCGCCCGCCGCCAACAGCTCGGCCACGACGGCGGATGCCGCTGCGTCGCCTGCATCGGCGCCGACCTCCACACAGAATTCCGCCGAGGCGTCGGCGCCTGCCTCGGCATCGGCATCGGGTTCCGCTCCGGCAACGCCATCCGCATCCGCACAGACAACGGCATCGGCGTCGTCAGCGACTTCGCCATCAGCGCCTGAATCGGCAGCATCTGCGCCGAATGTCACGTCGGCAGCCGCTGACGCGCCCTCCGCAGCGTCGACAGCGTCCGCCAACGCAACGCCGACGCAATCCGCGACGACACCAGCCACCGCCTCGAGTTCCGGCGCGGCGGCAGGCAGCGCAACCGCAGCGGTGAGCGCTTCCGCCGTCTCTGCCACGGGCGCGGCGGCAGGCGTAGCCGCCAACACCCTGCCGGCCGGGGCCGGCGGGGGGCTGGCCGCCAGCACCGCCGGAGCCGGCACGGTCGCAGGTCTGACCGCTGGCGGGGCGGGCGTGAATCCGTCCGCGGCGGCCATGAACGCCGGCGCGCAATTCGCGAGTCCCGCGCTTGATGTCCAAGGCGCGGGCTCGGCGGCAGAGCTGCCGCTCGCAGCGGTGGACCCGTCGGTTGGCGCAAGCGTCGCGCACAGCATGACCAGCGCAAACCTGGCGACGGGCACCGTCGAGGGAACGTCTGGCGCATTCGCGGACATGGGTCTCGCAAACCATGCCGCCGACGCAGGCAGTGCCGCACCATCTCTAGCGGGATCGTCCGGAGCATTTGCAGACAAGGCGCTCGCGAACCCGGCAACCGATGCAAGCATCGCGACGCAAACCATCGCGCGTTCGCCAGCAGCGATCGCCGGCGCGGGTCTCGCGAGCGACGCCGCGGGTGCGAGCGCAACAGCAAGGCCCATTCTGGATGCAATGGGCGCAGCGGCTGGCGCGACGATGGCCGCAGGCGTTGCCGCCGGCACGGTTGGCGGCAAGGTCCAAGCCTCGCGCGAGCCCCAGCCGAGCGCAAGTGGCGCGCGTGCAGCCACGGACGCCCCGGGTTCGGAAACGGCTGCTCCGTTTGCCGCCACGGCCGCAGCGAATTCGGCGAGTCCGGCGGACTCCGCTTACGCCGCAGACATCAAGCGCTCCGTCCGGCCAGAGGACGCCGTCTCTCGCTTCGACGCCCAGCCGTCCCTGCTCGCGGGCTTTGCCAACGTCGCGTCTTCGGGCGCCCGCCAAACCAGCGCACCGATCGCGTCTGCTGGCATGCTGGCGACATTGGCCCACGCGATGTCGGCACAAGCGTCGTCGCAAGCCGACAGCGAAGGCGTCAGCCGTCGTGCCGATGAAGCCCACACCGCCGATGAACCGCGCAGCGCCGCGACCAGCTCCGCTGCCTCCATTGAGAACCCCGACCAATACGGAACGCCGACACACGGCGAGGCAACGCCCGCCGCGCACGATCGGCATTCCGAATCGAAAACAGCCGCGCTGTCCGCGCTGGCCCTGCTTGGCGCAGGCCGTTCGGGACAGTCCAACGCGACCGCCGCGCCGTCCGCGCGCGCACAGGCAGCGGACGGCTCAGCCACGCTCCCGCACGCTTCCCACGACGCCAAGACCGGCAACGCGCAATCCGGTTCTCACCGCGACAACACGGCGAGCACCACGGCGCTGCCGAATGCGGCCCTGCTCGCCTCATTGGCCGCGGGCGCGGGCAGCCTGCTTGGCACAACGGCGTCGGCAGCCGGCCATGCCGGCCCGCTGACCTCCGCATCCACGGTGGAAGGCGGCCTGCCCGGCGCTTCGGATCTTCCCTCCATGGCTTCGCCTTCCGGCAGCGCCGCGTCCGGAATATCCGCTGGCGACGCCATGACCGAAGACTTTTCGGCGGCCGTGTCCGCGCCGGCACAAGGCGGCGCCGCTGCCGCGATGTCCTCGACAGGCGCATTCGCGCAGCATGCGCCCTCGGCCTCCGCGCCTGACGCCGTCATGAGCGAAGCGACGATGCTGCCGGCAACCGATGTTTCGTCCGCCGCCGCGACGTCCCTGCCGCAAGCCTCGATGCAAACGCCGGGCTTCGTGCCGGAGGCCGGCACGGCAGGATTGCCGCAAGGCGCCGGGTTACCGCAAGGAGCGGGCTTGCCGCAAGGCGCCGGGCTGCCGCAAGGAGCGGGACTGCCGCAAGGAGCGGGGCTGCCGCAAAGCGCCGGGCTGCCCGATGTGCAGCCGTCGGCCGGGGCAGGCATCGCGGGGACGAGCGCCGCCGTCGGCGCGGCCTCCGGCGGCAACGCGACGGCAGGCACGGCGCCGGCCGTTGGTTCCGTCGCCGGGGCCACGGCAGCGCCGGGCGCTGAAGTGTCACCGACCGTCGGGTCTTCCTCCGCAAGCGTGACGGGAGCGCCAGGCGCAGACGGCACGATGACAGGAGCAGGTGCGGGCGCTGATGCAGCCGTTGGCGCGCCCCCAGGCCCCAGCACCCACGCAAATATCGATGCGGGCAACACAGGATCGGGCACGGATGCTGGTCCGGGCGCGAACACGGGCGCCACAGCATCCACGCCTGCCGCGACGAATGCTGACGCCGGAGCAACGGCGGACGTTGGCATGGGAGCGGGCGCGGATGCTGGCGTTGGAACAAACCCTCAAGCGGGCGGCGCAGCAGGTGCTGACGTTGGCGCTGGCGCTGGCGCTGGCACGTCTACAGGAGCCACCGCGGGTGCAGGGGCAGGAGCAGCCGCAGGCGCCGGGGCAACCGCAACCGCAGGCACAAGCACCGGCACCACCATCGGAACCGGCGCAGCCGCCACCCCCACCTCCCCCCCGGGCGCCACGC
>NZ_JAKRML010000029.1:0-79428 GCF_022346505.1 Achromobacter sp. ACRQX
AAGGGGTTGCTGAGCTGGGGCGGGACGATTTGGCGGCGGGTTGCGATTTTTCGGATCGGCGGGCGGTTCGTGTGCACGGTGGCTGGAACCGAAATCCCTCGATTTTTGACACCGTCGAACTCCATCGGGCAATGAAGGGCCAGATTGAGATCGAGCGTACGTTCAAAACCATGCCGGGCGATCTAGCCGATACGCTTGCAGATACGATCACCTTCGCGGTTGCGTTTGCGCTGTTCGGGTACGATTGCTCGCTAACCAAGCGAGGCAACAGCATTAACCAGCAGAAGGGAATCAGCATGCTGCGCGATTTGGGTTGGTCCTTCTACAGCATCCTTGCGCTGATTTGCGGTATTGCTACTGCCTGGTTGCACTGGTGGGTGGTGATGCACGAGGGACTCTGGCCGTACTTCATCTTCGAATTGATCCCCGGGCTTCCCGGCGTGGCTTCCGGCGTATATGCCATACACCGAGATGGCAGCAAGGTAGCGTGGGCTGGTGTGCTGCTGTCGTTGTCGCCGCTGGCGACTTGGCTCAGCATCTGACAAGCGACTTGTTAAACATTTCCGTCCAGTGTCAGACATCTTCAAGCGTTAGACGAGCCAGCGGCCGCGCCGTGATCTGCAGCGCCCCTTACCGATGGCAAGCCCCGCCGATCCGCATGCCGGCTAATACAATTGGCGCGTTATCCAGACGGTCTGCCCATCCGTGACCACAAGCGAAAAGTTGAAGACCTGGGCCAAACGAATCAAGCGTGACGGCGTCACGCTATGGTTTGCCGGCAAGGACCCGCGAACGCCCTGGTACGCGAAGGCGCTCGGCGTGCTGGTCGTGGCTTACGCCTTGAGCCCGATCGACCTTATTCCGGATTTCATCCCGGTGCTGGGATACGTTGACGACGTCCTGCTGCTCCCGGTCCTGATCTGGCTGACCATCAAACTCCTTCCTTCGGATGTCATCTCGGATTGCCGCCAGCAGGCTGATGAATGGATGCGAGAAAAGGGTGCAAAGCCCCGGAGCGTCCTCGGCGCGATATTGATCGTTTCGGCCTGGGCAGCCTTTGCCGCGTCGGCATGGCTGTGGTGGTCCGCCAGAGACTAGCGGACGGCGTCACGATCCCGCCAACTTGCAGCCTTATTGCCCCGCCGGGCACAATCCCCCCTCGTGGCGCACGTGGACGCCGCAGGAGTTTCACCCCCATGCCCGACATTGCCGTTCCCGCCGTCCTGAACGCCACCGAGCGCGTGTCCATTTCCAGCGGCGACCACCAAGCCGAATTCGCCCCAGACGGGGGCGGGCGTCTGACGCGTCTCTCCACCGGCGCTCACGACTGGATCGTGCCCCTGACCGCCACCGAATGGCCCGCCGGCAAATGGCCTCGCGCCGGATCCTATCCGCTCGCGCCATATTCCAACCGCATCCGCGACGGCGTCTTCACCTTCAACGGCGCCCGATACGCACTCCAGTCCGTGCCGAACCGGCCACAGGCGATCCACGGCGCCGGGCTCTTCCGATCCTGGCAGGTCCGCAATCTGACACCCGACAGCGTCGACCTCGTGCTCGACCAACCCGCTGGCGTGCTGGGCTGGCCCTGGCCGTTTGAATGCGTGCAGCGCTGGCGCCTGGACAGCCGCGGGCTCAGCCTGAAGCTGTCCATCACCAACCAAGGCGACACCCCGATGCCATGCGGTATGGGCATCCATCCGTATTTCACGGCCCAGCGCGTGTCGCTGCACGCTCGACGCATCTGGCCGTCGGATGAGAATGGCCTGCCCACGGGAAGCAAAACGACGACAGTGCGTGAATTGCGCCAGTCCGCCGAGGGCTGCGACACGTACCTGTCGCAGTGGCAGGGCCGCGCGACGCTGCATTGGCCCGATGGGCACGAACTGGCGCTGCATGCCGATCCGGCATTCGCGCATCTGGTGGTGTACACGGCCCCGGGCGCGGATTTTCTTTGTGTGGAACCGGTCACCAACGTGGCCGACGCGTTCAACCTCGCTGCGGCTGGCGAGACCCGCACCGGCATGCAGGTGCTGGAACCCGGCGAGCGTTTTGCCGCCACGCTGCTATTAGGCCTTGCGCCGGCTCGCAAAAGGTAAATGGCAGCTTGGTAACCGCCGCACCCTGCGGCGATAATCCGCACAAATCAAGAATCAGGAGTCGTACGTGAAAAAGCTCAGCACCGAACAATTGGAGGCCGCTGTCGAGACGCTGCGCCGGACGCAGGCCAAGCTGGCTCGTGCGGGCAACCTGCCGCTGGAGCCGACCATCTATGCCAGCGCCAAGGGCTTTCGCCGCAACGTGCCCGATTACGTGTGGTCGTGGCTGTCCGGCCTGCTGGCGCCGCACAAGAGCCTGTCCGCCTGGATGGACGCGCATCAGACGGGTTGGCGCGAAGGCAAGACGCCGGCGGCCGCCGTCTATGCCCGCACGGAAAACGGCTGGTTCCAGTGGCTGATTGCCGAGCTGGAAGCCGAAATCAACGATCCGCACGCACGCGCCAAGCGCGAAGGCCGAGGCTGACAGGTCTGGTCGCGCCCCGCGCCCCGCGCCGGCGCACGCGATCCCGCTCGGGATCGCCGCGTTTCTAGAACCCCTCCAGCACGATCTTGCCGCGCGCCTTGCCGCTTTCGATGAAGGCATGCGCGCGCCGCAAGTTTTCGGCGTTGATCTTGCCGTAGTGCTCGCCCAGCGTCGTGCGCAGGGTGCCGTTGTCGATGAGGCGGGCGGCCTGGTTCAGCAGCTCGTGCTGGGCGATGAGGTCGGGCGTGTTGTGCAGCGGCCGCGCAAACATGAATTCCCAATGCAGCGACGCCGATTTGCCCTTGAGGAGCCGGACGTCCACGGCGGCCGGGTCGTCGATCAGCGCGATCTTGCCCTGCGGCGCAATCGCCTCGGCCATCTGCGCAAAGTGCTTGTCCGTGTGCGTCAGGCCGGCGATATAGCTGACGTTTTCAATGCCGATGCGCTTGAGCTCCTCGGTCAGCGGCCGCGTGTGATCGATGACGTGATGCGCGCCCAGTTCGCGCACCCAAGCCTGGGTTTCGGGACGCGAGGCCGTGCCGATCACCGTCAGGCCGGTGAGCTGACGCGCCAACTGCACGAGGATCGAGCCAACTCCACCGGCCGCGCCAATGACGAGCAGGCTGCGCTGGCTGGGCGCGGCGTTGTCCAGCACGCGCAGGCGGTCGAACAGCAGTTCCCACGCGGTGATGGTGGTCAGGGGCAGGGCGGCGGCCTGCGCAAAATCCAGGCTCTTGGGCATGTGGCCAACGATGCGCTCGTCCACGATGTGGCGTTCGCTGTTGGCGCCCGGGCGGGTCAACGCGCCGGCATACCAGACGCGGTCACCAGGCTTGAAGAGGCTGGTCCGGGCGCCGACCGCGCGCACCACGCCCGCGGCATCCCAGCCGATGATTTCCGGCTTTCCTTCCTGCGGCTTGCGGTTGGCGCGGATCTTCACGTCAACGGGATTGACCGAGATGGCATGCACGTCCACCAGCAGGTCGTAGTCGCCCGGCACGGGTTCGGGGGCGGTGATGTCCTGCAGCGCGTCGGCGTTGTCGGCGGGCAGGTTCTTGAAGTAGGCAATGGCTTTCATGATGGGGTTCTGGTGATTCAAGGGATCAGATGATGGAGCGGACCACGCCGCCGTCCACGCGCAGGGCCGCGCCATTGGTGGCTGACGCCTGCGTCGAGCAGGTGTAGACGACCATGTTCGCCACTTCTTCCACCGTGGCAAGGCGGCGCAGCAGCGATGTCGGGCGGTGCTGGGCGATGAAGTCCTGCTCCATCTGTTCCTGCGAAACGCCTTGCTCTTTGGCCATTTCCGCAAAGAAGTCGGAGACGCCTTCGGAGCGCGTCGGGCCCGGCAACACGGCGTTGACGGTGACATTGGTGCCCGCAGTCAGCTCGGCCAGGCCGCGCGACACGGCCAGCTGGGCCGTCTTGCTGACGCCGTAATGGATCATCTCGGCGGGAATCTGCACGGCGGATTCGCTGGAGATGAACACGATTCGGCCCCAGTTGGCCGCCAGCATCCGCGGCAGGTAATAGCGCGACAGGCGGATGCCGCTCATGACGTTGGTGTCCATCATGGCCTGCCAGTCGTCGTCGGTGATTTCGGTGAAGGACTTGGGCGTGAACGTGCCGGCGTTGTTGACCAGGATGTCTACGTCGGGATGCGCGGCGCTGACCGACGCCGCGCCGTCCGCGGTGGCCAGGTCCGCCTGCACGGTGGTGACCTGCGCGCCTGCCACCTGCTGCGAAATGGTCTGCGCGGCCTGCGCCAGCTTGCTTGCATTGCGACCATGCAGGACGACCTGCGCGCCGGCCTGCGCCAGTCCGGTGGCGATAGCCAGGCCGATGCCACCGGACGATCCGGTGACCAACGCCTTCTTGCCCTTCAGTTCGATGTTCATGCGGTGACTCCTTGCGTGTCGGGGAATGAGTGCATGATTACCCACACCGCGGCGATGAAAAACCGGCTAGCATCGCAGGCAGTTTCAATAATTTTTTGAAAATGAGGCCGGAATTGGTCCGATTCGAGGATTTGAGAATCTTTGTTGCTGCGACGGATCTGGGCAGCTTTTCCGCCGCCGCGCGCGAGCTCGACCTGACGCCGGCGGTGGCCAGTGCCGCGCTCAAGCGGCTGGAACAGGAACTGGAGACGCGACTGTTTGTGCGGTCCACGCGCAGCCTGCGCCTGACCAGCGACGGCGAGCGCTATCTGGAGTACGCGCGGTCAGCGATCTCCACGCTCGAGGCTGGCAAGAACGCCATGGCGCGCGACAAGACGGACATCGCCGGCACCTTGTCGGTGTCGATCCCTTCCGACCTGGGCCGCCACGTGCTGCTGCCGTGGCTGGACGAGTTTCAGCGTCAGCATCCCCGCGTCAATTTCCAGTTGCGCATCAGCGACCGGCTGGCGGACCTGTACCGGCAGCCGGTCGACATCGCCGTGCGTTACGGCACGCCGAACGACTCAAGCCTTGTCGCGCTGCCGCTTGCCGAACACAACCGGCGCGTGGTGTGCGCCGCGCCCGCCTATCTGGCGCGACATGGCGTGCCGCAAACGCCGGCGGATCTGCGGCGGCACAACTGCTTGTCGTTCGTGCTCGGCGAAACCCTGCATGACCGCTGGACATTCGAGCATGACGGCACCAGCCTCACCATTCCGGTCAAGGGCGATCGCGTCGGCGATGACGGCGACCTGGTGCGTCGCTGGGCGCTGGCTGGGCACGGCGTGGCGTACAAATCACGCTACGACGTGCTGACGGATCTGCGTGCGGGCCGGCTTGTCGAACTGCTGACCGGCTACGTCAGCGAACCGTCACCGCTGTACCTGCTGTGCGTGCACCGCATGCTCCTATCCCCCGCAGTGCGGCGGCTGCGGGAGTTCTTGCAGGAACGCTTCAAGGCGTTCGAGGCCGGTTAGCGGCGCGTTGATGGGGGGGCGCGGCAGGGATACGCCGCAGCCATTCGCCAAATCAATGCGCCGCGTGATGCCCGCCCGCTGCCTGCTTGTTCGCCGCACGCGTGCGCGCCGCCTTCTTGGCAGCGGCCGAGCGGCCAGCCGCACCCTTGGTCGCCGCGGCCTTGCGCGCCGCAGCCGAGCGGTCCGCAGCCGTGCGCTTGCTCGCCGTCTTGGTCGCGTTGCGTGACAGCGCCGACTTCGATGCGGGCTTGGTGCTTTCCTTCTTCAGGGCCTTGGTTGCGGCCTTGGAGCGCGTGCTCGACTTGGCATGGCCGTCGTGTGCCGCGCGCGTGTCCTGCTCGGCCTTGCGTTTGGTTTCGGCGCTGGCCTTCTTGGGCGTGCCAAGCTTCACACCAGCGCGGCGCGCCTTGGACAGGCCGATCGCGATGGCCTGCTTGCTGGACCGCACGCCATGCTTGCCTTCGCGCACGTTGTCGATTTCTTCGCGCACAAATTCGCCGGCCTGCGTCGACGCGGACTTTCCCTCCCGCTTGTCGCGCTTGGCGCGTTCGATGGTCTTTCGTTCAGGCATGGTGATCTCCTTTGCTTCGCGTTGCAAAAGCGATTCCGTCGCCGGTCGAGACCGCGCGACGGAACTCGTAACACCACTCTATCGCTGCGCAGGTATCCTGTGTGTTCGAATGGATTGCCGGTCGTAAGCGCCGGAACACGGCCAAGCACCGACGATTCACGACTCACCTCACAGCGGAGACGAGCTATGTCGAATCATGTCTATAAGCAGATCGAGTTGGTGGGCTCTTCCACCAAATCCTCCGACGATGCGATCGCGAAAGCCATTGAGCGCGCGTCCGAAACCTTGCGCAACCTGGATTGGTTTGAAGTGACCGAAGTGCGCGGTCACATCAAGGACGGCAAGGTGGCGCACTGGCAGGTGGGATTGAAGATCGGCATGCGCCTCGAAGGCGATTCCTGATCCCGGTGCTGGTCATTCCTTGACCGCACCTCGCAAGTGACTGTCACATAACGGGTTTCTGTACTTGTTGTGCGACTGTTCAGAGGCTTGTCCACATTCCATGGGGACAAGCCCGTCTGCTTTTTGCAAGAGGCCTGTCATTCACGATGCAGCCCGCATCTCGGTTGCCTAGTGAGCGTTTCTTGCCCGCGGCCTGCAAGTCCATGACCTGCAAGGCTTTTTGCAGACTCCCCCTAGGCTGTCCTCAGGCTTATCCACATTTGGCGGGGACAACATAGTCCCAAACAAACTGCGTTTGGGCCTTTCGTGACCACGCCCCGCAGGGCGTTGATATGCAACAGGATTTTCAACCTGTGCGCACACTGTCCTCATGCTTTTCCACAGAAGGCGGGGACAAATCCACATTGGAGTGCGAGATCAACATTTCCGCCTCGCCTCGCGCCTGAAAACGGGGATAACTCCGCCGGAAATCGTCCAAAAGGATGATTGCGTATTTATTGACCGCGCCCTGCAAGTGCTTGGCGGGACAGGGAATTTTGCACCTGCCCCAAGGCTGTCCTCACCTTTCTCCACAGTTGAAGGGGATAAGTGCGGCCGACTGGAAGAACCTCCGGAGGCTCGGTCCGGAACTATCAAGGGCGGTGTGGTGCAACGCCGGTTCTAGCTCGCTTGGAGTTGACGAAATGTCGTCACGGCTTGCAGGCCGGCGAGAGCTTGTGAACATTCAGGCCGTTTGCCGCGAAAAATAGTTTTTGTCTGATATCCGATGGTGGGTAGGTATGGGGTAATGCAAGCGCACTCCATGCGCGTCCTTCGCGACTTCCCATTTGCGGTGGACGCGTTCCTATTGGCGGCCTGGATCCTCCTCGAAGGTGGAGATAGGTCTGCACGCAAAGGAAACCACCTATGTCCAAGACAACGGCCGGCGGAGCAACGTCGGCGCCGGCCTGCTGCCCGCGCATCCCCATTCTCCCTATTCGGTATGCGATCGTCCCGCATGCGGATGGATCTGCCTTGTATCGGTACGCCAAGTCCGGCTTCAATCTGGAAGCGGGTTTCCAGCGTCTGCAGCTTTCGTCCTATACCTTGCGCGCGCTTCGTCCGGGATACGTCTACGTGTTCATGAAGGGTCCCAAGGGCGAAAAGCTCGTTATCCATGAGTACGACGGTGAGGGACATTATCAGGAACTGACGTACACAGGTCTGGAGGACTACGACAAGACGAACAGGTACAGGACGGGAGCGCGCATGGGCTGGGTGTGGGCAGACACCAGCACGGACACCGCCAAAGAGGTGTGGATCGGCTACAGCACACATCTTTGGACGAATGCCATGACGGCCAGGATTGCCAAAGATCCTGAAGCGCGCCAGCTTCACATGCGACCCTTGGACATGGTCGAACTGACCTCCGGCGTCAAATCGCCGTCTGGTCAAGCCCACATACTGCCGGCCGATGCTTTGACGGATTGGGTGGAAGACTTCAAGCCCCTTGGGCAGCGCATGCCGCTTGAATGGAGTTGCCACGCCAGCGAGGATGACCTGTCGGTCGCGACCTTTGTCGCTCAGGGCAACCATTACCGCTTCACGCGACCTCGCGTCCCTGTGGTGGTCGCGCTCAATGACGCCGAGGGCATCAGCCTTGATTTGGGTTTGATCGCCGCTGCGTATCAGCATCAGATTACGGATCTAAAACGCAGGCCTGGCCAGCGGGCAGACGGCGCCAGTACGCATCACCTGCCCGACTGTCTCAGCTTGGATGTCGAACAAATCCACCTGGCCAGTTCAGAGTTTCATCACAAGAATCTGACCGCCTTGCTGCTGACTAGTGCCTTGAAGTCAATGTTTCCCGCTGACCGCGGCGACCCAGCGAGCATCGCGTCAAGAAGAGGCGAGTGGCATCGGAATCAGCCGACGAATCGGTCGATACCATCGCAGGAGCAGCTGGAATATGAAGTTTTGACCGACGAAAGAATGTCTTCGGCTGGGGCGCGCCTGGCTAAAAGAATAGATACAGAGCGTTATTTCGAGTTTTTAAGGCAACGCAAAGAAGCAGACGCGCAACTGCGTGTGATGGTGCATGAACTGGACCGAGCATGTTCGGATCATGACGCTTGGATATCCACCGCGGAATCGAAGCATAAGGTCGATCCGAAGAGTCTGGCTGCGATGTTCGAGACATTTGATAGGAATGACCGTCAGTCTGCGGCAGGCTTGGAGTTGTCTATCGCGTTGATGTTGCAGAGCATGACGCAATCGCTCGCCGTTAAAGACGAGGGCGACTCCCGATATGAACGGCTCGAGAGATGGTGTGACGATCCTGACAGCGCTGTTTATATTTCACTAGCTGCATTCAATCCGTTTAAAGATAAAGCGGATGCAGTTGGCTCGATACTGGGCGCACCAGATGCTGTCATCTCTGAGCTTGGCCTCAAATTTCCACCGATCAACGGCGTCACGGACCTGACATCCCAGACCGTTACCACCGTAGTGCTAAAGCGGCTCAAGGGGAAAACTCGGTGGGATGCAAGCCGGAATCTCCGCCAACAAGTCCACGCGGCAGCGCGCGAGGCGAATTTAGAAAAAGCAGTGGGCTTGCTGGCCGGACGCTACAGCATTTTAGATACGCTGACCACAAAACACGAGCTTTCCAAGGAATTAAAGGAATTCGTGGACAAAGGTATGGCTGAGGTGGAACGTGCCAGCAGCAGCGTCAGCGTTAAAGGAAATAGAACGGTAGCGATCGAGCGAACGCAGACTTCCACGTTGAAGCCGAAGCTCAAGTCCTTGAGTGGCACGACAATGGCAGCTGGTCTTAACTTCGGAGTGGTTTACTTCAACATTATCAATCTTGGGTATGCGCTAAAGACGGTGGAAAGCAAATACTCGCACGAAGCTGCGTTGAATTTTGCGTCGGCGCTTCTTGGGATCATAAGTTCCATAAGTTCGGCAGCGATGAGTACGCGATCCGCTTACTCTGCGGTAAGGGCGAAATTTGGCCATCGAATTCCTGGTTTGGCCTTTTCTATTGCATTGAAGAAACTCGTTCTGTCCAAACTTTATGCTTCGGCTGCTGGCGGGCTTGCAATTATTGCAGGTATAGCGGCGGATACTCTAAAGGCCAATCGCCTTTTCCAGGGCGGCAATCAGGCGGCAGGCAGTTATACGTACGCCGGAGGGACTCTGGTGGCGGTGGGGTCGGGAGTGCTCTTAGGGACGAGCGCCATTGCTAAAGTTCTTTCCGGTGGAACGGCGATTGCCGGAGTGTCTGCATCCGTTCCCGTTGTCGGCTGGGTGGCGGCCGCAGTCGTCCTAACGGGCGTGGCTTTACTGGCCGGCGGTATTTGGTTCCATTCCCTGGCGGCTGCTGAGGCGCATTCTGCTATGGAGCTTTGGGCCGCACGGTGCCAATTCGGAAACTTGAAAAATGACGGCGAGCAGCGGGAAGGCATCCTAGTTGACAAAGATCTTAATCTTCCAAGATATGTTGATATCAGCGCCGAGATGAAGGATTGGTATCAGGCGTTTTTCGCCCCGATCCTACTCGATTCTGATCAGATCGAATCTGTCAAATTGAATGGCATGGAGAGCGGGTGGCACGATAGATGGTTTTCTGATGATGACGTTGAATTCGTTGTGCTCTTGCCCGGATTTATTTTGGGGCAAAGCACGTGGGACGGGGGGCTGGGCAGTGTGGGAAAAAATGTTGGACTTGGTCTGCCGCCAATTACGGTGTTTGGCTTGGAACCTGCTTGCTACGTCACGTCCGCTGGTTTGGTGTTGCATTTCAAAATCAAGGATAAAGGCTTCTCCAACGCGATATTGACAATCGAATTTAAGCCCAACCAGGGGCTGGATGAAGAAGCCGTCGCTGGCGCCAACTTTCTGCTAGAGGATTGAGCGGTTTATATGTCAATAAATTGGATTTGGTCGAGCAATGACACTGCCGGTGTCACGCCCATGATCGGGGATCAACTTGTAGAGACCGACGATACCCGGTTGCGAATAAGAAACCCGTGGGTGGCGAGCTCAGCTGCTACGGGGAAAGTGTATGCGTCTGTCCTCGTTGGCGGCACTGGCGCAGCAACATGTTTCTTTCTGGCTGAAATTTACGGAAAGCCAAAATTTGACTATGCGTTTTTGATCTCAATGGCGTCGCTAGCTGTTTTCGTCTCATTTATGCTTGCGATTAGCCTTCGAATAATAAAAAATGAATCGGATTTTATATTTGATAGGTCCGCCAAGCAGGTGTACTACAGGGAGCGCCGACGGTTGGTTGCAGGCAATTGGAGGTCTGCCGTTGCGGGTCAGCAATCCAAAGTGGAATTTACTGGCAGAGCAGTGGTTGTGATGCATTCGCTAATATTGAGAATGCAAGCTGAGTCTGTATCTCATTGCGGGACAAAATCCTCGCCGGTGTCACTGTTCGTTTCGGTCGAAAGCAATGCGCCGACCGAGGCGTCCGAGATGTATGTCGGGCAAGTATGGGAGTTCATTCGAATATTCATGGACGAAGGTCCAGGCAAGCTGCCCGAACCAGGCGAATCTAACTGGTGGAATCGCCCAAATGTTCGCATCTTCCTGACTCCCGCCGAAGCGTTGCGCCATTATGTCCCTTGGCGAACGGGAGAGCCCAATGAGTTGCAAGGAAAGAGCAATTGGCTTTTGCCTCTATGGCTCGTGTTTTTCCCCTACAACATGTTTTGCGCACTGTGTTGGTACGCGGTGTGCCGAGTTATGAAGGTCCAAGGTATGCCGCCACCGATGCACTTCGCGGGGTCTGAAAATCCCGATTCAAGTCGGATTTCTGACCAAAAAAAACCCCTCGACGAATCGAGGGGCTTGATCGCCCGGAGGTAGGTCGGGCGATCGGCGCCGGCACGCTGCGCGTGGCCGGCGTCGGCGGCAGATCAGGTGTTGAATTTCTTGACCCAGTCGACGTAGCGGTCCACCCAGCCCTGCAGGAATTTGCGGGTGCCTTCGTTGGTGATGTTGAACTGGTCGTCGACCAGGCCTTCGGAATACTGCAGGAAGACTTCTGGCGTGGTGAGGGCGTTGGCGCCTTCGGCGGCGAGGATGTTGCGCAGGTGTTGCTGCATCATGGCGGTGCCAGCGGCGCTGGGCGATGCGCCCACGATGCCGACGGCCTTGCCGGGCCACGAGTTCTGGCCCCACGGGCGCGAGCCCCAGTCGATGCCGTTCTTGATGGCGGCCGGGACCGAGCGGTTGTGCTCGGGCGAGACGAAGAGGATGCCTTGCGCGTCGGCGATCTGCTGCTTGAGCTTGGCGGCGGGCGCGGGCAGGTTGTTTTCGTTGTCCTGGTTGTAGAGCGGGATGTCGCCCAGGCTCACATACTCGAACTTGAAGTCGGCCGGAACCAGCTTTTCCAGCGCACGCGCCAGGCGCAGATTGATCGAGGCGGCACGAAGGCTTCCGACAAAGACTGCAATCTTGTATGTGCTCATGAGCGTGTGCTCCAACGAGGGAAAAAGGAACAGCCAGTGTAGACCTGCACGGGGCCAGGCTCAATGCCGATTGCGCATATTCATATGGCGTCGTCGGTCGCGAGTCGTGCCAAGGCCGAGGGCCGCCTCAGGTCATCAAACTGACATGCGCCGCCACCACGCGCCAGCCTTGCGGCGTCCGCATCCAGGTCTGGCTTTGGCGTCCGATGCGCGTGCTGCCTTCGCGCTGGAATTCCAGGTTCGCGGTGGCGAAGTCCTGGCCATATGTGGTGATGGCGGTGCGCATGACCTCTCTTGCAAGGCCTTGCGGGGAACGCTGTGCGCGGAAGGCGCGGATCTCGTCGTAACCGTAGAGGTTTTCGCCGGCGCCGTAACGCAGGGTGTGAGGGCTGTTCCAGAACAGGGTGTCGAGCACTTGCACGTCGTTGGAAACCAGCGCGGCTTCGTAGCATTCAACGGCGGCCGTGACTTCGGCCAAGACGTCGGGTAGGTTGATGTCCATTGCTGCTTATCTCCGATATGCACCGAACTGGTGCGTCTTGTAGGGGTTATCACCAATATGGGGTGTGTTGCGGTGCGCAATTACTCGGGCCATCTGGCTGAATGACACCGCCAAGGGGCAAATGCTGCGCCGCAAGGCTGGCACACGGATTGCTAGGGTTAACGTGCATAACACGCTGCACGCTGCCCAGGAGTTCCGCCATGTCTCATTCTGCCGTTCCCGGTCCGGTCACCATGCTGGTGACGCGCCACATCGCGCCCGAGCGCTATAGCGATTTCCTGTCCTGGATGCGTCAGGGCGAAATCCTGGCGGCGGGTTTTCCGGGGTTTCTCGGGTCTGGCGTGCTGCAGCCGCCGGAAGGCGGCGATGAGTATCAGATTGTGCTGCGCTTCACCGACGAGGCCAGCCTGAGCCGATGGGAAAAGTCCCTGCCACGCCGCATGTGGCTGGAGCGCGGCGCGACGCTGGTGCGCGCGAGTCACGAGCATCGGGTGAGCGGCACGGCTGGGTGGTTTGCGCCGAAGGCCAGCACGCCGCCGCGCTGGAAGCAGGCGGTCAGCATCTGGCTGGCCTACTTTCCGGTGCTGCTGGTGTTCTCGGTGTTGGTGAGCGAGCACTTGAGCATCCTGCCGGTGTTCTGGCGTGTGTTGATCACGAGCGTGATATTGACGCCCATCATGGTGTTTGTCTGCATTCCCGTCATCACGCGCGTACTGCACCGCTGGTTGCGCGCCAGCTGAACCGGGTCGGCGAGCCCCCCCGCCCGCCTTCACGCCGCCTTCGCGCGGCGTGTCGCGTACAGCCGGTGCAACGTAATCTTGCGCACGGCCTCCTGACTGTCCTTGATATGCGCGCGCAGCAGCGCCGCGGCGCTCGCGCCGTCGCGCGCCAGTACGGCGGACAGGATCGCGGCGTGTTCCCGGTACGTGGTGCCGATTCGATCGGGCTGGGTGAAGTCGAGCCGGCGCACGATGCGGATCCGCTCGGTTGCCGCCCGATGCACCCGTGCGATCTCTGGGTTGCCGGCGGCCGCCACCAATTCGATGTGAAAGCGCTCGTCCAGGTCGGCCAGCCATTCGCAATCGCTGGAACGCTCGCTCTCATCCACCAGCCACGTCTCCACGAGCGGGCGCAGCGCCAGCAGCGGATCGGGCGATTGCCCGGGCGTGCACAGCGCATGAACCGCTGCCGCTTCCAGCACGCTGCGCAGCTCATAGAAATGATCCAGCGTTTCAAAATCCAGCGGCTTGACCAGCCATCCGTTGCGTTGCCGCACCTCCAGATAGCCTTCGCGCTCTAGCCGGAACAGCGCCTCACGGACCGGCGTCCGGCTGACCTGAAGCCGGTCCGCGATCTCCGTTTCGGTGAAGCGGTCGCCCGGCGCCAGCCGGAACTCCAGGATGTCACGCTTGAGCGTGGTGTAAGCGGAGTCGGCCAGCGTGCGCGGCATGTCGATGGCGGCGAATGCGGATTCCATGTCGAAGCTCCAGGCGTTGCGGTGTAGGGAACGTCAAACCGGCCGTGTGCGTGCCGCGCCAGCCTGCTCCAGCGAGTGGGCCGCACGCAGGCAATCGGCTTCACGCCAGGGCGCGGCGATCAGTTGCACGCCGAGCGGCAGGTGGCCGTCTTCGTCCAGTTCCGGCCACGTGGGCGCCGTGCAGACCGGCAGTCCGATGGCGGAAATGGGTTGAGTCAATAGCCCCATGCTGGCGCGGGCGGGCAGTTGCTTGCCCGCGAGTGTCAGCCAATCCGCGCCGATGGGCGTGGCGCTGACGGGCGTGGCGGGGGCGATCAGCACATCGTATTGGTCGAAAAGGGCCAGCGCCTCGAGGTAGGCGCGGTGGCGCACGCGCTGCGCCTGCTGCACCCAGGCTGCTGGGACGAGGCTGCCGGCGACCAGGCGGTCGCGCGAGTGCGGTTCGTAGTAGTCGTAATGCGTGACGAGCCGGCGGCGGTGCAGCGCGCCGCCTTCCGCCGCGGTGATGATGAAGGCGGCGGAGCGCGCCTGCACGGCGGCCGGCATGTCGACCACGTCGGTCGCGCCCAGGGCGCGCGCGGCGATTTCCACGGCGCGGCGCGCCTGGGGGCCCGCCCATTCCGAAAAGTAGCCGCCCAGGACCGCGACGCGCAGCCGTCCATTGCCTTCGGCGATGGCCGGCAACGTGGGCGCCGCCGGGCGCTGCGCGCAGGCGACGTCCGCGGCATCGGGGCCTTGCAGTGCGTCGTAAGCGGCGGCCAGGTCGCTGGCGCTGTTTGCAAACGGCCCCAGATGATCCAGGCTGCCCACGAACGGGAAGGAACCCGTGCGCGGCAGGCGGCCAAAGGTGGGCTTCAAGCCAAAGACGCCGCACAGCGAGGCAGGTACGCGGATCGAACCGTTGGTGTCCGACCCCAGCGTCAGCGGCACCAGCCCGCCCGCCACGGCGGCGGCGCTGCCGCCGGACGAGCCGCCCGCGATGCGCGAGGTGTCGTGCGGATTGCGGCAGGCGCCGTAATGGGTGTTTTCCGTGGTGAAGCCGTAGGCGTGCTCGTCCATGTTGAGCGCGCCGATCAGCACGGCGCCCGCTTCACGCATGCGCTCGACCAGCAGCGCGTCGCGCCGAGCGGGCGGGTTGGAGGCGTTGACGCGCCCGCCGGCCAGCGTGACCTCGTCGGCGATATCGAAGAGATTCTTCACGGCGTACGGCACGCCCGCCAAGGGCGGCAGCGTTTCGCCGCGTGCGCGGCGCGCGTCGATGGCCAGGGCTTCCTGCCGCGCGCGGCTTTCCGTGACGGCCGTGAAGCAGTTGTAGCGGGGATCGCGCTCGCGCACGCGGGCAAGCGTGGCGTCCAGCACGGCGGCGGCGCTGCGTTCGCCGCTGCGGACCTGGCGGGCGATGTCGTGAGCGGGGCCGGTCACGGACGGAACACCGAAGCGGATTCCAGTTCCACGGGCAGCGGCTCGTCGGCGAAGGTCGACGCGATGTCGTGGATGCGCGAGAACTGCTGGACGACCTGCTCGGCGGCGGACTCGCGCAACGCATATCCCGACAGCGCCAGCGCGCTGCGCACGTATTGGTCGATGGTTTCCTGTGTCATGGCGAATGCTCCCGGTATTGGCTTGGGATTAATAGCGTGGAATCACTTGCGCACTTCGCGCTGGAAGATTTCCAGGCTCAGTTTCTTCATCTGGATGAAGTTTGGCTCGGACAGCGTCTCGACCGTGCGAGGGCGCGCGTCCGTGTAGTCCAGGATCTCCGCGACGCGCGTGGGGCGCTTGGTCAAGAGCAGTACCTGATCCGCCAGGTACACCGCTTCCTCCAGGTCATGCGAGACAAGCAGCATGGTCGTGCCGGTCTGCAGGAAGACTTCCTGCAGCTTTTCGCGAATGAACAGCGTCATCTCGAAGTCCAACGCGGAAAACGGTTCGTCCAGGAACAGCACCTCGGGTCCGGGGGCCAGCGCGCGCATGATGGACGCGGTCTGCTGCTGTCCGCCCGACAGCTCGTACGGATAGCGGTTCAGGTCGAACTTCACGTCGAACGACGCCACCAGTTCCTCGACCCGCGCATCGACCTGGGCCTTGCTCCGGCCTTCCAGGCGCAGCGGGTAGGCGATGTTGTCGATGGTGCGCAGCCACGGGAACATGGCTTCGCGGTAGTTCTGGAACACGTAGCCGATCTTGGTCTGCGCCAGCGATTTGCCGTCGAACAGGATCTCGCCGGCATCGATGGGGATCAGGCCGGCGATCATGTTGATCAGCGTGGACTTGCCGCAGCCGTTGGGGCCGAAGACCGAGACGATCTTGCCCTTGGGGATGTCGAGGTTGAAGTCTTCATAGAGCGGCCAGCCGGCGAAATACTTGGTCAGGCCGCGGATGGTGATGTGCGTGCCCAGCGGGCCGGGCTGGAAGGGCGCGGCGGCTGGCGCGGGGGCGATGACGGGGTTGATGACGGTGGACATTTATCGGCCGCTCCAATGAACCACGCGCTTTTCCAGCACGAGAAAGAGAATGTTGAGCACATAGCCGAGCGCGCCGGCCGCCAGGATTGCGGCGTACATTTCGCGCACGTTCAGCACCTGCTGCGCATTGATGATGCGATTGCCCAGGCCGCTGTCCGAACCGATGAACATCTCGGCCACGATCACGATGACCAGCGCCATCGACACGCCGCTGCGCAGGCCGACAAACGTGGGCTGCAGGCTTTCCCAGATCAGCACGTCCTTGAAGATCTGCCAGCGCGACGCGCCCATCACGCGCGCCGCCATCACGCGCTGCTTGCGGGCGTTGATGACGCCGTACGCGCTGTTGAACAGGATCACCAGCACGGCCGCGAAGGCTGCGATGGCGATCTTGTTCATGTCGGTCACGCCGAAGATCATCAGGAACAGCGGGATCAGCGCGGAGGATGGCGTGGACCGGAAGAAGTCCACCAGGAACTCGACGCTGCGGTAGGCCTTTTCATTGCTTCCGAGCAGCACGCCCAGCGGCACGCCGATCACGCCGGCCATCAGGAAGGCCTGAACGGTGCGGTTCAGCGACGACAGGAAGTCAGCCAGCAGCGGGCCGCCTGCCATGCCCTTGACCAGCGCCACGATGGTCGCGCTGGGCGTGGGCAGCAACACCGGACTGACAAGCTGCAGGCGGACCACCAGGTCCCACACCACAAAGAGCGCGAGCGGGCCGATCAGCGGCAGCAGGCGCGAGGTGTCGAACTTGCGCGGCGGCTTGGACATGGCCGGTTGCGCCTTGGCGGGCTGCGTCTTCGCCAGCGCGGCAGCGGAGGCCGGGGAAGGAGCGGGCGTGGCGCCCGTAGCCGTGGTTGCGGTCATGGATCAACCCTTGTAGAGCATGGTCGAGACGTCGACCTTCTGCGCGAAGACGCCCTTGTCGGTGAACAGGTCGAAGAACTTCTGGAAGTACTGCACGTCGCTGGGCGTGAACTCGTTGTGCAGCGTGTAGGCGGCCAGCGGCACTTCCTCGGTCATCGGGCCTTCGATGGCGGTGTAGCCCTTCAGGAAGGGGCGCGCCTCTTCAGGCTTGGTGCGGATCAGTTCGATGCCGCGCGCATACGCGGCGATGAATTTCTTGCTTTCCTCGGGATGCTTTTTCAGGAAGGCGGTGGTCAGCGAAGCCGAGCCGCCGAACCACGGCGCCATCGGATCGCCCAGGACGTATTTGGCGATGACGCCGGTCTCCAGGACGCGGGTCGTGCCGTTCAGGCGCCCCACCGTGCCCGTGGGTTCCAGCGTGTAGCACGCGTCCAACTGGCCGGCGGCAACCGCGGCGACGTGCTGGCTGATCGCCAACTCGACCACGGTTGCCCCGGTTGCGCCGGCGCGCTCCAGGACTGCTTTGGCCAGCGTGGAATTCTGGATGCCGGGACCAGAACCGACCTTTTTCCCCTTGAGGTCTGCGATGGATTTGATGGGACTGTCTTTTGCGACGATGAACTCATCCAGCACGTTCTTGGCGTTGCTGGGATTGGACGCAAAAATCTTGAACAGGCCGGGCGAAGCGATCTCGCCGATGGCCAGGTTGGCCGAGCCCGTGCCGTTGGCGCTGCCATCGGCGCGGCCCGCAAGCATGGCTTCCATGACCTGCTGCGCGCCCGCGAACTTCAGCGCCTCGACGTTCAGGCCGGCTTCCTTGAAATAGCCTTTCTCGATCGCGGCGTAGAACGGCAGGCCAGCGGCCACGGGCCAGAAGCCGATGCGGATGACCGGACCCGATTGCGCGCGCACCAGCGCCGGGGCGGCGAGCGCCGCCGCGCCCATGGCGGCGCCCTGGATCAGGCGGCGGCGGGTGGCGTTGAAGGCGTAGGGTGCATTGCGATGGATCATGTAAGGCTCCTGGGCTGCTTGATTGGGGGCGCTTGTAGACAAGCTTGCATACCAGTCATCAAGCAATAGCCGTGCCAGGTTTTGCGCGGGGCGGCTTCTCCCATGACGCCGGGTCACGCCGCCTCAGGCTGGTGCCCGGCATGAACCAAGTTGGTGCAGGGCGCACCACATAAGGGGACATAACGTGTCCTCTTGCCGTGTCCGCTCGCCGGCAACGACGCGTCCCGCCCCGGCTGCGTTGGCAGTAGCATCGGCGCATGAACACGCGTTTTGTCGAAGCCTTTCTGTGGTCCGCGCGGCTGGGAAGTTTTCGCGCCGCGAGCGACCGCCTGCATATCACGCAGGCGGCCGTGGCCAACCGCATCGCATCGCTGGAAGAGGACATCGGCGCGCGCCTGTTCGAACGTGATGCCAAGGAACTGAAGCTCACGGCGGTCGGTGCGCGGCTGCTGGATTATGGCGAGCGCCTGCTCGAGATCCGCCAGCAGATCCTGTCGCTGGGCAAGCGCGGCGACGAGGTCGCCGGTCTGGTGCGGATCGGCGCCATCGAGACCGTGGTGCATACGTGGCTGATCGGCTTTCTGACGAACCTGCGGTCCACGTATCCCGGCATCGAGGTCCAGCTGACGTCCGAGACGGTGCGCGCCCTGCATCGCGGGTTGCGCGAAGGCACGCTGGATATCGCGTTCCAGACCGACGTGCTGAACGACACGGGCATCATCAGCATGCCCTGTCTGCCGATGGAGATGGGCTGGGTTGGGCCGCCAGGCAGCGAGGAGACGATGACGGCGCACGATCTGCTCGGCGAGCCGGTGCTGACGATGAGCCCGGGATCGCAGCCGCACGAGGCGCTGAAGGCCCTGTACCGCGAGGTCGGCATGCCGCAGGGCAAGGTGCATTTCGTCAGTTCGATCTCGGCGCTGGCGCGGCTGGTGCGCAGCGGCTTCGGCCGTGCGCTTGTGCCGTTGCCGCCCATGTACGAGTACGTTGCGCGCGGCGAGATCCAGGTCATCCGCACCGATCTGCCGGTGCCGCCGCAGCTACTGGTGGTGAGCTATCTGGAAAGCGGCGGCTCGGACGCGATCCGGCTGGTGGCGGAACTGGCGTGCCGCGCCTCGGATCAGTTCACGGCCGCCGTCGTGGCCCCGGGTATGGGATCAGCCCATTAACCGAGCGTCAATGCGCCTGCGGGTCGAACTTGCGTACCAGCACGGCCCACTTGTCGTGCTCGCCCTTGATGAACGTGGCGAATTGCGCTGGCGTGCCGCCGACAGGCTCGGCGCCTTCGCGAATCATCTGCTCGTTCAATGCGGGCAACGAGGCGTTGACTTCGCGGTTGACCAATTCCACCACCTGCTGCGGCGTGCCCTTGGGCGCAAAGAAACCAAACCACGAGCCGGCGTCAAAGCCTGGATACCCCGATTCGGCGATGGTCGGCAGTTCGGGCAGGGTGGCGGACCGCTGCAACGTGCTGACCGCCAGCGCGCGCAGCTTGCCCGAACGGATGTGGCCGATCACGGACGGAATGGTGGCGAACATGAAGTCGATGCGGCCGGCCAGCAGATCGTTGACCGCGTCCGCGCCCTTGTAGGGCACGTGCGTGGCGTTCACCTTCAGTTCGTCCATCAGCATGTAGCTGGACAGGTGCGAAGACGTACCCACGCCGGTCGAACTGTAGTTCAGCTCTCGCGCGCCCTTGACGTATTTCAGGAAGCCCTGGATGTCCTTGGCGGGCGAGGAGGGCGGCACGACCAGCACGTTGGGCACCGTGGCGATCTGCACCATCGGGACCAGGTCGGTCAGCGGGTCGTAGTTCAGCTTGTTCAGCGTGGGATTGACGGCGATGGGGCCGACCGAGTTCACGATCAGCGTGTGCCCGTCGGGCGCGGCGCGCACCACGTATTCGGTGCCGATGTTGCCGCCCGCGCCGGGCTTGTTTTCCACGACGAAGGGCTGGCCCAGCTTCTGCGTCAGCGTGTTCGTGACGCTGCGCGTAAGCGTGTCGGTGGTGCCGCCGGGCGAGAACGCCACGATGACCTTGACCGGCTTGTCGGGGTAGCCGGCGGCGCTGGCGGCGGGCGCGATACAGGCGCCCGCCAGCGCCGCGCAAGCCAGCAGGGCTTGGGCAGTGTTCATGAATGTCTCCTCGCGTGGTCGTTGTCGTGTGGGATATCGCGCCGTGCCGCCACGCCGGCCGGCGCTGGAAATGTTCAGGGGGATTCCGGGCGCGGCCTCAGTCCCGGTAGCCGGGGTCGATGCGGTCCAGCTTGCGCAGCAGCGCGGGCCACTCCATGACGCCATACGGCCGGCGCGTGCCGGGCTGGTAGTTGTTCCAGGTGGCCTCCAGGACGGGCGGCGGCACGGCTTGCAGCGGGGCGCCCGTCGCCATCGCCGCCAACTGCGAGCGGCAGGCCAGTTCCAGGCGGTGCATCCAGTTGAAGGCCTCGCCCACGGTGCGTCCCACGGTCAGCGCGCCGTGATTGCGCAGGATCAGCGCCTCGCCCTGGCCCAGGTCCTCGAGCAGCGACGCCTGTTCCTCGGTGCCCAGCACCACGCCCTGGTAGTCGTGATAACCGATCTTCAGGAAGCGCATTGCGGTTTGCGTCAGCGGCAGCAGGCCGCACTCCAGCGACGACACGGCCATCGATGCCCAGCTGTGCGTGTGGATGACGCAGTCCACCTCGTGCCGGTGGGCGTGGACCGCGCTGTGGATCACGTAGCCGGCCTTGTTGATGCCGTAGTCCAGATCGCCAAAATCGGGCTTGGACAGAATGGTGCCGTCCACGTCGACCTTGATGAGGCTGGACGCGGTGATCTCCTCGTACATCATCCCGTAGGGGTTGATGAGGAAGGCGTTGTCCTCGCCGGGCACGCGGGACGAGATATGGTTGGCCATCATGTCGGCCATGCCGTAGAGCTCGACCAGGCGATAACAGGCGGCAAGGTCCACCCTGGCCTGCCATTCCGCTTCGGAGCAGTGCGCCCGCATGGAGGAAATGCCCAGCCGGCCGGGACGAGAGGGGGAAGTGGTCATCGGATTTCGTGAAGGTTGATCGTCGCATGCACCGCGCTGCGACTTGATGTGGATCAATTTATCTTCAGAAAATCCGACCGCCTAGGCATCCCGAGGCTATGGGGGCATCACGAATCCAGAAGGGTTGCCCCCGGCCAGCCGCCGTGCCGGACCAGTCCGCGCATGGCGTCCAGCAGCAGCACCCGCGCGGCCAGCGCGGCGGGCGACAGCTCGTCGTCACTGATGCAGTAGATGTGGTTGCGGCGGAACAGATAGGGATCGTCGATGGGATGCATGCTGAGCAGGCCGGTCTCGACGCGGGCCACGGCCGCGCCGGGCTGGATGGTCGCGATCGGATGGGCCTGCACCAGGTCCATCAGCGTCGTCAGGCCGTCGACCTCGACGCCGATCCAGGGTTCGATGCCGGCCCGCTCGAAGGCCGCTTCGACCCAGGCGCGCAGCCCATGCGCCTTGCTGGTGACGGCGAGCGGCAACCCGGCCAGATCGGTCATACGGACTGGCTCGCCATCGGGGCGCTCCACCATGCCGCGCGGCGCCAGCAGGAACAGACGCTCGTCCAGCACGGGCACCACGCTGCGGCCCTGCGCGGTGTCGTTCTGGAACAGCACGGCCAGGTCCAGCCGCCGGGCGTTGAGCAGGTCGCCCAGATTGCCCGAAAGCCCCTCGACCAGATGCAGGCGCACGTTGGGATAGCGCTCGGTCATGGCGGCGTAGAACGGGCGGGCCAGCAGCGACGCGGTGGTGGGCGCAAAGCCGACGCTGACGGTGCCGGCCAATCGCGCCTCGCGCGCGGCCGCCACGGCGCTTTCCGCGTGGCGCAGGGTCAGTTGGGCCTGGCGCAGGAAAGCGGCGCCGGCCGGCGTGGTGGTCACGCCGGTGGGGCTGCGCGTCAGCAGCCGCGTCGCCAGCTCGCTCTCCAACCGGCTGATCTGCTGGCTGAGCGCCGACGCGACCACCCCGAGGTCGCGCGCGGCGCGGCCGATGCTGCCCAGCTCGGCGACGCGGACGAAGTAACGGAGTTGGCGCAATTCCATGAGGCGGTTTCCAGGCTGAAGAAAACGGGGCCGGCGGGGCCCCGGGTGACCTGCCGGAGCATACTTTTTTCGTTCAAAAATATGTCAGCTATCTGAACAACGCCTGAATATCAAACGAAAATTGTTTACACTCGCATCCACAAAATTCAAGCCGGAACGGGCCGCCGCGGGGGCGGGCCGTCCGAATTACGGGAGAAAGACGATGCGCAAGTTGCTTTTGGGTGCGGTGCTGGCCGCCGCGGTGTATGGCGGAGTGGCGCAGGCCGCCGTCGAACCCAAGGCCGTGGTCGCCACGTACTCCGACCTGGCGCTGGCCGGCTACGAGGATTCGCTGACGGCCGCCAAGAAGCTGCGCGACGCCATCGACGCATTGGTCGCCAAGCCCAGCGCGGAAACCCTGAAGGCCGCGCGCGAGGCGTGGATCGTGGCGCGCGTGCCGTATCAGCAGACCGAGGCCTACCGCTTCGGCAACCCCATCGTCGACGACTGGGAAGGCCGCGTGAACGCCTGGCCGCTGGATGAAGGCCTGATCGACTACGTCGACGCCTCCTACGGCACGGAAAACGACCAGAACGCGTTCTACGCCGTGAACGTCATCGCCAATTCCAAGATCTCGGTGGGCGGCAAGACGGTCGACGTCAGCAAGATCACGCCCGAGCTGCTGTCCGACGTGTTGCACGAGGCCGACGGCAACGAGGCCAACGTGGCCACGGGCTATCACGCGATCGAGTTCCTGCTGTGGGGCCAGGACCTGAACGGCACCGGCGCCGCGCCCGCGGACCGCAAGGGCACGCCGCAGGAGCGTCACTCGGGCAATCGCCCGCATACGGATTTCGATCCGAAACAGTGCACCGGCGGCAATTGCGAACGCCGCATTGAGTTTTTGAAGGCGGTAACGGATTTGCTGGTGACTGATCTCGAAGAAATGGTGGGCAACTGGAAGAAAGACGGCGCGGCGCGCAAGGCGGTCGAAGAGGATCCGAAGGCCGGCCTCATCGCCATGCTGACCGGGCTGGGCAGCCTGTCGTACGGCGAACTGGCGGGCGAACGCATGAAGCTGGGCCTGATGCTGCACGATCCCGAGGAAGAGCACGATTGCTTCTCGGACAACACGCACAATTCGCACTATTACGACCAGATCGGCATCCGCAACGTCTATCTGGGTTCGTACACGCGCATCGATGGCAAGAAGGTGACTGGCGCCAGCCTGTCCGAACTGGTCAAGGCCAAGGATTCCAAGCTGGACGCCGAAGTGCGCGCCAAGCTGGACGCCACCGTCGCCGCCATGCAGGCCATGAAGACGCGCGCCGAAACGGTCGAGACCTATGACCAGATGATCGCGGAAGGCAACAAGGAGGGCAACGCGGTGGTGCAGGCTGCCATCGACAGCCTCGTCGCGCAGACGCGCAGCCTGGAACGCGTGATCGCGCTGCTGGACCTGGGCAAGGTCGCCATCGAAGGGTCCGACAGCCTGGATAAACCTGACGCCGTATTCAAGTGAAACTCGCATTAGCCGCCGTACTGGCGGCGTCGGTTCATGCCGTCGCCGCCGCCGCGCCCGCCGCTCCCGGCGGGCGTGACGATCTGACGCCCGAAGACCAGAAACGCGTCACCGCCATCACGGCGCCCACCAGCGATTTCTCGAAGGTCGAATCCTTCGAGACCATGCAGGCCGGCGCCACGACGACCAACAAGCTCATCAACGCCGACATCTTTTCGCAGCCGTCGGCCAACATGAGCTTTGAAGGCCGCCAGGAGTTCATCGTCGGTAACGGCCTGTTCCGCAAGGATTGGGTGTCTGCGCCTTCGTCTACGCAGGCGTCCGACGGCCTGGGCCCGCTGTTCAACGCGCGCTCCTGTCAGGCCTGTCACACCAAGGACGGCCGCGGCACGGTGCCGGGCTTCGATCCGCTTGAACGCACGGATGCCGTCGCGCTGCTGCTGCGCCTGGCCGTGCCGGAAGGCGCCGATCGCGGGCATCCCAAGCTGGGCGCCGACGAGATCGCGGCCTTGCCCGAACCCGTCTACGGCGTGCAGTTGCAGAATTTCGCGGTCGCGGGCCTGCCGGCCGAAGGCCGCATGGAAATTGAATACGAAGCCGTGCCCGTGGCGCTGCGCGGCGGCGAGACCGCCACGCTGATGAAGCCCACGTATCGCATCGAGAACCTGGGTTACGGGCCGATGCGTGCGGACACGCAGATCTCGCCGCGGCTGGCGCCGCCGATGATCGGGCTGGGCCTGCTGGAATCGATCCACGAGTCGGACATCCTGGCGAACGTCGGCGCGGACAAGCGCGACGGCATCGTCGGCAAGGCCAACTGGGTCACCGATGCGCGCACCGGCGCGCGCGTGCTGGGCCGCTTTAACCTGAAGGCAGGCCAGCCGACGGTCGAGCAGCAGAGCGCTGCCGCGTTCTCCAACGACATGGGCCTGTCCACACCGCTGTTCCCCAAGCATTCCGGCGAATGCACGCCCGCGCAGACGCAATGCCTGGACATGCCGCACGGCGCGCAGCCGCGCTTTGGGCCGGAGGAAGTGCCGGGCAAGCTGATGGACTTCGTCACCATCTATTCGACCAACCTCGCGGTGCCCATGCGGCGCGATGCGGATGACGCGCGCGTGCTGGCGGGCAAGAAGCTGTTCTACGAAGCCAATTGCGTGGCCTGCCACGTGCCCAAGTACGTGACCAGCCGCAACGCCAAGCAGCCGGAACACCGTTTCCAGCTGATCTGGCCGTACACCGACATGCTGGTGCACGACATGGGCGACGACCTGGCCGACGGCGTAAGCGACGGCATGGCCACCGGCCGCGAATGGCGCACCCCGCCGTTGTGGGGCATTGGCCTGACCAAGACCGTCAATCCCACTGCGACCTGGCTGCACGACGGGCGCGCCCGCACGCTGCTGGAAGCCGTGCTGTGGCATGGCGGCGCGGCCAAGCCCGCGCGCGACCGCGTCGTCGACATGACGCCCGAAGAACGCGCGGACCTGATCCGCTTCCTGGAGTCCCTGTGATGGCCCGCCATTTGTTCATGCGCGCTGCGGGTGCGGCATTGATGCTGACGGCGCCGATTGCCGTGGTTGCGGCACAGGCCGCGCTGCCCGCCGACCTGGGCGAACGCCTCGCGCGCGACTACGCCCGGCCGGCGGTCGGGAAGATGACGGACGCCGCTGCCGCGCTGGAAAGCGCGCTGGGCGGCTGGTGCGCCAAGCCCGATGCGGCCGGCGCCGGGCGCGTCGGCGATGCGTTCAAGACGCTGGCGCACGCATGGTCGGGCGTCGAGATCCTGCGCTTCGGCCCGCTGGTGCAGGCCAACCGCTTTGAACGCCTGGCCTTCTGGCCCGACACGCGCGGCGTGATGCCCCGCCAGGTGCAGGCGCTGATCGCGGCCAAGGATGACGCGCTGCTCAAGCCCGGCGCGCTGGCTGGCCGCAGCGTCGCGGTGCAGGGCCTGCCCGCGCTTGAATACGTGCTGTACGGCGAGCCCGACCTGCTCAAACAGACCGGCGAGCCCAGCTTTGCGTATGCCTGCGGCTACGCCACGGCTGTATCCGCCAATGTCGCCACGATCTCGCGCGACCTGGGCGAGGCCTGGGATGCGCAGGGCGAATTCGGGCGGCAGTTTGCCAAGCCCCAACCGGGCAATGACCTCTATCGCAGTTCGCAGGAAGTCGCGGCCGAGGCCATGAAGGCCTTGTCCACCGGCCTGCAGTTCGCGCGCGACGTGAAGATCGAGCCGGTGCTGGGCGATTCGCCGCAGGCCGCCCGTCCGAAGCGCGCGGCGTTCTGGCGCAGCGGCCTGTCGATGAGCCTGCTGGCGGCCAACCTGGATGCGCTGAAGGCGTTCTATGTGGCAGGCGGCTATCCCTTGCCCGCGGGCGAGGAATGGATGGATGCGTCGGTGCGCGGCGAATTGTCCAGCGCGGCAGAGACGCTGCGTGCGGTGCCTGCGCCGCTGGACCAGGCGCTGGCGGGCGAGGAAGGGCGCCGCCTTCTGGTCCTGGCGTCGCTGACGCTCAAGAACGCGAAGGCCATCGTTGACGAGAACCTGGCGCCTGCTCTGGGCGTCACCATCGGCTTCAACGCGCTCGATGGAGATTGACCGGCGCCGCTTCCTGGCGCTGGCCGCGGCGCTGGGCCTGTCGCCTTCTGCGGCGCGCGCCGCGCTGCCGGCTGATGCCGGGCCGCTGTACCTGACCGCGCGCAAGCGCGGCGGCCGCGATGAAGCCGTGGTGCTGGACGGGACGGGTCGCGATCGCCTCACGATCCCCATGCCCGCGCGCGGCCACAGCTTCGCGATCGACGCCACCGCGCAGCGCGCCGTGGTGTTCGGCCGCCAACCCGGCTTTTTTGCGCTGGGCTTTTCGCTGGAAGGCGGCGAGCCCGCGCCCTTGCCGCTGCCCGATGACCGGCATTTTTTCGGTCACGGCGCCTTCGTGCAAGGCGGCCGCCTGCTGGCCGCCACGGAAAACGACTTCGAAGGCGGACGCGGCGTGCTGGGTCTGTACGACGCCACGCCTGGCGGCGGCTACCGGCGCGTGGGGGAGTTCGATTCCGGCGGCATCGGACCGCACGAGGTCGTGTTGATGCCCGACGGCAAGACGCTGTGCGTGGCCAACGGCGGCATCCTGACGCACCCTGACTACGGCAAGCTGGAGCTGAACCTGGACACCATGCGGCCGTCGCTCGCGTATATCGACGCGGCCTCGGGACAACTGCTGGAAAAGGTGGAGCTTGCGCCGGCGCTGCACCGGCTGTCGATCCGGCACCTGGCCCTGGCGGCCGATGGCGCGGTATGGTTCGGTTGCCAATACATGGGCCCGGCCGCGGATCGTCCGGCGCTGGTCGGCCGCCATCGCCGCGGCGCGGCGCTGGAATTGTTCGACGGCCCGGCCGAGACGCTGCGCAACATGCGCAACTACGTCGGCTCCGTCACGGTAGACGCCGCCGGTGGCATTGTGGCCACATCAAGCCCGGTTGGCGGGCAGGTGATCTACTGGGACGCCGCCAGCGGCAAGTGCCTGGGCGTCACTGCACTCGCCGACGGCTGCGGCGTCGCGCCCGCCGCGCAAGGGGGCTTTCTGGTCAGTAGCGGACTGGGCGCGATGATCCGCGTTGACGCGCAAGGCAAGGAAAGGCCGGTCCTGCCGCCATCGCGTGACATGTCCTGGGACAACCATTTCCGCATCGTGCCGGCGTAACGCCGCTTTGCCTGCCGGCGCGGCAAGACCTATGCTGCATGTCTGACCGATTCGGGTGTCAGACACCGGAATCAGTCTTACGCCGTACGCCGCGGCGGCACGCGCTGCTCCGCTTTACAAAGCCTGACACTCCCGTCGGGCGCTGCGCCGCTTTGTGCCAGCCGCTTCTGATACATTCTGCCGTCGATTTTTTTCGCAGGAGGTTCCATGGATGAGGCCGTAAAAGAGTTCTATATCTGGGCCCCGAGGCTGATGGATATGGGCATCAATCTGCTCGTCGCCTTGCTCATTCTCGGTATTGGCTGGTGGGTGTCGTCGTTGCTGGGCAACTGGGTTCGCCGGGCCGCTACGCGGTCGCCGAAGATCGATCCCACGATCGTGCCCATGTTCTCCACGACCGTGATGTGGGCGGTGCGCATCTTCACGGTGATCGCGGTGCTGGCGCGCTTTGGCGTGCAGACGGCAAGCCTGATCGCCGTGCTGGGCGCCGCGGGTCTTGCCGTCGGTCTGGCCTTGCAGGGCACGCTGCAGAACATTGCGGCCGGGATCATGCTGCTGATCCTGCGTCCGATCCGCGCCGGCGAGTACATCGCGCTCAGTTCGGGCGCGGACGGCACGGTCGAGGAAGTGGGCCTGTTTCTGACGCGCCTCGTGCAGGGTGACGGCATCCACATGACGCTGCCCAACAGCACGGTCTGGAACGCCACGATCACCAACTACAGCCGCAACAAGACGCGCCGCCTGGACATCCCGGTGCCGGTTCGCTATGGCGATGACCTGGATGCGGTGGTCGCCAAACTGCAACAGATCGTGGACGCGCGTCCCGATGCGTTGAAGGACCCGGCCCCGCAGGTGAAGGTGTTCGACTACAAGGAAAACGGCGTCACGGTGAACGTGCGCGTGTGGGCCGAGTCGAGCAAATATTGGGAGCTGCGCTGGAGCCTGTACCAGGAGATCCGCCGCTCGCTCGAAGAGGCCGGTTTCCAGGCCCCGATCCCGCTGCGCGAGATCCAGAACCCCAAGACGGGCGCAGCCGCTACCTGAGTGCGAGCCTTGTTTTGTCAGCCATGAAAATGGGCGCCTCGTTGGAGGCGCCCATTTTTATTCGACGGCAAGATGGCGTGAACCAGCAAGGCGTGACGGCATGACCGCTTCTGGATCTTCGGCTTCCCGGGGTGACGGCTTGATGCGTGACGTCGTCCCCGCGTCGCCCCGGCAACCTGCCAATCAGGCCGGCATCGCAAGCCGCGCCAGTTCCGTCTTGATCCAGCCCGCGATCTCGCGCTGTCGCTGCGCGGGCATGCGGTCGATGATGGCGGTGACGCTGACGGCCAGCAGAGGCGCGCCCTGCGCGTCCAGCAGCGCGCAACCCACGCCCAGCGCGCCACGCACCGCGTGGTTGCCCACCACCGAATAACCGCGCGCGCGCGTGTTTTCGATAAGGCGGAACATTTCCTGGGGCGTCATGCCGCCGTACTCGTCCAGCCTGCCCGAATTACGTTCGACGATGCCGCGCGCGATGTCGTCGGGCAGGGCAGCCAGCAGCGCCATCCCGCCCGAGCCCACACCCAGCGGCTGGCGCTTGCCCGCATAGGTGGCAAGGATCTGCACGGGATAACTGCCGATTTCGCGATGCAGGCTGATCGAATCGTCTTCCTCGCGCACCACCAGGAACACGGCGTCGCCGGTGCGGTCGGCCAGGCGGCGCAGCACGGGGAGCAGTTGGCGCACCCGCGGATCGCGGGAACGCGTGTCCGGATCGACGGCAAGCTGGGCACGGTACTTCTTGGTGCCCGCAACCGGCAGCACGAGCCCCGCGTCGAGCAGGGCGGCCAGCAGCCGGTAGATGGTGGGCCGCTGTATGCCGGTCAACCGGGCGATATCGGTGACGCTCAGGCCGTCCGGACCCTGGTCGCGCAGGGCGGCCAGAACGGCGAGGCCGCGTCGCAGAGTACGTGGGCCGGCGGCCGCGGCATCGCTGTCTTGCATGCAGATCTCTGAAAACTAAGGGTTATCAACGTACGGACGAGGGAAAACCATCGTCCGTAGGGTGGACTCTACCTTGATGGCCAGCGCATGTATAGCGCAGAATGCGTTCATCCAATAATTCAAATCGTCCATCTAATGGACAGTACCTGCACGGAGACACTATGACTACAGGTCACAAGCCTGGCATGCGGCGTTTGGCCGCCACCCTTCTGGCCACCGCCGCAAGCGCATTTGCAATGGGTTCCGCCCACGCCGCCTATCCCGACAAGCCCGTCCGCATCGTGGTCGGTTTCTCGGCCGGCGGCACCACCGACGTGATCGCCCGCATCATGGCCAAGGAACTGACCGAGTCGCTCGGCCAGTCCTTCGTGGTTGAAAACAAGCCGGGCGCCGGCAGCAACATCGCGACCGACCAGGTCCAGCGCGCCACGCCGGACGGCTACACGCTGCTGTTCGTCGCCGTGACCAGCGCGATCAACCAGACCCTGTACAAGAACGTTTCGTTCGACCTGACGAAGGACTTTGCTCCGGTCGCCCTGGGCGCCAAGGTCCCGAACATCCTGGTGGTCAATCCCCAGGTGCCGGTCAAGTCCGTGCAAGAGCTGGTCGACTACGCCAAGAAGAACCCGGGCAAGCTGGCTTTCGCCTCGTCCGGCAGCGGCACCTCCATCCATATGGCGGGTGAGCTCTTCAAGATGAAGGCGGGCATCGACGTCCTGCACGTGCCGTACAAGGGCAGCGCCCCGGCCATGACCGACCTGATCGGCGGCCAGGTGCAGTTCATGTTCGACAACATGCCGTCGGCTTGGCCGCACGCGCAATCGGGCAAGCTGAAGGCGCTGGCCGTGACCACCGCCGACCGCTCCAAGAGCGCGCCGGATCTGCCGACCATGAAGGAATCGGGCTTCACGGACTTCGACGTGTCGTCGTGGTTCGGCCTGCTTGCCCCGGCCGGCACGCCGCCGGAAGTCATCAACAAGCTCAACGCCGCCATGCAGCAGGCGCTGGACAAGCCCTCCGTGCAAACCAGCTTTGAAAAGCTGGGCGCCGTGGGCGTGAAGACCACGCCGGCCGAATTCGGCCAATTCATCAAGTCGGAAGTCGAAGGCTGGGCACCCGTGATCAAGGCCTCGGGCGCCACGGTGGACTGATCGGCGTCTCTGCCGGTTACACGCCGGCAGTTGGCACAGTAAAAAGGGACAGTCATGGACCGTCCCTTTTTCATGCGTTGCCCGCCAAGGGCGAATCCAGCCGGTTCCTCGGACCCGCTATTTCTTCTTGGCCGCGTTCAGCATCGCCGTGCAGACCCCGCGCATCATGTCGACCTCGTCGCGGGTCAGCGCCAGGCGGGAGTACAGGTGGCGCATGCGCGGCATCAGTTTCTTGGGATGGGCCGGGTCGAGGAACTGCACGCCGACCAGCGCTTCCTCCCAGTGCGCCAGAAACGCCTGGACCGCCTCGCTGGAAGCCGGCTCCGCGCCACGCGAAGGCTCCTGCGCGGTGGAACGCGGCAAGAGTTCGGCGCCCTGGTCCACCAGCAGCGCATAACGCAACTCCCAGGCGGCCAATTGCAGCGCCTGGGCGACGTTCAGCGAGCTGTACTCGGGATTGGCAGGGATGTGGCAGATGCGGTGGCACAGCGCGATCTGCGCGTTCGTCAGACCGGCGCGCTCAGTGCCCAGCACAACGGCGGTCACGCCCTCGGCCGTGTCCGCCAGGTGGGCGCAGGCCAGGTCGGCTGCCTGCCGGATGTCGCAGGGCGGGGGACCCAGGTCGCGAACCCGCGCGGTTAGCGCGAATGCCAGCGTGACGGGCGCCAGGGCTTCTTCCAGCGACAGATAGATGCGGGCGTTCTCAAGCACGTCCAGCGCGCCGCTGGCCAGCGCCACGGCCTCCGGCTGGCTTGTTACATCCGGGAATTTGGGGTCCACCAGAACCAGTTCCGAGAAGCCCATCGTCTTGATCGCACGGGCCGCGGAACCGACGTTTCCGGGGTGGCTGGGGTTCACCATTACGAAGCGAACACGTGAAAATGCTTGAGTCATTTAAAATGGCACGTTTGGCTTCGTGCCTTCCTGGTTTTTTGAGTCGATTTCCCCGCGGGGGCGACGGCGTGCCGGGGGGCGGCAAGCGGCCTATCATCAAGCCAACTCATCGCATACGTACGGAATTTTATGCACCCGATGCTCAACATCGCCATCAAGGCGGCCCGGCGTGCCGGCACCATTATCAACCGTGCCAGCATGGATTTGGAACGACTCAGCGTGGCTCGCAAGGGGCCGCGCGATTATGTCACGGAAGTCGATCGGGCCGCCGAAGAGTCCATCGTCGAAACGCTGCGCGCTGCCTACCCGGACCACGCCGTCCTGGGCGAGGAGTTCGGTCTGCAGGGTCCGGACCAGGCGGAATTCCAGTGGATCATCGACCCGCTGGACGGCACCACGAACTTCATCCACGGCCTGCCCAACTATGCCGTGTCGATCGCGCTGACGCAGCGCGGCCAGGTCACGCAAGCGGTCATCTATGATCCCTCGCGCAACGAACTCTTCACCGCCAGCCGTGGCAGCGGCACGTTCCTGAACGACCGCCGCGTGCGCGTCTCGGGCCGCACCCGCTACCACGACGCGCTGCTGGGCGCGCACTGGCCCAACGCCGGCGATCCCGAACAAGGCTCGCAGCGGTTCCGCCAGATGGCCGAAGGCGCCACCGGCGTGCGCCGCCTGGGCTCGACCGTGCTGGATCTCGCCTACGTGGCCACCGGCCGCCTGGATGGGTTCTGCGGCGTGGGCCTGAAGCCGTGGGATGTGGCGGCGGGCAGCCTGATGGTGCTGGAAGCGGGCGGTCTGGTCGCTGACTTCGACGGCGAACAAGGCTGGATGGACAGCGGCAACGTCCTGGCCGCCAGCCCCAAGATCTTCACGCAGATGCTCTCGACGCTGAACCCGCCCTCGGCGGCCTGATCGGCGCGGCGGTCAATAAAAGCCGGCCATGAAGGCCGGTTTTTCGTGGTCAATGCAAACCGACCGTGAAGGCCGGTTTTTCATGGTCAAAGCAAACCGGCCCTGGCGGCCGGTTATTTCATGCGGCGCGCAATCAGGCTACGCCGGTCTGCGCTACCAGTTGTCCATCTGGCAACACCATCCACGCCTGCACGCCAAGGCTGCGCACCAGCGCGGCGGTGCGTTCCAACGGCATGTTCGAGAACGCCGTGGACAGGGCATCGGCAGTTGTGGCGGTGGGTGCCATGACCGACACGCTGCGATAGAGCGGCCGCGCCCGACCGGAGTGCGGATCGAACAGGTGCGAATACTGTCCCGCGGCATCCAGCGGCGTGCCGTAGCCGCCGGAAGTGGCAAGCGCCTGGTTGCTGATCGGCACCTGCGCCAGGATCTGGTCCGGCGACATGGGGTCGGCCAGCCCGACGCGCCAGCCCGTTGCGTTGGCCGTCGCATCCAGTCCGCGTATCTCGCCCATGTCGACCAGCGCGCGTTCCAGCCCGGCGTTGCGAAACAGGTCCGTCACGCGGTCGGTGATGTAGCCCTGCGCGATGCCGTTGAGCGTCAGCGCCATGCCCGGCTGCAGTTCAATGCGCTGCGGGTCGATCTTGATGTCCTGGTACGACACACGTCGCAGCGCCCGGGCGATGTCCGCCTGGGCCGGACCATCCCGGGACGCGTCAGGCCGCGCGAAGTGATCTGCGTACACGCGCCACAGCGGCTGCACGGACGGATCAAAGAGGCCTCCCGTCAGGTCCGCGTAGTGCCGGCTTTCGCTGAGCAGGCGGACGAGGTCGGAGGGGGGATCGACCAGAAATCCCTGGCGGTTCAGGATCGACAGCGCACTGTCGTCGCGGTACAGGCTGAACACGCCCTCGAGGCGACGCAGTTCCTGCAACGCCCGCTCGATGAGCTGTTCGGCGGCCTGGCGGTCGGGATGGTACAGCCGCAATTCCGCGTCCGCGCCCAGCGCCACGCCTTGCCAACGCGTCGGCGAGATGGCCGCGTGCGCGCGGCGCAGGAAGCTGGGAGCGAGGGCCAGCGCGGAAGACGCGGCGATGATGCCGAGGAAGCGGCGGCGGGCGGGAGGGTTCATGGCGATATCAACTGATTAAGGCGCGATTGGCGCGGGCACATGAGGCAGGTCGGAGGGCTTGGCGCTATTGAGCAAACACGTAGTCCTCGGGCACGTCGGCAAAACGCACGACACGCCCGCCGTGGGACTGGGCGAAGGCCAGCGCGCGCGTTTGATCTGAGAACGGAATGGCGTCTTCGGCGCCCATGCCGCCGATGAAGCTGGAGTTGATGACGTAGAAGGCTTGCCGTGCGTCGACCCACGCTTTCAGATCCGCCGCGCCATCGGGACCGGCGGCTGCCATGTCGTTGACGTAGATAGCGGCCAGGCCTTTGGGTTCTTCGGGCAGCAGCGTGTAAGCGAAGACCTGCTTGATGGACGAGAACCACACCGGTGCGGCGCGGCCCTTCACGAATATCTGGCCCTTCGGCCCTGCATGGTCCAGCAGCATCATGCCGCAGTAGTGGCCGACGGCGTCGGCAGAGACGGCCTGCGGCGCGGGTGGCGGCGCGGCGGGTTCGTCGCCGCCGCAGGCCGAGACCGCCAGCACGATGGCCGAGAAGGCCGCCATTGCGGCCCAACGTTTGAGCGTCATAGCTGTTTCCTCCGGAAGCAGAAGGCGGCCAGCAGAAACGGCACCGCGATCCACAGCAATTGCGCCGCCACCAGCAGCGGCACGGGCAGGTGGGCCTGATCGCTGACGCCGGCCATGCCCGCATACATGGAAATATTCTCGAACCCGGTCAGGTTCAGCAGGCGGTAGACGTCGGACGGATTGGCCAGCAGCAGGGCATTGAGCATGCCCGGCGTGACGTGGCGACCCTGGTCCGCCGCCAGCACGCCCAGGAGGCCCATGTCGTAGATGACGACAAAGAACAGCCAGACGCCCAGCGCGATGCCCGCCGCCGTGGCGCGTTCCCGCACCAGCGTGCTGATGAGGTAGCCCATTGCCAGAAAGCTGGCGCCCAGCAGGACGCTGGCCCCGATCAGCATGGCGAAGGGCCGCCAGGCGCCTGCGTCCATGCCCCCGTAGACCCATTGCAAAGCCAGCCCTGCCGACCCATATCCCGCACCGGTCGCAATGGCCAGGATGGCCAGGTGCCCGATGAACTTGCCCATGATGACCTGCCAGCGCGACACCGGATAACTGAGCAGCAGCGCCATGGTGCCGCGGTCGACCTCGCCGACGATGGCGTCATACGCCAGCAGCATCGCGATGAGCGGCACCAGGAAGATGGAGAGGCTGGACAGGCTGACCACCGTGACGGTCAGCGGATCGACCTTGACCGCACCGGTGGGGGCGCTGCCCAAGAGGCCGAGCGCGAGCGCCAGTGCGGCCAACAGGAGCGATGTGGCAAGGACCCAGCGATTGCGCAGGCCGTCGCGGATTTCCTTGCCGATGATTGTGCTTACGGCGTTCATGCGTCTTCCCGTTCAAGCAAATGGGCGTAGATGTCGTCCAGCCCCGGGACCTGGATGTCCAGGTCGCTGATGGGCGCCCCGATGGCGCCGATGCTACGGATGGCCTCGACCTTGTCCGATTCGTGGCACAGGCGTTCGTAGCGGTTGGCGTCGACCTGGCGCCAGGCCGAGGAGGGCGGGGCGGATGCGTTGTCCGGCCCGAGCGTGACGCTGATGCGGATGGGCAGCCCGGTGTCGCGGCGCAGCGCCGACATGCCGCCGTCGGCGATCTTCACGCCCGCCTTCATGACGACGATGCGGTCGGCGTGGCCGGCCAGCTCCGACAAGGCGTGCGTGCTGAGGAGAATGGTGGCGCCGCTTGCGCGCAGTTCGTGCACGATCTCGTAGAACTTGAGACGCGACGCCGGATCAAGGCCGGTGGTGGGCTCGTCGAACAGCAGGATGCGGGGCGCGCCCAGCAGTGCCTGCGCCAGCGCCAGCCGCTGGCGCATGCCTTTTGAATACCCGCCCACGCGGCGGTGCGCCGCGCCGGAGATTCCCACTTTCTCCAGCAGATCCGCGTTGCGTGATACGGGTTGGCGCTTCAGGCGCGCGTAAAAGGCCAGGGTCTCGGCGCCCGTCATCGCGGGATGCAGCGCCACGGTTTCGGGCAGGTAGCCGATCCGGTCACGCAGGCGCGCGGCGGCCGGACTGTGCGCGTCCTGGCCGAAGAGCGTGACGCGCCCGTGCGTGGGTCGGATGAGTCCGAGGATCAGCTTGATGAGGGTGCTTTTGCCCGCGCCGTTGTGCCCGGCCAGCGCCACGCATTCGCCTTCGCGCAGGTCCAGGTCCAGGACGCTGATCGCCCTGTGGCCGCCATAGTGTTTGCTGACGCCCGCAAGCGTCACCAGTGGGTTGCTCATTGATTGTCCTCGGCGCGCTTCGCGCCGTTTATTGCGACGGGGTTGGCGGCGCTTTTTGCATCAGGCGATGCACCGGGCTTCGCGTTGGCCATCGCACCGCCATAATCGATCCGTTCCCGCACAGGTTTCATCAGCGGCCTACTGTCGATCACGCCGCCTGGCAGGATCGCGGGGAACTGCGATTGCGCCCAGCGCACCACCGAGATGGCGGGGCTATTGAGCAGAATCCGCGCGGCGGGCGCGCGCCACAGCAACTGGTCCACCACGTCATTCGGGCGGTAGGCCGTGTCGGCGATGCCGTCGCCGTCCAGGTCGAAGGCCGTGTTGTCGCTCCAGTAGTTGCCGCGGCCGTTGTCCGACCATTCCATCACCCGCGTGCCCACATACTTGACCTGGTTGCGGTTGTTGATGAAGGCATTGCCTGAGATCCGGTTGCCCTCGGAGCCGGCGGTGAAGTGGATGCCGATGTCGCAGTTGGAGAAATGGTTGTCCGCAAAGCGGTTTTTGTTGGCGTTGTAGATGAACACGCACTTGCCCGCGCCATCGACGGTGTTGCCGGAGATGTCGGAGTTGTTGGCGTAGTTCATCATCAGCCCCTGCTCCACGTTGTTCACCGCCACGTTGCCGGTAACGACCAGGCGGTGCGAGTACATGATGGCGTAGCCGATGTCGTTGCCGGTGGACACGTTGCCGCTGATCTCGCTGTCGTTCGTGTACATGTAGTGCACGCCATAGCGCAGGTCATGGAAACGGTTGCCGGTGAACCGGTTCTGCTTGCTGGTGTTCACGAAGACGCCGTCGCGGCCGGCGGAGATGTCGTTGTCCACCACCGCGCTGCCCGGCGTGTTCCATAGCGACACGCCGTTGCCGCGCTCGGCCACGCGCAGCTCCTGGTTGCCGACGATGCGGTTGCCGCGCACCAACGCGTCCTGCGGGCCCCATACATAAACGCCGAACAGGTTATCCAGGATGTCGTTGTGTTCGACCACCGCGCGGTGCGCGGTGCGGTCCAGAAAGATGCCCGCGTCCATGGCGGGCAGGTCCAGCCCGGAGCGCGTGACGGTCAGGTTGCGCAGCGACACGTCCGCGGCCTTGACCCACAGCGTGCGTCCTTCGCGGGTGCCGGCGATGATGGCGGAGCGGTCCTGCGGTCCTTCGATGACGAGGGGTTTGTCGATGACGATGGCGCCGGGGTAGGTGCCAGGCGCCAGCCGCAGCGTGTCGCCGGGCTGCGCCGCGGCCACGGCCTGCGCCAGATCGGCGCCCGCCGCGACCTCCAGGGTGGCGGCCGCGGCGGCCCCGTGCAGGGCCGGGCCGAAGCCGGCCAGCACGAAGCCGGCCGCGGCCCACGCCGCGTTTCGCAAGGTTGCGATGGCAGCCATGGATCGTTACGCAGACTTCTTGGGGTGCACGATCATCTGGCCGGACATTTCCATGTGCAGCGCGTGGCAGAACCACTGGCAGTAGTACCAGTAGATGCCGGGGCGATCCGCCTTGAACGTGATGGACGACGTGGCCTGCGGTCCGATTTCCATGGCGATGCCGTGGCCTTCGAGCGTGAAGCCGTGCGTCAGGTCTTCGATCACTTCCATGTTGGTCACGAACACGGTGACCTCGTCGCCCTGGTTCACCTCGAACTGCTTCAAGCTGAACATCGGCGCGACGGCCATCATGTACACGCGGACCTTGTTGCCGTCGCGCACGACCTTGGCCGCGTCTTCCAGCGACACGCCGTCCTTCTTGGCGATCTGGCGGGCGTCTTCCCACATGGGGTCGTCGCGCTTCCAGACGCTGATCGGGTTGATCTTGGAACGGTGCACCAGGCACATGTCGTGCGGCTCGGCAAAGCTGGGGCCGTCATGCACGAGCTTCATCTCGTCGCCGGAGATGTCGATGAGCTGGTCGTTTTCGGGCTTGAGCGGACCCACGTTCAAGAAGCGGTCTTTCGAGAACTTGTTCAGCGACACCAGCCACTTGCCGTCGGCTTCCTTGGTTTCGCCCATGGTCGAGTGGTTGTGGCCCGGCTGGTAATGCACGTCCAGCTTCTGCAGGATGGGGTCAACCTTTTCGCCCTTGTACGCGCGCTTGGCCTTGTCGATGTTCCACTTGACCATCTGGCTGTCGATGAACAGCGTGGTGTAGGCGTTGCCGCGGCCGTCGAACGCGGTGTGCAGCGGGCCCAGGCCCAGTTGCGGTTCGGCCACGACGCAGTCGCGCGGCTTGATCTTGTCGGCGAACAGGTCGTCCAGCTTGCGCACGTCGATCACGGTGACCGTGGGCGAGAGCTTGCCGTTCAGCATGAGGTGGATGCCGTCGGGCGCGGCATTGCAGCCATGCGGCGAATTCGGCACCGGGATGTAGCGCGTGTACTTGGACCCGTGGCGGCCGTCGACCACCGGCACGCCGCCCATCGTCTTGAAGTCGCCGTCCTTGACCGCCTTCTCGATGCGCTTGAGGTCGAAGACCACGACCCAGTCCTGCTCGTTGGCGGACATTTCCTCGACGGTGACGCCTTTCTCGGAGTTGTAGCAGGTGGCGAACGAATACTTGCCCTGGTAGTCGGCGTCGCCGTTGTCCAGGTTGCCGTCGACCAGCACCTGCCACGCCACCTTCATGGTGTCGCCATCAATGGCCGAGTACACCGAGAAGAAGTTCTTCTTGGGATCGTCCAGCACCTTGCCGTCGTTGGGCAGCGGGATGATGTGCTCGCCGTTGGCAAACACGTAGCCGGTGCGCGGATAGCGCTGCGGACGCAGACCGTGCACGCCCGACACGTTGGGCAGTTCAACGATCTTGTCCGTCTTCATCACGTCCAGACGGATGCGGGCCACGCGGTTGTTGGCCTTGTCGTTGATGAAGAGGTAGCGGCCGTCGTAGGTCTGGTCGGTGAACGACAGGTGGGGGTGGTGGGCGTCGCCGTTGGGGAACACGCCGCCCTTGTCCTTCAGGTACTCGCGGGTTTCAGGCGTGAGGCCTTCGGTCAGCACCTTGCGGCTTTCGTTGGTGCGGCCCCAGCCGGTGGCGCTGCAATGGTTGAACACGGGGATGCGCACGAGTTCGCGCATGGACGGCAGGCCCAGCACGCGGACTTCGCCGGACTGGCCGCTGGAGTTGAACGCATAGTATTCGTCGAGCTCGCCCGGCGCGACATGCCCGAGCACGGCGCCGTTGCCTGATTTGCCCTCTTTGCCGTGCGCGGTGGACATCTGCGCGCCGGCTACGAGGCCGGCCGCGCCGGTGATGGCTGCGGTGCCCAGGAAGCTTCGGCGTGTGAGGCCGGCTTTTTCGGGGGTCTTGTCGGACATGGATAACTCCTAGGTAGGGACGGCGCAGAGCGCCGCGGTACGAAAACCGTGTTTCACGATTCCCGGTTGGGGCGATTTGCCGAGTTGGGCGTCGGCATGCGGTGCAGAACGACTTCCTGCACCGACGGCTCAGGGGGCGGAGCCGGGCGCCGCTCACGCTTAGCCTGCTTCTGGATCAGGTGAGGGCACTTCTGTTTGTGGTGGTAAAGCATCTGGCAGTGCAGGCACTGGATGCACTCGTTCGGGTTGATTTCGCCGGAGGGGTCGATTGCCTGAACGGGGCATTCGATGTTGCAGCGCTGACAGGGGTTGCCGCAGTCGCGGTAGCGCTTGAGCCAATTGAAGATGCGCAGGCGGGCGGGGATGGCCAGCGCGGCGCCCAGCGGGCAGAGGTAGCGGCAGAAGAAGCGTTCGATGAAGAGGCCCGCGGCCAGCAGCGCCACGGCGAACAGCACGAAGGGCCAGTGGCGCACGAAGTGCAGGATGATCGCGGTCTTGAAGGGTTCGACTTCGGCCAGTTGTTCGGCGACCGCCAGGTCGTACAGCGAGAAGCCGAAGAGCAGCAGGAAGATCACGTACTTGAACGTGGACAGGCGCTGCGCCACGCCGTGGCGGATCTTGAGCTGGCGCACGCCAAGCCGCCGGGCGATGCGGTTGGTCAGTTCCTGCAGTGCGCCGAACGGGCACAGCCAGCCGCAGAACGCGCCGCGGTTCCAGAACACCATGGAGATGGCGGTGGCGCACCACAGGATGAACACCAGCGGGTCCATCAGGAAGTATTCCCAGCGGAAGTCGGTGCGCAGGGCCGAGAAGAACGTCAGTACGTTCACGATGGACAACTGCGCCTGCCCGTACCAGCCGATCCAGAACAGCGCGAAGGCCAGGAACGCGAGGCGCAGGCGGTCGTGCAGCAACGGGCGCGACGTCAGTTGATCCTGGAAGAAGAAGATGCCGACCAGCACCGTCAGGGCGACGGTCAGGATGGCGATCTGGCCGGCCTTGCCTTGCCAGATTTGCTTCCACAACGCGGGCGGGGCGGTTTCGACGTCGGGCGAAAGCGCGGGTGCAGTGGCGGGTTGGCCTGCTGCTGCGGGTGCGGTCGGCGGCGCGACGGCGCGGGTGTAGGCCGTGGGCAGGTCATACGGAAGGTCGAATGTGACGAACGCCTTGTCCGACACGCTGAGCACGCGCTGCACCATCAATTGCAGGCGCCACGGTTTGACCGGGTCGAGCGAGGCATCCTCGGGCACGACAAAAAGGGCGACTTCGCGCAGCGCCGGCGCGCCCTTGGCGTTGACGTCGGCCAGCCGCTGGTGGTTGCGGTCGCGGAACCGGAAGGCGCTTTCGTCCTGGATGACCTCGATGCGGTCGAAGATGCCGCCGCGCACGTAGCCCGAACCCTTGAACGAATAGAGACCATTGCCGGCGACCAGCACGGCCTGCTGGCCGGGCTTGAGGCGTTCTTTCAGGCGCTGCCAGCCGATGTCTCCCAGCAGGCTGCGGCCGATGGACGGGGCGCTGATCAGTGCGGCGTACAGGTCGATGAAGGTGTCGTCAGGGCCGCCTTCGCCGTGTTCGGCGGCGTCCTTGCGGCCGGATCGCAGAAACGCCTGGTTGACGTCGTCGGGCGTCAGGCGCAGGTTCTTCACGGCGCCGGCGTCAAGCAGTTCCTGCCAGGTCTGCACGGTGTCTTTGCTTTCGTCGATGACGCGAGTTGCCACTGGCTGCGCGGCCTGGCGCGGCGCGCCCGACTTGTCGATGCCGTGGGCGCGCGCCACCGCGATGGCGGACCGGGTGATCGTGTCGCCGATCACCATCAGTGTGACCGTGGCGCCGCTGACGATATCGACGGGCGGCGGCGCGCCGTGCCGGGGCGGGGAGTCGACGAAGTTCAGGCCGACGTAGCCCTGGATGAAGTGGTCGACCTTGGCTTGCGGGATGCCGATCAGCACGATGGGCTCGTGGTGTTCGACCAGCTTTGCGCCCATGATGCGGCCGCTGTCGGAAAGCCCCACCAGCACGTCGATGGGTTTGCTGGAGTAGCCGCGGGTGTTGACGACGTCGGTGGTCAGGTAGACAAGGCCCAGTGGCTTGTTGCCTGCAAACACGCGGGCAATTGCGGGCTTGCCTTCGACGGGACCGGTGCGGTCGGCGCCGGGGAACACGTCTGTGATGGGTGTGCTGGCAAGAAAGTCAGGCAGGCGCTGCGCCTGCGCGGTTTGCGCCAGGAACAGACAGGAAAGCCATAAAACAAAGAACGCGGCCTGAATGTGTTTGGTGAACCGGTGGGGTACTTCGGTACTGCCGCGCATGCTGAACTCTGTTCGTCGTGTTTGCTTACGGGCATCCTACGAACATGCACCCAGGACCGGATTGCGGTTTGTCAATCTGCCAGAGTCGAAGGCCTAATAGCCCTACGAAATGTAGGGGAAGTTCCTGAGTTTTGAGGGGTATCCGCAGGGGGTGTTGATGGATGTCAAGAGAGCGAGGGGAAGGCAGTCCTACACTGATCCGCGGCGGCAACGGCGTCTGCATCTGGCTGGCGTACGTGCATCGACCGCTGTGTCATCGGAGAATTTCATGCTGGCAAAAGCCACCCTCGCCATCCTTCTTTCCGCCTCCAGCCTGCCCGTGCTGGCCGCGCAATGTGAAGCCACCGTCGAAAGCAACGACGCCATGCAGTTCAACGTCAAGGAAATCGTGGTCGACAAGAGCTGCAAGGAATTCACGGTCAACCTCAAGCACGTCGGCAAGATGGCCAAGGTCGCAATGGGCCACAACTGGGTCCTCACCAAGGAAGCCGACAAGCAGGCCGTCGCCACGGACGGCATGGGCGCCGGGCTGGCACAAGACTACGTCAAGGCGGGCGACACCCGCGTCATCGCCCACACCAAAGTCATCGGCGGCGGCGAATCCGACTCCGTCAAGATCGACGTCTCCAAGCTCGCCGCTGGCGAAAACTACGCATTCTTCTGCTCCTTCCCCGGCCACTGGGCCATGATGAAGGGCACGCTCAAAGTCGGCGGCTGATGTCCCGACGGGTCTGTTGAGACAAGCAAGAGCCGGCCGGGGGGCCGGCTTTTTCATGCCCGCAACGTTTGACGCGCGGCGCGCGTAAACCGGGACACACGGCCCGTTTCAGGCGCTTGCAAGCCTTAGTCCATACGGCCCAAAGCCTCTGTCCATCAGGCTTACGGAGGGGATGCGTCACCGGCATGTCATGGATTTTCCATGTACGATTACCGGTCGTGTAACTTCTGGAGCTCCTGATGGAGTGGCTGCTGGACCCCGCTGCGTGGGTCGGCTTGCTTACCCTGGTCGTCCTTGAGATCGTCCTGGGCATTGATAACCTGATTTTCATCGCCATCCTGGCGGACAAGCTGCCGCCCGCGCAGCGCGATCGCGCGCGCATCATGGGCCTGAGCCTCGCGCTGATCATGCGCCTGGGCCTGTTGTCCGTCATGTCATGGCTCGTCACGCTGACTACCCCCCTGTTCAATATCGGTCCGCTATCGCCCTCGGGGCGCGACCTGATCCTGATGGTGGGCGGCCTGTTTCTGCTGTTCAAAGGCACCATGGAACTGCACGAGCGCCTGGAAGGCAGCATGCACACCGGCTCGTCTGGCCCGCGCGTCTATGCCAGCTTCTGGGTGATCGTCACGCAGATCGTGGTGCTGGATGCGGTGTTCTCGCTGGACTCGGTCATTACCGCCGTCGGCATGGTGGATCACCTGGCCATCATGATGATCGCGGTCATCATTGCCATCGGCATCATGCTGATCGCGTCCAAGCCGCTGACGCGCTTCGTCAACGCCCACCCGACGGTGGTGGTGCTGTGCCTGGGCTTCTTGCTGATGATCGGCTTCTCGCTCCTGGCCGAAGCCTTCGGCTTCAAGGTGCCCAAGGGCTATCTGTACGCCGCCATCGGCTTCTCGGTCGCCATCGAAGCGCTCAACCAGGTGGCGCGCCGCAACCTGCTCAAGCTCGACGCCCGTTTTCCCATGCGCGAACGCACCGCCTCGGCCGTGCTGCGCATGCTGGGCAAGCGGCCGCCGGCCAGCGACGAACCCGACCTGCCCAATGCCGGCAGCCCGGCAGTACAGGCCTTCGGAGTCGAAGAACGCAACATGGTCAGCGGCGTGCTGACGCTGGCCGAGCGTTCCATCCGTTCCATCATGACGCCGCGCACGGACGTTTCCTGGATCAATATCGACGACGATCCCGACAACATCCGCCGCCAGCTCACCGAGGCGCCGCACAGCTTCTTCCCGGTGTGCCGCGGCTCGCTGGACGAAGTCCTGGGCATCGGCCGCGCCAAGGATCTGATCGCGGACCTGATCACCGAGGGCCGGGTGCGCCGCAACCGCCTGCGCGATCCCATCATCGTGCACGAGTCGATCGGCATCCTGCGCCTCATGGACACCCTCAAGCGCTCGCGCGGCCAGCTCGTGCTGGTGGCTGACGAGTTCGGCGCCATCGAGGGGCTGGTGACGCCGATCGACGTTTTCGAGGCCATCGCCGGCGAATTCCCCGACGAAGACGAGCTGCCCGACATCGTGGCGGACGGCGACAACACCTGGAAAATCGACGGGGCGGCCGACCTGCACCACGTCGAGCAGGTGCTTGAAACCGAAGGCCTGGTCGACGACGCCCAGGACTTTTCCACGCTTGCGGGCTATCTGCTCTCGCGCTTCGGACACCTGCCCAAGCCGGGCGACGTGTGCGAATACCAGATCCATCACCAGCATTTCCGCTTCGAAGTCCTGGAAATGGATGGCCGCCGCATCGCGCTGGTGCGTGTCGAGAAGCGCCCCGAAGAGCATTTTCCTGACGAAGCAACCCTAGCCAACGACTAACAGAGAGAGACCCCAGCCCGTGACCGAGAACTCGCTCTATCTGATCAAAGCATTCATCCTGGGCATCCTGGAAGGCCTGACGGAATTCATCCCCGTGTCCAGCACGGGCCACCTCATCCTGGTCGGCGACTGGCTCAATTTCGATTCGGGCGACGGCAAGGTGTTCGAGGTGGTCATCCAGCTGGGATCCATCCTTGCCGTGATGTGGGTCTTCCGAGCCCGGCTGCTCAAGCTGATCCGCGGCACGCTGACGGGCGTGCCCAGCGAGGTGGCCTTCACCCGCAACCTGATCCTGGCGTTCCTGCCGGCGGCGGTGATCGGCGCGATCTTCATCAAGACCATCAAATCGGTGTTCTACCACCCGGCGGTGGTCGTGGTGACGCTGGTGCTGGGCGGGCTGATCATGCTGTACGTCGAACGCCGCACGCGCCACACGCCGGGCGATGCGCCGGGCGCCGCTGACGACACCGCCTCGGACGAGCGCGCGTCGGCCCACACGCTGGAACAGATCACCTGGAAGCAGGCGCTGGGCGTGGGCGTGGCGCAATGCTTTGCGATGATTCCCGGCACCTCGCGGTCGGGCGCCACCATCATCGGCGGCATGATCGCCGGCATCCAGCGCAAGACGGCCACCGAATTCTCATTCTTCCTGGCCATGCCGACCATGCTGGGCGCGGCGGCCTACGACATGTACAAGAACTTCGGCCTGCTGACCCAGCACGACCTGTCGGGCATCGCCGTGGGCTTCATCGCGGCGTTCCTGAGCGCCATGGTGGTGGTGCGGGCCGTGCTGCGCTTCGTGGCGAACCACACGTACCGCGTGTTCGCCTGGTACCGGATCATCTTCGGCGGCATCGTGGCGGCCTGGATCTTCACGCGCTGATTCCTCCCGCCACACGGCGATCGCAGAAAGAAAAAGGGCCGCTTTCTCAAGCGGCCCTTGTTTTGTCCGGTATGGGACGGGTGGCGTCTACGCTTCCGTTTCCAGGTCGTAGAACTGCAGCCCGTCGCGGTCAATGACCAGCCAGCCGCCGCGCGGCGGCGACACGTGATCGCAGTCCCAGTCGGGCAGCACCCAGCGCTCGCGCTTTTGGCCGTCGACATCGAGCACGTGGCGGTTGGGGCGATGCGTGTGGCCATGCACCAGCACGCGCACGCCCGTCTCACGGAAGATCGATTCGATGGCGTCCGCGTTGACGTCCATGATTTCCATGGACTTCGTCTGGTTGGCCGCCTGGCTCTCGCCCCGTGCCTGCTGCGCCATGGCCAGCCGCTCGGGAATGGTCTTGGCCAGGAATTCGGCCTGCCATTGCGCGTTGCGGACCATCTTGCGGAACTGCTGGTAGGCGGCGTCGTCCGTACAGAACTCGTCGCCGTGCGTCAGCAGGACCTGGCCGAAATCGGTTTCCAGCAGGGCCGGCTCGGGCAGCAGGCTGGCGCCCACGGCCTTTGCCAGTTCCTCGCCGATGAGGAAATCGCGGTTGCCGCGCCCCAGCCAGACCGGGATGCGGGCGGCCGTATTGCGCAGCGCCACCAGCACCGTGGCAAGCCACGGCGGGGCGGCGCGGATCACGTCGTCGCCAATCCAGGCGTCGAAGATGTCGCCGGGCAGCAGCAGGGCTGCCGCCTCTTCCTCTGCCGCCTGCAGAAAGGCCAGGAAGGCCTCCGAGGTGGCCGGCGTGGCCGGCCCCAGGTGCAGGTCGGATGCCAGCCAGACCGGGCCGGGCAGGGAGATCTTATTCAAGAACTTCGGCCTTCTCGATGATGACGTCTTCGTTCGGCACGTTCTGGTGGAAGCCCTTGTTGCCGGTCTTCACGCCCTTGATCTTGTCGACCACGTCCTGGCCTTCGGTGACGGCGCCGAACACGGCGTAGCCCCAGCCGTTCGGCGTGGGCGACGTGAAGTTCAGGAAGTCGTTATTGGACACGTTGATGAAGAACTGGGCGGTGGCCGAGTGCGGATCGCTGGTGCGGGCCATGGCCAGGGTGTACTTGTCGTTCTTCAGGCCATTGTTGGCCTCGTTTTCGATCGGGGCGTGGGTCTGCTTCTGCTTCATGCCGGGTTCGAAGCCGCCGCCCTGGACCATGAAGCCGTCGATCACGCGATGGAACACGGTGCCGTTGTAGAAGCCTTCCTTGACGTAGGTCAGGAAGTTTTCAACGGACTTGGGCGCCTTGGCGGCGTCCAGGGTGATGACCATGTCGCCTTGGTTCGTTTGAAGCTTGACGCGGGGATTGGTGCTCATGGTTTTGGTGCCTTCGGAGGTGGAGGGAGAAGAAGAGGCTGCGGGGGCGGCGCTGACGAACGCCGGAGCGAATGCAGCCAGTGCGAACGAGCACGCCGTCAGGCGCAGCAGGTGAAGAGGGGAGTAACGGGACATCATTTGCCTTGTTTATCCTTCAACATTGTTTCAACTTCGCGGACCTTTTCCCGCATGCCAGGCACGCCGTCGCCGGCGGCCTCCTTGTAGGTTCGCAAGGCCTGCAGCAATTGCAGGTCGCCGAGGTTGGCGCGGGCGGCGGCGTAGTTCGGGTCTGCGCGCAATGCCATCTGGAGGGCATCCTGCGCACGGTCGAGTTCGCCGCGTCCAGCATATAGAGCTGCCAGATTGTTCCAGGGTTCCGGCAATTCCGGGAACCGCGTGGTCATATCGTTGTAGATGTCGATGGCTTCGTTCGTGCGGTCCAGGGCGGCGAGGGCGCGCGCATGCTGGAACATGAGCTGCACGTCGGTGCCGCGCTGGTCCTTGATCTCGGCCTGGCGCTTTTCGATCATCGCCAGCGCTTCCGCGTTTTCGCCACGGTTCAGCATGCGCTCGATGTGCGTCGTGATCTGCGACGCGGAGGGGATCAGCCGGGTGTCCACGCTGGGCTTGGCGGCTTCCAGCAGATTGGCCAGAGCGTCCCAGCCGCCTTCAGGCGGAATCGGGTCCAGGGTGGTGCGGGTGGCGTTGGGGTTTTCTCCCGCGCCGCCGCTCATCGACTGGGCAAGGGCGACGCCCGCCGGCGCGCCGGCCAAGGCCAGGGCGAGCAGGGCAACGCAAAAACGCGGCTTGATAGTCACGTGGGCTTTCCGTTAAAAGTCTTGGCCGGCTGGCGCTTACGCGCGCGACCGGGCCGCTTGCTATACTTGACGACCGCCATTTTAGCCCCGGTTGCGTTTTTGGCTCGACCATCGCGTTCAAGGCAGTAGGGAATAGGGGCCACCGGAAGAATACGGGCCATCGATCCCGCACGGACAGCACTGCACCGACAGCACTGCCGGGACAGCACTGCCGGGACAGCACTGCCGGGACAGACTGCCAGGACTGCACTGCCAATGGACAGCGCTGCCAATGGACTGCACTGCCATCGGGGCGGCAATGTAAATGGGGCGGCGAATTGGGCGGCACGCGTTGACGGTATGTTCCGTCGACAGCAACTTTCCGAAACCGCCACGGAACACTAAACGAAACCTATCGCGCCATGCTGCAAATCTACAACACGTTATCGCGTACCAAAGAACCGTTCAAACCGGCCCAGGCCGGCCAGGTGCGCATGTACGTGTGTGGCATGACCGTGTATGACTTCTGCCATCTGGGCCACGCCCGCATGCTGGTGTCGTTCGACGTCGTGCAGCGCTGGCTGCGCACCAGCGGCTTGTCGGTGGACTACGTGCGCAACATCACGGACATCGACGACAAGATCATCCGCCGCGCCGTGGAAACGGGCCGCCGCATCGGCGAAGTCACCGAGTTCTACATCGACGCCATGCACGCCGACGAGCGCGCGCTGGGCGTCGAATCGCCTGATCGCGAACCCCGCGCCACGCAGTACGTGGGCGAGATGCTCGACATCATCGGCAAGCTCGAAACCAACGGGCTGGCCTACCAGGCCGAAGACGGCGACGTGAATTACGCCGTGCGCGGTTTCCCCGGCTACGGCAAGCTGTCCGGCAAGACGCTCGATGACCTGCGCGCCGGCGAGCGCGTGGCGGTGGGATCCAGCAAACGCGACCCACTCGATTTCGTGCTCTGGAAGTCCGCCAAGGCCGAAGAACCCGCCGACACCAAGTGGGAATCGCCGTACGGCTTGGGCCGCCCGGGCTGGCACATCGAGTGCTCGGCCATGAGCAAGTCGCTGCTGGGTTTGCCGCTGGACATCCACGGTGGCGGTCCGGACCTGAAATTCCCGCACCATGAAAACGAGATCGCCCAGACCGAGGGCGCGTTCGGCGGCACGCTGGCCAATATCTGGATGCACTGCGGCCCGCTCATGGTCGATTCGGACAAGATGTCCAAGTCCCTGGGCAACTTCCGCACCATCCGCCAGACCGTCGCGCAGAATGACCCAGCGGCTGACCAGTCCGAGTACCAGGTGAACCCGCGCGAAGCGGAAATGGTGCGCTTCTTCATTGTGCGCAACCATTACCGCAGCCCGCAGAACTACACGCCGGACAACCTGATCGACGCGCAGAACGCACTGGATCGCCTGTACCAGGCCCTGCAGAACGTGCCGGCCGACGATCAGGGCATTGACTGGAACGAGCCTCAGGCACAGGCCTTCAAGGCCGCGATGGACGACGACTTCAACAGCTCGGGCGCCGTGGCCGCGTTGTTCGAACTGGCCTCCGAGGCCAACCGCACCAAAAGCGCGCGCAGCGCCGGTCAGATGAAGGCCCTGGCTTCGCTGCTGGGCCTGCTGCAGCAGGCGCCCGCCACGTACTTCCAATCCGCCACCCGCTATTCCGCGGCCGCTATCGAGCAAGGCGCGCGCAGCACGCTGGATGCCGACGCCATCCAGTCCCTGATCGACGCGCGCGCGGCCGCCAAGGCTGCCCGCAACTTTGCCGAAGCCGACCGCATCCGCGCCGAGCTGCGCGAATCCGGCATCGAGCTGGACGACAAACCGGGCGGCCTGACGCAATGGCGCCGCGCGTGACCCCGCAGGATACGCCGGACATGTCCACCGCAGATCTCGAGATTCCCAAGCCTGAATACTGGGAGGCCGCCGTGGCGCACCTGATGCGCCGCGACCGCATTCTGAAAAAGATCATCCCCCAGCACCCGGAGGTCTGGCTGACCTCGCGCGGCACGCCGTTCATCACGCTGGCGCGGGCGATCATCGGGCAACAGATTTCCCCGAAGGCGGCCGATGCCGTCTGGACCAAGTTCATCGACGCCGTGGGCAAACGTCCCACGCCCGTCGCCGTGCTGCGCGTTGGCCTGGACGGCCTGCGCAAGGCCGGACTGTCGCAACGCAAGGCCGAATATGTGCTCGACCTGGCCGTGCATTTCGGCGAGCGCCGGGTCCATCCCGAGAAGTGGGCGGCCATGGACGACGAGGCCGTCATTTCGGAACTGGTCGCCATCCGCGGCATCGGACGCTGGACGGCGGAGATGTTTTTGATTTTCAATCTACAGCGGCCTGATGTCCTGCCGCTGGATGATCCCGGGTTGCTCAAGGCAATCTCGCTACACTATTTCAGCGGCGAGCCTGTCTCTCGCTTCGAGGCTCGCGAAGTCTCGTTGGCGTGGCAGCCCTGGCGTACCGTGGCGACCTGGTATCTGTGGCGCAGTCTGGAACCGACGCCGGTCCAATACTGACGCAAACCAGGCAGCCCATCTACGGAACCACACTACATGCGCAATACATTTCTGGAATTTGAACAGCCGCTCGCCGAGCTTGAGAACAAGATCGAGCAGCTGCGCTATGTGCAGGCCGATTCGGCGGTAGACATCTCCGATGAAATCGGACGTCTGCAGCAGAAGAGCCAGACGCTCGCCAAGGAGATCTACGCCAAGCTCACGCCCTGGCAAACGGCGCTTGTCGCGCGTCACCCTCAGCGTCCCTACACGCTGGACTACGTGCGCGAAATGTTCACCGACTTCCATGAACTGCACGGCGACCGCATGTACGCCGACGACCAGTCCATCGTGGGCGGCCTGGCGCGCTTCAACGGCACGCCGTGCATGGTCATCGGCCACCAGAAGGGCCGCGACACCAAGGAGCGCGCCGCGCGCAACTTCGGCATGCCGCGCCCCGAGGGCTATCGCAAGGCCCTGCGCCTGATGCGCCTGGCCGAAAAATTCGGCATTCCCGTCTTCACCTTCGTGGACACCCCGGGCGCCTATCCCGGCATCGGCGCCGAAGAGCGCGGCCAGTCCGAAGCCATCGGCCACAATCTTTACGCCATGGCCGAACTGAAAGTCCCGTTGATCTGCACGATCATCGGCGAAGGCGGTTCGGGCGGCGCGCTGGCCATTGCCGTCGGCAACGCCGTGCTGATGCTGCAATACGCTACCTACGCCGTGATTTCGCCGGAAGGCTGCGCCTCGATCCTCTGGCGCAGCGCGGACAAGGCCCCCGAGGCCGCCGACGCGCTGGCCATCATCGCGCCCCGCCTCAAGGATCTGGGTCTGGTGGACCGCGTGGTCAACGAACCCGTGGGCGGCGCTCATCGCGACCCCCGCGTCATGGCCCGCCTCTTGCGCCGCGCGCTCGGCGACGCCCTGCGCCAGCTTCAGGGCATGACCCCCGAACAGCTCGTCGAGCAGCGCCTTGAGCGCGTGCGCTCGTACGGCGCCTTCCAGGAAGTGCGCGCGTAAAGCGGGCAGGGCGCCGGCCCCTGCCGGCGCCGCGGCCCCCGCGCCCTTGCACGCTCATGACTGACGTCCCGCCGCCCGGCTGCCATCTCCGGGCCGACGCGGGCGCCATTCCCTCCCTGCCCATCTCCACCGCGCTTGCCGCAGCGTTGCGCCAGATGCTCCCGGCACTGCCCGAGCGTCCGCGCCGCATTGCCGTGGCGTTCAGCGGCGGGGCGGACTCGGCCATGCTGGCTGTACATGCGGCCGCCGTTGCGCCGCTGCTGGGCATCGAGGTGATGCTTTTCCATGTGCACCACGGTTTGCAGGCGCAGGCCGACGAGTGGGCGCGACACGGCCAAGCCCTGGCCGCAAGACTGTCGGTCCCGCTTATCGAGGCGCGCGTGCAGGTCGAGCCGGCCAGCGGCAAGGGCATCGAAGCCGCTGCGCGCGATGCGCGGTATGCCGCGCTCGCCCGGTTGGCGCAGGAGCACGGCGTCCACCACATCCTGCTCGCCCACCATCGCAACGATCAGGCGGAAACCGTGTTGCTGCGCCTGCTGCGCGGGACCGGGCTGTCGGGCATGGCGGCCATGTCTCCAGTGACGCAGCGCGATGGCGTGTCGTACGTGCGCCCGTGGCTTGAGCAGGATCGCAGCGCGATTCTTCAGGCGGCAGATGACGTAGAGGCGGCGATCGGCTGGCGCGCCGTGCAGGACCCCACCAATGCCGATCCGCGCTACACCCGTGCCGCACTGCGTGAATTGCTGGCGCCCGTGCTGGATGCACGCTGGCCCGGCTGGCGCGGCATCGTCGCGCGCCATGCGCGGCACATGGCCGAAGCGGCAGAGATTCTGGACGAAGTCGCCCGTGAAGATTTCGCACGGCTGGATCCCGGTGCCGATGACGCCAGTTTTTCGTTGCAGGCGTGGCGCGGACTATCGCCCGCCCGTCAGTCGCAGGTGTTGCGGTATTGGCTGGAGCGAAATGGGGCGCGGATGCCCACCGACGCGCGCATGGCGGACCTGCTGAGGCAGTTGCGTGGCCTGCACAGCCTGGGCCATGACCGGCAACTGCGAGTGGAACAGGCGGGCCACGTGATTCGATGTCACCGCGGCCGCGTGTGGGTGGAGCGCCGGGACCAGGCCGGTACGTAAGCCGGATCGGAAGCCGGATCGGAAGCCGGTTTGCAGCAGGAGGTCAGCTAATCCGATTTGGGGCGGTTTCGACAAGCCCGACACCGTATTCACCCCGAAAATGGACATAAATCTGCGCAAACTGCGCAAATTTTTACCGTCGCGCTAGAATATATGGTTTTGCCCGTCAACACTTGCGGCGGGTGTCCAGCCAGAGTACGAGATGTCCCTGATCGTTCACAAATATGGCGGTACTTCGATGGGCTCGGTCGAGCGCATCAGAAACGTGGCGCGTCGCGTCGCAAAGTGGCACGCCGCCGGCCACCAGGTTGTTGTTGTTCCGTCCGCCATGGCGGGCGAGACGAATCGTCTGCTGGGCTTGGCGCGCGAGCTCTCGCCCCAGCCCGACGGCCGCGAACTCGACATGATCGCCGCCACCGGCGAGCAAGCCAGCAGCGGCCTTCTGGCCATTGCCTTGCAGGCCGAGGGCGTGTCCGCGCGCAGCTATGCCGGTTGGCAAGTGCCCGTGCGCACCGACTCGTCGTTCACGAAAGCCCGCATCACGTCCATCGACGACGCCCGCGTGCGCGCTGATCTGGACGCCGGCCGCGTGGTCATCGTGACGGGCTTCCAGGGCATCGACCCTGACGGCCACATCACCACGCTGGGCCGCGGCGGCTCCGACACCTCGGCTGTAGCCGTGGCGGCCGCCATCAAGGCCGACGAATGCCTGATCTACACCGACGTGGACGGCGTCTACACGACCGATCCGCGCGTCGTGCCCGAAGCGCGCCGCATGTCCGTCGTTTCCTTCGAGGAAATGCTGGAAATGGCCTCGCTGGGCTCCAAGGTCCTGCAGATCCGCTCGGTCGAATTCGCCGGCAAATATCGTGTTCCGGTCCGGGTCCTGTCCTCGCTGACCGACCCCCTTATCCCGCTCGACGAAGAAATGGTCTCGGGCACGCTGATTACTTTTGAGGAAGACGAAAAAATGGAAGCCGCCGTTGTCTCCGGCATCGCCTTCAGCCGCGACGAAGCCAAAATCACCCTGCTGGGCGTTCCCGACAAACCCGGCATCGCATTCTCCATCCTGGGTCCCGTCGCCGCCGCCAATATCGACGTCGACATGATCGTGCAGAACCAGTCCGTGGCCGGTACGACCGACTTCTCGTTCACCGTGAACCGCAACGAATTCACGCGCGCCGTTGACCTGCTCAAGCGCGAAGTCATCCCCGCCGTCGGTGCCCGTGAACTGTCCACCGACGAAAAGGTCGCCAAGGTCTCCATCGTCGGCATCGGCATGCGCTCGCACGTGGGCGTCGCCAGCCTGATGTTCCAGACGCTCTCGCAAGAGGGCATCAACATCCAGATGATCAGCACCAGCGAAATCAAGACCTCCGTCATCATCGACGACAAGTACATGGAACTGGGCGTGCGCGCACTGCACAAGGCCTTCGGTCTGGACCAGGCGCCGGCCACCAAGGTCTGATGAATCAGGTCCGGCACGATTTTTTTGCATGAACGCCCCGATCGCGGGCAAGAGCCAAAAAAATCGTGCTAGAATCTCGTTCTCTTTTCGGAGACGTGCCCGAGAGGCTGAAGGGGCTCCCCTGCTAAGGGAGTATGTGGCTAAAAACTGCATCGTGGGTTCGAATCCCACCGTCTCCGCCAAAGACACTTGCACCAGTGAACCAAGGTTGCCTCAAGACCCGCATAGCTTATTGCTCTGCGGGTTTTTTGTTTTCTACGCGGTAATTGTGCGCGTTTGACCACGCGTAGCCGTACTCCTGGTTGCAGTTGTAGTCCTAGTCTCGATACGGTTGCGGTGATCTACGTCTTTCTTCCGATCAACGCCCGCGCCTGTTCCACCACATCCGCGTCGTTCGGCCGGAAATCCACCTGCACTGCTTGCGCAAGGCGCACGAAGTGCGATTGCGAACTGCGCGCGTACGCCGGGTCGTAGTGCCTGTCGATGAGTTCGCGCGCCAGGTCTTCACGGCGGCCTTCGTCCACCAGCGTTATCCAGCCCTTGATGGTTTCTCGGCTGTGCAGTCCCACCATGCGCTGCAACTGCGCCTTAAGCCAATCCGGCGTGTCGAACAGCCGCACGTAATCCTGCTGCAGGAAGCGCGTGCGGTCGTCGCGGCTGGCGCGGACTTCGACACAGTCACCCTGATGCATGGCGTGCAGCAAGGATGCGGGCAGTTCCACCGCGCCGATCTTGCGGCTTTCTGCTTCGACGAACACCGGCTGGCTGGCGTCGAGTTCGCGCAGCCTGACTGCGAGCAACGTGTCGAAGCGCTTCTGCGTGGGCTGCTCCGCGCCGGGCAATGCGCCCAGCAGCGAACCCCGATGGGAGGCAAGGTCTTCCAGGTCCAGCGTCTGCGCGCCAGCGTCGCGCAGCGCGTGCAACAGGCGCGTCTTGCCGCTGCCGGTGGGGCCGGTCAGTACGACGAAGCGCAGCGGTTGTGGGAGCGTTTGCAGGCCGTCCAGGGTGGCGCGCCGGTAGGTCTTGTAGCCGCCGTCGAGTTGCCGGGCGCGCCAGCCGATCATGTTGAACATCAACGTCATCGAGCCCGACCGCTTGCCGCCTCGCCAGCAGTAGATCAGCGGACGCCAGCCTTGCGGGCGGTCGGCGAAGGTCGTCTCCAGATGTCGGGCAATGTTGCGAGCGACGATGGCCGCGCCCGCGCGGGATGCTTCGAAGGGAGATACCTGCTTGTACATCGTGCCGATCCGGGCGCGTTCTTCGTTGTCGAGCACTGGCGCGTTGCGGGCGCCCGGAATGTGATCGTCGGCGTATTCCAGAGGGGTGCGCACGTCGATGATTTCGTCGAAATCATGCAGTCTGTCCAGACTGACAAGCAGGTGTTTCACGCGGACCGCCCCTCGGTAAGTCGATCTGCAATTCTCGCACGCTGCGCTGCGGTGTCGAGCTGGATCCTATGAGGATGGATAGAATGGCAGCCCTCGCCAGGATGGGTGTCTGACACCCTGGGAGAGCGCAGTTTCAACCATGTAGTCCATCGATGCAGATGCCAGACACCGAGGCCACCTATTCGCGAAGCGTCATCCCCCCCAACGCAAGACACTGCGTAAGTCACCGCAGGCCGCCCGCGCGGCCGAACGGGGACGGGCAACGCAAGATGCTTCTGGCCCAAGAACCTCTGCGCAAGAATGCCAAGCACACAGACCGCCCCAGCGCCCGACAGGTTTCAAATGCTAGAGTCCGGTGCGGTGGCGGCCCGGGGTGCGCGGGGCGTCGATAAGCCCGAGGGAATCCGTAGGAGTCGCCGAAGGCGAGGACGAGGATGACGATGGGGCAGTCCGGAGCGAAGGCTCCGGACCGCAATCGTGGCCCCGCGCACCCCGGGACGCCACCGTGCCGGACGCCTCAAGAACCAACACCGCCTCAACACCAAGCAGCAAACATTTAAAGCCCCGGCAGCGTGCCGGAAAGCGCGCAAATCAAAGAACCAAGCAACCATATACCCAGCTTGATGAAGGCAGTAGCAATGGACTTTTCTTTCAAGTGCACCACCTGCGACGAGGTTCATCACGGCCTGCCGAGCTTCGGCGCCGATGCACCCGCCACGTACTACGCCGTGCCGCCCGAAGATCGCCCCCAGCGTTGCGATCTGGGCAGTGACGATTGCGTAATCGACGAGCAGCACTTCTATGTGCGCGGCTGCATCGAGCTGCCGATCGCGGGCCACCCAGAACCCTTCGTGTGGGGCGTGTGGGTCTCGCTCAGTCTGCAAAGCTATGAAACGTGGGTGCGGATGTCGGACGAGGCAAAGCGTTCGCACACGCCGCCGCTGTTCGGCTGGCTTACGACGCGGCTCGATCCGTATCCCGACACGATCGGACTGAAGACGCACGTGCATCTTCGGGACGACGGCATCCGGCCGTACATCGAACTGGAGCCGACGAGTCATCCGTTGGCGGTGGAGCAACGCGAGGGGATCACGACCGGCCGCGTTGCGGAGATCTATGCGCTGCTGGTGCACGGGCAGGCGGGCGCGGCGTAGAGAGGGCGATTCGCCCGACGGCTCGCCGCCCGACGGATCGCCACCCCGCCTGCACGTGTCAGGCGCCGAACGTCAGCGCATTCGTCAGATCGCCCATCGCCGCTTGTCCTCGCGCCGTCATGGCGTCATCGCGCGCCTTCAAACCATCGAGCATCGGCAGGTCGAAGAGCCGCGTGGCAAGATGCAGGATGGAGCCCGTGTCGTAGATCGTGTGGTCCACCGTGCCCTTCTTGGCAAAGGGTGACACGATCACCGCCGGGATACGCGTGCCCGGGCCCCAACGGTCGCCTTGCGGCGGCGCAACGTGATCCCACCAGCCGCCGTTCTCGTCCACCGTGATCACCACCACCATGTTCTCCCACTGCTTGCTCTTCCTCAGGCTGTCCACGATGTGCGCGATGTGGCGATCACCCGAGTCCACGTCCGCGTATCCCGCGTGCATGTTCAGGTTGCCCTGCGGCTTGTAGAAGGTCAGCGGCGGTAGCGTGCCCGCTTCGGCGTCGGCCAGGAATTTGTTGGTGGAATTGAGATCACCCAGGCCGCCGTCGCGGATGTGCGCCGTGCGGGCCGCCGTGCCCGGCCCCGTGCTCTTGAAATAATTGAACGGCTGGTGATGCGCCTGGAAGTTCGGCGACGACGGAAAGCCCGTGCTGGCCGTCGAATCGACGGCGGCTTTCCAACCGCCTGCATACCAAGCCCAGTCCAGACCCTTCGCACTCATCAGATCACCGATGTTGGCGTGCGTTTGCGGAACCATCGTTTGCGGGCTGGCCGGATCCGCCAGTGTCGGATCGGTGGCATCGCGGCTGAACGACGGCCAGTAGGGCGGGGCCATCGTATTGACGCCATAGCCGTCGGGCGTGAGCGCGCTGGCGCCGAACTGCGGGATGCCGGTCAGCGCGCTGGCGGGTGACGTGGCCTTGGGTTCCAGGCGCGGATCGGTGGGGTCCGCGCTTTGCAGTTGTGCGATCTGCGTCTTGGCGACCGACGTGGCGGCGTCGGGATAGAAAGGCGGACGCGCCGCGACCAGGTACTGATGGTTCAGGAACGAACCGCCAAAAGCGCCCTGGAAGAAGTTGTCGCACAGCACGAATTCCTGCGCCAGCTTCCACAGCCGCAGGTTGTACGCCGAATCGCTGTAGTGCCCCATGACGAGCGCGCCGGAATCAGCCCACGCGACGAACTTGTCGTTCTTGCCGCCGTTGATCTGCATCTGGTTCTGGTAGAACACGTGCCAGAGGTCGCGCGTCACCACCCCTTGCGGCAGCGGCTCGCCTTGCGGTCCCTGCAACGCGAAGGGCGCGTTGGGCAGGTTATTCATGTAGGCCGCGGCCTGATCCACCTGATAAGTAATGTGGTTGGCCTGCTGCGACGTAGGCACCATGCCGTTCCAGACCGGCGGCAGCACGGGCAGCGGCGTGCCGTCGCGATCGAGCTGCGTGTAGTCGGCCGGCGTCAGCGCGGACAGCGGCTTTTCCACGCCGGGGAAGTTGGCGAACAGATTGTTGAAGCTGCGGTTCTCGGCAAAGATCACCACCAGCGTCTTGACGTTGTTGCGCAGCTGCGTGGTGAGGTCAGGAGCAGGGGCGGGCGTGGGTTCCGGCGCAGGCGCTGGGGCGGGCGCCGCAGGACTGTCATCGTCGTCGTCGTTGGAGCATCCGGACAGCGCGCCCATCGCGGCTGCGCTCGCGCCGAGTGCGGCAATGCCGGTCAGAAAGCCGCGGCGCGTGGCGCGCACCGGCGTCGTGCTGGGGGCGTCCTGGGAAGGTTCTCCAGTGCTTTTGTCTTTGTCGGACATGAAAGGTCTCTTGAGCTTGCGGATGACGTGGCGCACTGTCATTGCGTCACGAAGATCGCCGGATGACAGCCGGCATCGTTAACGGCCGCTAGGCTAAAGAGACAACGTTCTATCGATGTGACCATCCGCTGTCGGGAAGCTGTACGCAGACATCCGCGCGCCTTCCGACTTGCGCATCTCGTGAAACAACGCTATTATTCAAGGCTTGCTTTTTCAAGCGCCCGTAGCTCAGCTGGATAGAGTACCTGGCTACGAACCAGGGGGTCGTAGGTTCGAATCCTGCCGGGCGCGCCAAGTTCTTTTTTGTGTTGTTTGCGTTTTACGCAGACCTGCCGGAAAGGGAATAAAAAGCAGGCGTAGTGAAGTACAAGTTGCCGCAAGAAGTTCTGCGATAAGTTTTACTGCACTACAAACATGGCACGATTATTCTGATATAATTTTGCCTCTTTGCCGGAGCGCCCGTAGCTCAGCTGGATAGAGTACCTGGCTACGAACCAGGGGGTCGTAGGTTCGAATCCTGCCGGGCGCGCCAAACTTCACGGTCTAAACACCGCGATGTAAAAGCGGCAAAGAAAATGAAAAGGCCTTTGATCTTGAATCGAAGGCCTTTTTGTTTTGTGCGTCAAATTGGTGAGGCGTACATCGGTGGGCATCAATAGGTGGGGCATCACACCGGTGCGCATCAAATAACTGCGCATCCCATCGATACATCCAATACAGCCCCATCGCTTCAATGCGCAGCCTCTTCCTTTTCTTTCGATTGCGGCTTGTCGTCCGCTTCATCGAAGCCCCAATCTCCGAATAGATACCAATCTTCGCCGAGCGATTCCGCCGGGTGCATGGTGCGGCCCGAGCCGTTGCCACAGGCCATGGAGTCGGTGGAGCAGTATCGGTCGCAACCCCAGCAGATGCGTTCGGGATGTTTGGGATGCAGGGGAAATTTCTTGGCCATGCTGTCTGCCTGATGTGTTCTTGTTGAACTCAGCGTACTGCTGCCTGGCCGTGTGTTTCATTGACATGCCGCAAAGGCCGGGGCGCTGTCTGTGCCAGTACGCCATTTAAACGGGGTCGATTTGCATGGCACGATTCTTTCGTGTTATAAACACGCCTCTTTCGGGGCGCCCGTAGCTCAGCTGGATAGAGTACCTGGCTACGAACCAGGGGGTCGTAGGTTCGAATCCTGCCGGGCGCGCCAACTTATTCGAGGTCATGCTTCACAGCATGGTTTCAACCAGAAAGACGCAGCAATGCGTACGCGAAATGCGGCTTGATGAATTCATCAAGCCGCTTTTTTTTCGCCGCGGTTTTTGCCGCAGATTTTGCGCATTCTTGGCAGCAGCGACGCCCGCCATCACCACACGCGATATACCCGCCCGGTCTGCGCGCCTTCGACGCTGCGGCTGTACGCCAGCGCGACGCGGCTGGCCGGCGCCGCTTCGAAACCCTGGAAGTACGGACCATAGTTGTCCAGCGATTCTTCCAAGACCGTGGGGCTGACCGCGTTGATGCGGACGCCTTGCAGTTCTACCGCAGCACCACGCACGAAACCGTCGATGGCGCTGTTCACGGCGGCGGCATTGGCGCCAAAGCGGATGGGTTCATCGCTCAGGATGCCGCTGGTCAGCGTGATCGAGCCGCCCGCGTTGACGTAGTGCTGGCCGATCAGCGCCAGGTCGACCTGGCCCAGCAGCTTGTCATGCAGGCCGATCTTGAACTGATCCGCCGTCATCTCGGCAAGCGGCCCGAAATGCAGGCTGCCCGTAGCGGAAACGATCGCGTCGACCTTGCCCACGCGTTCAAACAGGTCGCGAATGCTGTCGCTGCGGGTCACGTCCACCTGATATTGGCCGCGGGTCTTGCCCACTGTGATGATGTCGTGCCGCTGGCCCAGCTCGCGGGCGATCGCGCTTCCGAGGGTGCCGCTTGCGCCGATGAGGATGATCTTCATGAGGTTCTCCGGGAATGCCGATAAAGCGCGCCGGCAGGACGCCGACGCATGGACGCATTCTGCGCGCCGTATTCCGCCCGAAAAATCCTAGAATTGTTGGATCAGTCAACACTCGGAGTGTGTAATCCATGGATCGCCTGCTCAGCATGGAAGTCTTTGTGGCGGTGGTGGAACTGGGCAGCCTGTCTGCCGCAGCAGCGCAGCTGGATATGTCGCCTGCGATGGCGGCCAAGCATGTCAAAGGCCTGGAAAACCGGCTGGGGCTGCGGCTGATGAACCGCACGACGCGGCGCCAGAGTCTGACGGAGGCGGGCCAGGCTTACTTCGCGCGCTGCAAGACAATCCTTGCCGACATCCGCGACGCAGAGCAGGGGGCCGAAGCGCTGCGCTCGACGCCGCGCGGGCATCTGCGCATCACCTCGTCCGTATCGTTCGGATCCTTTGCGCTGGCGCCGGCGATCGCCGAGTACCTGTCGATCTACCCGGACGTCAGCGTGGAGCTGTCGCTGAGCGACATGGTGGAGGACGTGGTGGCGTCGCGTTTCGATGTGGCGCTGCGCATCGGCGAGCCTGCGGATTCCGGCCTGGTGGCGCGCCGCATCGGCCTTTACCAGATGATCATCTGCGCGGCGCCCGCGTATCTGGCGCGTTACGGCACCCCGGCCGTGCCGGGCGATCTGTCCCGGCATCAGTGCCTGGATTTCTCGCATTGGAGCCGGCGCACCGGCTGGCGGCTTGGCACGGACGAGGGCGGAGAAATGGGGTATCCGACGGGGCGGTTCGTGTCGAACAACGGGCAGGCGCTCCGGCAGGCCGCGCTGGCGGGCTTTGGCATCGTGCTGCAGCCGGAGCTGCTGCTGGCCGACGACGTGCGCGCCGGCCGCCTGGTGCCTATCCTGCAGCCTTACTGGCCGGTGGCCCGGCCCATCACGCTGCTGTATGCGAAGGACCGCCAGGCTCCGCCGAAACTCACGACATTCGTGGATTTTGTCGTGACGCGTTTCGGGCGGTAGTGGCGGGCTGTCGGGGCGGGCTGTCGTGGAATGCGTTGGCGGCGGCCGTCAGGCGCGTCGTCGGTCCACTGCGGTCAGGGATGTGCCGCTTTTGAGAAGCTGGTAGGTCTGGCCGCCCAGCCACGCAACCTTTTCACCGGAACTGGTGCGGCAGACGCAGTGCGTCTTGGGATCGAAGCGTGGCGTGCCCAGCGCGGAATACGCGCCAGGATCGGAAACGAAGCGTTCAATGCGATACAACGTGCCATCCGGCGATGTGGCGAGCACGTCGGTCAATCGTCTTGCGGTGCCGAGCATATTCAATACCTCCATGCGCGGGCCGTCAGGTGTCGGCGCCAAAGTCGTTTGAACAATTCATGGCGCGGGCGCGGGGCAATGCCGTCGCGCGCTGCGCTAATGAAACTGTCCTCCTAACAATGAATCATCGAGTTGTTCCGGCGAAACGCCGAGGGCTTCGGACACGCGGTCAAGAATGACCTGCCTGGGCCGCGGGCGGGGCCGTTCCAAATCGATATAGATGGAGTGATCGACGCCAAGCCGGGCAGCCATGTCAGCAGTGCTGATGTTCAGGTGCTCGCGCCAGGCGCGGATCAGGCTCCAATCGTTGCCGGTTTTTAGATTGACTACAGCGGGCGGCAGGCGCGCTTGAGCCCCGGCAAATGTCTTGCGAGAGGCACGCGGCGCGGTGGCCGGCTTTTCATCGCTCGGGGCGGAGGCGCTGTGCCGCGACTCGCCTCGAGGTGTGGTGTGCGCGGTGACGGCGAGAAAGACGGCGCCGCCGTTCAACTGGCGGTATTCGTCGTTGCCCACCCAGCACAGCGTTTCGCCGTTATCGAGCTTGCATTCGCAATCCAGATGCGTATTGCTTGGCATGCCTTCAAGCAGGGCGATGGTTTCCGTGGTCGTGGCGTGACGCACCACACGGTGCAGCACACCGTCCGGCGAACGTACGAAGACGTCAGGAAGTCTCCAGGAAAACGGAATGATCATCTCCACAAGCGAAGCTCATTACACCACTGTATAGCGCGGTTGTAATGGTGAAAGTGAGGGTTTCCCCGCGAGTGTGGCGCAAGTGTCATAGACGTGTGATCCGGTTACGACGGATCCTCACCAAACCTCGCTGCGGCAAGCACCTTGGGCATCATTTCGGCCGCGGCGCCGCGCAGGTTGTGGTGGGCCAGGCCGTCCAGGGGCGTCGCGGCCGGGTTGACCTGCACGACCGTGGCGCCGCCTGCGATGGCCAGCTGGGGCAGTTCTGCGGCGGGGTACACGAGCGACGAGGTGCCGATGCTGAACAGCAGGTCGCACTGTTGCACGGCAACGGTAGCGTCGCGCCAAGTCTGCGCGGGCAGGCTTTCGCCGAACCAGACGACGCCCGGCCGGACCGGGGCGCCGCAAGCCGTGCAGGCAGGCGGCGGGATGCGGCGGCCGGCATCGGGTTCTTCCGGTGTTTCCGTGGCAAAGGACTGGGGGGCGCCGCAGCGCGAACAGCGCGGTGCATGCAGGCTGCCGTGCAGATGCGTGACATCGCGGCTACCCGCGCGCTCGTGCAGGTCGTCCACGTTCTGCGTGACGACGGTCAGTCGGGGAACATGGCGGGCGAGCGTCGCGATGGCATGGTGTGCGGCGTTGGGCGAAGCGCGCAGGACCTGCGCGCGCCGCCATTCGTACCAGCCCCAGACGATGTCGGGATGCTTTTGAAAGGCTTCGGGCGTGGCCAGCGCCTGTGCGTCAAAGCGCGACCAGAGCCCGGTCAAGGCATCGCGGAACGTGGCGATGCCGCTTTCCGCGGAGACCCCTGCGCCCGTGAAGACGACGACGCGGCGCGCGTCCCGCAGCGCTTGCGCCAGCGCGGGCGGAATATCGTGATGCGTGTTTTTCATTTCCAACCTTGCAGACAGTCCGATACGCTGCACGCGCCGCCACGGGGATGTCAAGCGTGGTTGCGCGATGTTCGGCCGAGCCGGAAGCGGCAGACGCGTGCGTCGCCGTCCTGAATCGTGGATACTCTTTTTTCATTCTGGGATTTGATCCCGCCTGGAGACCTGCAATGCCTGAATCGACCACCGGCCTGGAACGGCTGCGCCGCTTTATCGCTACCGCGACGCGGCTGGCCACGCCGCAGGCGCTGGAGCAGAGCCCCGAACTTGAGGCAGCGTTCTCGGACCTGGTGAGCCACGACGATTGGCTGCCCGAAGCCTGTACCGCCCCGCACCCGCAGTTCTATCAGCAGTACCTGCTGCACTGCGATCCGCTGGAGCGCTTCTCGCTGGTGAGCTTCGTCTGGGGACCCGGCCAGTTGACGCCCGTGCACGATCACGAGGTCTGGGGCTATGTCGGCATGCTGCGCGGCTCGGAGATCAATCAGCGGTTCACGCGGGACGTCGACGGGCGTTTGGCCATGGCGGGCGAGCCCACGACGCTGCGGCCCGGCGATGTGGAGCGCCTGTCGCCGGCCGAGGGCGACATCCACCGGGTGTCCAACGCGTATCCCGACCGCGTCTCCATCAGCGTGCATCTGTATGGCGGCAACATCGGCGCCGTGTCGCGCCATGTGTACGACCCGGTCACCGGCGTCGCCAAGCCATTCGTCTCGGGCTATTCGTCGCCCACCCTGCCCAATTTGTGGGACCGCTCTGCCGCTGTCCGCGCCACGCTGGCCTAGCGCGGGCATTGCGGCAAATCCGCTGTTCCCGCGGCGTGTCTCGTGCTATGTTCCCGTCCTAAATATTAGGAAAAATCACGAATGGACAAGACGCTGCTTAAAGGGCTGATGGTGCTGGAAGCGGTGACCGATGTGGACAATCCGCCGCGCACCATCGACGCGCTGGCGGCGCGCGTGGGCCTGACCCGCAGCAATACGCATCGCACCCTGCAGACGCTGATTCACGCCGGCTACGTCATCAAGGACGACGACGGCGGCGGTTACCGCGGGGCCGTGCGCCTGTTTGAACTGGCGGCGAGGCAGTTGGCGCAACTGGACGTGCGCAAGCTGGCCGCGCCCTACATGCGCACGCTGGCGGACCAGACCGGCGAGACCGTGCACCTGTCGGTGCTGGACGGCTTTGACGTGGTGTACGTGGACAAGATCGACAGCCCGCAGCCCATTCGCGCGTACTCCATGGTGGGCGGCCGCGCGCCCGCCTACGCGGTGGCGACCGGCAAGGCGCTCCTGGCCTACCAGCCCGAAGGCTACGTCGAACGCTACGCGGAGCAGATGGTGCGGCACACGCCGTCCACCATCGTGTCCATGCCGCTCTTGAAAGACGAACTGCGCAAGATCGCGCGTGCCGGCTACGCGATCAATCGCGGCGAATGGCGTGAAGGGGTGGGCGGGCTGGCCGTGACCGTGTTCAACAGCCTGGACCAGCCCGTGGCCGCGGTCGGCATTTCAGGGCCGCTGGATCGTCTGAGCGCCGCTAGGATGAAGCAGCTTGCGCCGGATGTGGCGGCCTGTGCGCAGTCCATCTCTCAGGGGATGGGATATCGCCGGGGATTTCTGGATCAGTAGCGGGCGCGGCGCGCAGGGTGGCCGCGATCCGTTCGGCCTGATCGCGCGCCAGCCGGGCATTTACGTCCATGGACGTGGTCCAGAAGTACGTGCCGCCTGCCAGGCTGCCCAGCACCGAGACGCCCGCCACGATGTGGCCACCGGCGTTCTTCAGGCAGCCGGTGCCGTAGTCCAGCGCCAGGCCGCCTTGCGGATCGGCCTGCGCGTGACCGTCGCGCAGCAACTGGGACACCAGCGGATCGGCCGTGCGCTGCGCGTCCACGGAAAAACTCGTGGCATTGATCAGATACTGGCTTGAGTGTTCGACGTGCGCACCTGCCGTGTGCAGCCGTGTGCGGAACAAGCCGGTGGCCGGATCGTGATCGCAGCCGGCAAAGCCCGCGGCAACGTGGAGCTGCTTGGCGCCGAACAATGCCTGCAACTTCAAGGCGTTGCGCATCGGGAAGGTCGCGCGCCGAGCCATCCATAGCGAACGCCAAGTCGACTGGAAGCGGCGCCGTTCGGTGTCAGGCAGCAGATGCCAGATCCGGTCCACCGCCCCATTGGTGGCGGCGGCCACCGCCTGCCACGGACGCGGCGCCGTGGCCGATCGGCGGATTTCATCATCCAAGGCGGCACGCGCGTCGCCGTCGATGCCCAACACATCATCGTCGTCCAGCGAGCCGTGCAACGCCATCACCTCGTCCCGCAGCGCCTGCCAGATGACGTCCAGCGTCAGCGCGCCGCCGTGCCGAGCCGCCAGTTGGAGCGCGCCGTCGGCGCTCAGCTGTTGCAGCGTGCCGGGCGCACGGTTGTGCGGACTGCGCACCGATGGCAGCCGCCCGTTGCGCGAGACGCACAGAATGGGGCCGCGGTGTCCGACCTGCTGCAATGCAGCCACGGCGTCCACGGCGCTCAGGCTGGTGCCGACGACGCACACGGACGCATCGGGCGCGATGGCTTGTGCCAGCGCCGACACCGGATACGGGCTGTTGAAGTAGCCTGCCACGCCATCCAGCGCAGGAAACGCCTGCGAAGGCAGGTTGCCGTTGCACAACACGACGTGGCGCGCCGCGATCGGCACGCCATGATCGGACTGGACGTGCACACGGCCATCAGGCTGCGGGACCACCAGGTGCACGCGGTCAGGCACATGCGCCAGCGTCACGCCCAGCGTTTCGGCTAGCCGGCGGCAGCGCTCGTAAACCGCGCGCATGTAGGCGCCGAACAGCGGACGCGGCAGGAAGTCGGCAGGGTCGATGGCCGTGACGCCGTAGCCGTGCAGCCAGTCCGCATCCTGTTCGCGCAGCCAGTCGACGAAGTCCAGCCGATGGTCGGCGCGCGCGGACATGTTGCCTGCGGGAATGTTGAGCAGGTTGCTGCGCAGGTCGTCCTGGTACGCGCCGCCCGGACCGGGGGCGGCCTGCGGTTCGAAGAGATGGACCGTCGGCGGGCGCACGGCCGGCGCGGCTTGCAGCGCCAACAGGAACTGATACAGGAAGCTGACGCCAACCGAGCCGCCACCGACAATGGCGAGTTCGGAGGTGGCCGGCTGGGCCAGTGCGGTGGCGCGCGTCATTTCGCCGCCGACAGACGCACCACGTCGGCCCAGCGCGCGACTTCCTGCTTGAGCATCCGGCTGGTGTCGGCGGGCGAGGTGGCGATGGCGTCGGCGCCCAGCTTCAGCGCGGCCTGCTGCACGGATTCCATCGCCGCGGCCTTTTGCATGCCGTCCGACAGCCTGTCCACGACCGCGGGCGGGGTGCCTGCCGGCGCAAGCAGGGCATACGTGGTGGCAACCGAATAATCCTTCACCCCCTGTTCCGCCAGCGTCGGCAGGTCGGGCAACGCGGTGGCGCGCTTGGCCGTCGTGACGCCCAGCAGCCGGATCTTGCCGCTGGCGACCTGCGGCAGCAGCGCAGGCAGGGTTTCGATCACCATGTCGATCTGGCCGCCCAGAAGATCTGTAATGGCGGGACCGCTGCCGCGGTAAGGCACGTGCATGAGCCGCGTGCCGGTGACCGCCTGGAAGAGCTCGCCGGCCATGTGCTGCGAAGTGCCGGGTCCGGCTGACCCGAAGGTGATAGATCCGGGTTTGCTCTTGGCCAGCGCGATGAGTTCCTGCACGTTCTTGGCTGGAATCTTGCTGCTGTTCACGGCCACCGCCATCGGCATGCTGGTGGCCATGGACACGCCAACGAATGCCGTGCCGAAGTCGTAGCCCGGCTTGTCGGGCATGGCGGCGTGGATGGCATGGCTGCCGACTGCGCCCATCAGCAGGGTGTAGCCGTCGCCTGCGGACTTGGCGACAAATTCCGCGCCGATCTCGCCGCCCGCGCCGGCCTTGTTCTCGACGACCACGCTCTGTCCCAGGAAGTCTCCCAGATGCTGCGCATAGATGCGCGCGGCCGCATCGGTTGCGCCGCCCGGCGGAAACGGCACCACCATGCGGACGGGTTTGGTCGGCCAGTTGTCGGCCGATGCGGGGTTGGCGGACAGCGCCAGCACCGTGCTGGCCAGGGCAATACGCCACGACAGTCTCATGCAAGTCTCCTCGGTGGACGGGCCAGCATGCGACGGAGGCGGTTCGCGATTGCGGGGCGCCGGGGCCGCTGCAGTCCTCTTTTGTAAATCCTAAATATTAGGATTGACGTTTCAATAAATGGTTTACCTAGAATTCCACACGGTGCTATGCTGGTCAACAATTAACCGCGGCTCTTAGGGATTGCACTAGGATTCACCCGGACACCAGCGGCTTTCCCGGGGGGCGCGTCTGGATGATGCCATCGATGAAGGCCGCGTCTTATACTGTTTTCCGCATCCCAAATATTGAATTTTCATAACGAGAGGTCAGACATGACACCCAGTTCGGCGCTAGCCGGCATTACGGTGCTGGAGATTTGCAACGTCGCGGCGGGACCCTTTTGCGGCATGTTGTTGGCGGACATGGGCGCGGACGTGATCAAGGTGGAGAACCCGGAAGGCGGCGATACGCTGCGCAGCTGGCCGCCCATCTCGGACGGCTACAGCGAGAACTTCGCCTCGCTCAACCGCAACAAGCGGTCGGTGACGTTGAACCTGAAGGACCCCGGCGATCTGGCGTTGGCGCGCGAATTGGCGTTGCGCGCCGACGTGCTCATCGAAAACAACCGGCCGGGCGTGATGGAGCGGTTGGGCCTGGGCTACGTGCAACTGCGCGAGGCCAATCCCCGGCTGGTGTACTGCTCGATCTCGGCGTACGGCCAGTCCGGACCGCGCGCGCAGGAAGGCGGCTTTGACCTGACCATCCAGGCCATGAGCGGCATCATGAGCGTCACCGGCGAGCCCGGCGGCGAACCGGTCAAATGCGGCGTGCCGCTGGCTGACTTTTCCGCGGGACTGTACGGCGCGTTCGCCATCGCATCGGCGCTGCGCGCGGCGCAGGCCAGCGGGCAGGGCACGCACATCGACGTGCCGATGCTGGGCGCCACGCTGGGCATCGCCGCCTTGCAGACGTCCGAGTTCTTCGGCAGCGGCAAGGATCCGGTCAAGCTGGGTTCGGCCCATCCGCGCAATGCGCCGTATCAGGCGTTTCGCTGCAAGAACGGATACTTCGGCATGGCCGCGGGCAACCAGGCGTTGTGGAAGGCCGTGTGCGCGACGGTGGGGCGTGAAGACCTGCTGGGCGATCCGCGCTTTACCGATACCAGCGCCCGCGCTCGCAATCAAACGGCGCTGCGCGACATCCTGGAAGCGATCTTCGCTGAGCACGAAGCACAGGACTGGCTGGCACGCTTTCGCGCGGCCGGCGTGCCGTGCGCGCCGATCAACACGTATTCGGAGGTGCTGGCCGATCCGCAGGTCGAGCACATGGGCTGGGTGCAGGCGCTGGAACTGCCGAATGGCGTGCAGACCCGCACGTTTGGCCTGCCGGTGCGGTTTGACGGCGAGACCACGGCGCTGCGCCGCCGGCCGCCCGCGCTGGGCGAGCACAACGACGAGGTGCTGGGACCGCTGCGCGTGTCTGCCAAGGGAGGCAAGCAATGAGCGTCCTGCGTATCGACCGGCAAGGGCCGCGCCACGTGCTGACGCTGGCGCGCCCCGAAAAGATGAATGCGCTGTCGGCCGACCTGGTTGAGGCGCTGATCGCCGCGCTGGACGAGGCCGAGGGCGCACGTGCCCAAGTCATCGTGCTGCAAGGCGAGGGCAAGAACTTCAGCGCCGGCTTTGACTTTGGCGATTGGCAGACGCAGAGCGAAGGCGATCTGCTGCTGCGCTTCGTGCGGATCGAGACGCTGCTGCAGCGGCTGGCGGCCTCGCCGTGCCTGACCGTGGCGCTGGCGCATGGGCGCAATTTCGGCGCGGGCGTGGATGTGTTTGGCGCCTGCAAATGGCGCATCAGCGCGCCGGATGCGACGTTCCGCATGCCCGGGTTGAAGTTTGGCCTGGTGCTGGGCACGCGGCGTTTCGCGTCGCTGGTGGGCGCGGAGCGCGCGCGCACGATTCTTGAACAGGCCGCCACCTTCAACGCCGAAGACGCGTTGCGCGATGGCTTCGTCAGCCGATTGGCCACGCCGCAGGAATGGCCGCAGATCAGCGAGGCTGCGCTGGAAACGGCGAGCGCGCTGACCGACGCGAGCCGCACGCAGCTCTACGCGGCCCTGTCGCAGGAGACGCCCGACACGGATCTGGCGCGGCTGGTGCGTTCGGCGGCGGCGCCCGGCCTGAAGGACCGCGTGGCGGCGTATCTGCAGGCGCGCTAGGCGCGTCCCATCAAGCAGGAGGAAGACAATGGCTTCAGGATTCAACCAGAAGAACAAGCAGTGCAGCCTGCAGGAACTGGCGGCGCTGGTGCCCAACGGGGCGTCCATCGCGCTGGGCGGCAGCTTTCTGCACCGCGGACCGTTCGCCTTCGTGCGCGAACTGATCCGCCAGGAAAAGCGCGATCTTGAACTGATCAAGCAGTCGCCGGGCTATGACGTGGACATCCTGTGCCGCGCGGGCGTGCTGCGCCGCGTACGCGCGGGCATCGTCGCGATGGAAGGCAACTTCGGGCTGGCGCCGTGGTATCGGCGCGCCGTGGAGCGCCACGAGATCGAACTTGAGGAACACGCTTGCGCCAGCCTGACGGCGGGGCTGCGCGCGGCGGCCTTTGGCGTGCCGTTCCAGCCCTGCGGCGGTCTGCATGGCAGCGGTTTGCCGGAGCTGAACGGCTGGAAATGCCTGGACGATCCGTACGGCAGCGGCGAGAAGACCTGGGTGGTGCCGGCGATACGGCCGGACTTCGCCGTGATCCAGGCGTCCGAAGTGGATGCGCTGGGCAACGTGCGCGTGCAGGGCACGGCGCACTGGGACCGCATCATGTCGCGCGCCGCGGGCAGCGTGCTGGTCGTGGCCGAAAAGCAGGTGGACAGCGCCGTGTTCGAGGCGCAGCCCGAGTCCACGCTGGTGCCGTATTTCATGGTGCAAGCCTTCGCGGTCGTGCCGCAGGGCGCGTGGCCGGGTTCGTGCTGGCCCGATTACGCCATCGACTATCCGGCGGTGGAAACCTACATGGACAAGAACAGCGATCTGCGCGCGCATATGGCCGCGGCGCCCGAGGCGCGGGAGGGAAATCATGGCTGAGCAATGGTCGGGCTTTTCGTACATCGTCACCAATCTGGCGCGATTCATCCGTCCTGACGAAATCACCTTCAGCGGCGTGAATTCCACCATGCCGATGCTGGCGTGCCTGCTGGCCAAGCGCGCGTACGACTGGGACTTCGTGTACATCAACGTGGCGGGCGGCGTGAACCCGCGGCCGTCGCACATTCCGTTGTCCAGTTCGGATCCGGTGCTGGCCGAGCACACCGCGTCGATCTTTTCCAACGAAGATTTCTACGACCTGTGCACGCGCGGCCGCATGGACCTGACCTTTCTGGGCGCCGCGCAGATTGACGGCGCGGGCTGCGCCAACAACTCGTGCATCGGCGACTGGCATGAACCCAAGGTTCGGCTGCCCGGCGGGGGCGGCGGGGCGGTGATGCTGCCCACGGCCAAGCGCGCCTGCACCTGGCGCACCGAGCATTCGCGCCGCACGTTCGTGCCCAAGCTGGACTTCATGACGTCGTGGGGCGGCTTTCATGGCGTGGTGACGCCGATTGCGGTGTTCATCAAGCGCGACGGCCGGCTGGCCCTGCAGTCGTGGCATCCGGAGTCCAGCCTGTCTGAAGTACGCGAACGCACCGGCTTCGAGTTCGACGCCAGCGGCGCGGGCCCGACCGAACCGGCGACCGAGCAGGAAGCGCGCGCCTTGCGCGAGCTGGATGCCGACGGACAGTTCGAACGCGACGCCGCCGTCGCATTGCGCTGACAGCGCCACGCATCAACGAGCCCGGTACAGGGGGAGTAATCATGACGATTGCCGATGCCACGATCGTGGCGGCGTTTGCGCGCTTGTGGGACCAGCCGGAATGGGCAGCGCGCCCTGCGCTGGTGACCGCCGAGGAAACGGTCAGCTACGCGGACCTGCGTCGCCGCGTGGGACAGGCGGCGGGTGGCCTGCGCGCCGCCGGCGTCGCGCCGGGCGATTACGTCGGCGTGGCGATGGAGCGCTCGCTGGCGCAGGTGGTTTCCCTATTGGGCGTCATGGCGGCGGGCGCTTGTCCGTGTCCGCTCGAGCCGCGGCTGTCGGTCGGGGAAACCGCGCGGCGCGTGGCGGCGGTGGGCTTGACGTGGATGCTGGCGGACGCCGACAACGCCGCCACGGCCAGCGCCTGCGGCCTGCCGGAAGCGCGTGTGCTGGATGCCGCCAAGGTGGCGTTGAATGTGGCGTCGAATACCCCGGACTGGGCGGGCGCGGACATTGCGCCGCAGGCGCCGGGGCTGCTGCTCTTCACGTCGGGCAGCACGGGCAATCCGAAGGGTGTGCTGCTTTCCCATCAAGGCCTGGTCAACAACGCGCGCGGCGTGCTGGCGCACACGGGGCTGACGCCTTCGGATCGCCTGCTGCACGTCATGCCGCTGCATCACACCAACGCGCTGAACAACCAGATCTTCACGCCGCTGTTGGCCGGCGCCAGTGTGGCGCTGGCCGGCCGGTTCCGCGCGCAGGACATGCCCGGTCTGCTGGACGCTTTCAGGCCCACGATCATCACCGGCGTGCCGACGATGTATGCGCGCATGCTGGAACTGACGTTCGATCCGGACAGCCTCGCCGTGCTGCGTTTTGCGCGGTGCGGATCGGCGCCCATCACCGAGGCCTTGCATCGGCGGATCGAAGCCTTTCTTGGGTGTCCGCTCGTCGTGTCTTATGGGCTATCTGAGGCCACCTGCACGTCCACGATGAATCCGCCCGATGCGCGGCGCGTGGGATCGGTCGGGACGGTGCTGCAAGGACAGGACGTAACCCTGCGCTTGCCCGATGGCAGCGTGGCGCCGGCCGGCGCGGAAGGAGAGATCTGCATCGCGGGCGACAGCCTGATGCTGGGCTATCTGGGCGTGGATAGCGCAGACGCGGGTGCACCCACGCTGCTGTGCACCGGCGACCTGGGCCGCTTTGACGCGCAGGGCTACCTGACCATCACCGGCCGCATCAAGGACGTGATCATCCGGGGCGGCGAGAACATCTCGCCCGCGCTGATCGAAGGCGTGGTCACCGGAATGCCGGGCATCGCGGCCTGCTGCGTGGTGGGGGCGCCGGACGATGACCTGGGCGAGACGCCGGTGATCTTCGTGCAACGCAATGGCGAAACCGCGCCGGAAGCGGCCGCGATACAGGCCGAGGTGCTGGCGCGGCTGGGCCGGATCTATGTGCCGCGCGACGTCTGCTGGATCGACCGGCTGCCCGAGAACGCGGTGGGCAAGGTGGACCGCAAGGCGCTGGCGCGCCAGGCGGCGGCGCGGGAGACGGTGCAGTAAACGCGAAAGGGGGGCGCGATGCCCCCCTTGCGTGTGCATGGCTCAAGCGTCAGTCATTCGACCTTGCCGATCCGCTTGACGGCCACTTCCAACGAGGCCGAATCCTTTTTCCAGTAGTCGTCGAATGCCGGCGCGTCCAGGTACTGCATCGGGCTGCCGGTGCCCGCAATCCGCGCCTGCACGGCCGGGTCGGCCGCAATCTGCTTGACGGCCTGGCGCAGCTTGTCGATGACGGCGGGCGGGGTGCCGGCCAGCGCGAAGACGCCGGACCACTGCACGAAGCTGGCGTCGTAGCCCTTGGACGTCAGCGACGGCACGTCGGGCAGGCTGTCCAGCTTGCCGTCGCCCCAATGCGCCAGCGGCCGCACGCGACCAGCCTGGATCAGCTGCATGACGCTGGACGGACCGGTTGCCAGCGCGTCGACCTGGCCGCCGACCAGCGCCTGCACCGCGGGACCTGCGCCCGTGAACGGCACGTGCATCATCTTGACGCCCGCGGCGTTCTGCAGCATTTCCATCGGCACGTGCATCGTGCCGTAGATGCCCGAACTACCGTAGCTCAGCTTGGCGCCCTGTTTTTTAGCGGCGTCGATGAACTCGTCCAGCGTCTTGTATGGCGCATCCGCGCGCACGACCAGCACTGTCGGATCGGCCGTGATGCGGGCAATCGGCACGAACTGGTCGAGCTGATAGGCCGGCTTGCGTTCCAGCAGGCGGTCTGCGGCGGGCAGGATGGAGATCGACGACAGGCTCAGCAACAGCGTGTAGCCGTCGGGCTTGGCGCGGCCCGCCTGGCCAATGCCGATGGCGCCGCCCGCGCCGCCCTTGTTTTCGATGACGATGGGCTGGCCCAGCTTGTCGCCCAGGGCCTGCGCCAGCGGCCGGGCGATGGTGTCCGCGACGCCACCGGGCGGGAAGGGCACCACCATCGTGACGGGCCGCTCGGGATACCCGGCAGCCGTCGCGGCCGTGGCCCCGAGGCATAGCAAGGCGGCCGCGGCCGCCCGTCTGGCTACATGCTTGCAGCGCAGGTTCATGTCTCACTCCTTAGGTTTTTTGCTGCGCGGCGCCGGTTTCTTGTGACCGGCGCTCGTGTACGCGGGCGTCAGACGAATCGGTTTTCGATGCGCCCAATGCCGTCGATTTCGATCCGGACGACGTCTCCGTGCTTGAGGAACTGCGGCGGGTTCAGACCCTGGCCCACGCCAGCGGGCGTGCCCGTGGCGATGACGTCGCCGGGGTACAGGGTGATGCCGCGCGAGCAGGTCTCGATCAGCGTGGGGATGTCGAAGATCAGGTCTTCCGTGTTGCCGTCCTGGCGCAGTTCGCCGTTGACCCAGCAGCGCACACGCGTCTGGCGGCCGTCCAGTTCGTCGGCGGTGACCAGCCACGGACCCATGGGGCAGAAGGTGTCGAACGACTTGCCCAGGTCCCACTGCTGGTGGCGCATCTGCACGTCGCGCGCGGTGACGTCATTGACGACGGTGTAGGCAATGACGTGGCTCATGGCTTCGGCGCGCGAAATGTTGCGGCCGCCTTTGCCGATGACGACGGCCAGTTCGGCCTCGTAGTCGATCTTGTCGGAAATGCCGGTGGGCAGCGTCACGTCTGACCAGGGGCCGACCACGGTCTGCGGCACCTTGGTGAAAACGATGGGCCAGGATTCCGGATTGGCGTCGTTGTCCTTGAACACGGAATCGCGCAGTTCCTTGGCATGCGCGTGGTAGTTGCGGCCGACGCAGAACAGGTTGCGCGGCTGCGCGGGCAGGGGCGCTTCGTGCTCGACCTGATCCCAGCGATAGGCCGGACCCGTTTGCGCGGGTAGGGCGCGGCCATCGGCCAGCCATTGCACCGCCGTCAGCGCGCCGGCTGCCGCAAGTTGCGGCGGGAAGTCCAGCGCGGTGACCGTGCCGCCATCGTCCGACACCACGCCCACGCGCCGCTCGCCATTGATTCGAAATACCGCGATTTTCATGCTTGCTCCTACGGCGGCCGGGGCCGCCCGTGATGACATACCAAAAGATACCAATTGGCCGATTCTCAGGCCCAATTGCTGGTGTTGGGCAGGATAAACCAAAATTGTTCCCAGGCGAATCGGGTAATTCGCGGACGAGAAAGAATTTATTGGTCTGTTTTGGTATCATTTGCGGCGTCATCATCCGGGGACATCCATGGACAAAGCCTCCGCCATGCGGGCGGTCATCATCGAAAACCTGCAGTCGGGCGAATGGGCGCCGGGCCACCGCCTGCCGACTGAACGCGCGTTAAGCGAGCAATTCGGCATCAGCCGGTCAACCGTGCGCCGAACGATGACGCAATTGAAGGAAGAGGGCCTGATTTCGCAGCGCGTGGGCAGCGGCACCTACGCCAACCCGCCCTCGGCGCTGGCGCAGACCGAGGCGCTGCTGCACGGCGAGGTGCTGTCCACCAGTCCGGCCGAACTGATGGCGGCGCGGCTGGTGCTGGAGCCGGCCATCGCGGCGCTGGTCGTGCAGCACGGCACGCCGGCGGATTTTGCCGCGATGCAGAACGCCTGTGATGAAGCGGAGGCCGCAGCCAGCTTTGAACAATTCGAAGTCTGGGACGCGAAACTGCACGAACTGATGGCCACGGCCACGCACAACCTCTTCATCGAAAAGGTGTTTGCGCTGATGACCGCGGCGCGCTCGCAGGCGACGTGGGGCGCACTCAAGCGCAAGAGCCTGACGCCCGAGCGGCGCGCGGCATATCAGGTCGAGCACCGCGAGATCGTCGAGGCGCTGCACGACCGCGATGCGGACCGCGCCATGGCGGCCGTGCGGCGGCATCTGGTGCACGTCAGGGAGAATCTGCTGGGGTAAGGGGGCAGGGCCTAATTCACCCGCAAATGCCGTTGCAGCGTATCCAGGAACACCTTGGCCCGCGCCGGCGTCACGCGGTTGTCGGATAGGGCGTAGATGGTGGCCGGCGGCAGTTTCCAATCGGGCAGGATCTGTTCCAGCGCCAGTTCCCGCAGCGTTTGCGACAGGGCCTGATGGCTGGGCATCCAGGCGATCCCCAGCCCGGCGGTGGCCAGCTGCACGCCCAGCGCCGCACTGTTGGTGCCGATGTGGGTCGGTCCGCGAACATTCAGCAGGCTTTCGCCTTCCCCCAGCGTCCAGTCCGGCAGGCCGCCCGTGACGATGCGCTCGTGCAGGCCCAGGTCTTCCGGGCAGGTCGGGCGGCCGAAGCGGTCCAGATAGCTGCGGGCCGCCACGAGAATCCACTGCACCTGCGCCACGTGCTTCTGGATCAGCGCGGAATCCTCGAGCTCTCCCGTGCGCAGCATCAGGTCGAAGGGATGGCCGCTGCGGGCGGCGCCGGCCGAGCCTAGCTCCACCTCGAACGAGATCTGCGGATAGGTTTCGCGCAGTTCCTTCAGCACCGCCGGCAGGATCATGGTCAGTCCCGGCATCACCGACACGCGCAGGGTTCCGGCCAGATGGTTAAGGCCGGAATGGATGCTTTCGTGCGCGGACAGGGCGGCTTGGACATGCGTCGCGCATTGGTCGAAATACTGCTGGCCGATCGCGGTCAAGCTGACGCTGCGGGTGGTGCGGTTCAGCAGCTTGTACCCCAGCGTCTGCTCAAGCTGTGTCAGGCGCCGGGACAGCGTGGCCACGGGCAGGCCGAGTTCGGCGGCGGTGGCGGACAGCTTGCCGCGCTTGGCGACTTCCACGAAGTAATGGATGTCCTGCATCGAGATAACGTTTCTGTTCATGATGATTTCCGGGCGCGAGCCTTGATTGCCTGGGTATTTTCGGGGTGATCGCGCGGGGCGATTGTTGTCATTGCGGCAACATCGTGGTCCCTGCGCCGGGGCTACTGCCGCGCTGCGCGCCGGCCTACGATTTGGGCGTCGAACAAGCCAGCGCAAAACCCGATAACCCCATCGGGGCAGCGCCCAACCCACCCAGGAGTCACCATGAGCCAACGTCTCAACGCCTTTGCCCAGTCGCCCGAACTGTTCAAGAAATTTGTCGAATTCAGCATGCTGGCCAAGGCCGGCGCGATCGAGGAGTCCATCCTGACACTGGTCGACATTCGCGCCTCGCAGATCAATGGCTGCGCCTTCTGCCTGGACATGCACATCAAACAGGCCAAGATTGCGGGCGAACGCGAACTGCGCCTGCATCACGTCGCCATCTGGCGCGAATCGAACCAGTTCTCGGCGCGCGAACGTGCATGCCTGGCCTGGACCGAAGCGCTGACCACGCTGGGCGTGCACGGCGTGCCGACCGAGGTGTACGAGCGCGTGCGCGATGAACTGTCCGAAAAGGAAATCTCGGACCTCAGCTTTGCCATCATGGCCATCAACGGCTGGAACCGCCTGAACGTGGGCTTCCAGACGGTGCCGGGCTCCGCCGACAAGGCATACGGGCTGGACAAGGCCCAATTCAACTAAGGAACGATCATGAAAATCCTCGTCATCGGCGGCACGGGCCTGATCGGCTCCAAGCTCGTCAAGCTGCTTACGGAACGCGGTCATGAGGCCATCGCCGCCTCGCCCGCGACCGGCGTAAACACCATCACGGGCGAAGGCCTGGACGCGGCCCTGGCCGGCGTTGAAGTGGTGGTCGACGTCGCCAACTCGCCGTCCTTCGAAGACAAGGCCGTGCTGGAATTCTTCCAGACCTCGGGCCGCAACCTGCTGGCCGCCGAGAAGCGCGCCGGCGTGCGCCATCACGTCGCGCTGTCGGTCGTCGGCACCCGCCGCCTGGCCGAAAGCGGTTACTTCCGCGGCAAGATCGCGCAGGAAGACCTGATCGAGGCGGCGGGCATTCCGTACACCATCGTCCATAGCACCCAGTTCTTCGAGTTCCTGGGCGGCATCGTGCAGTCCGGCACGCAGGGCGAGGAAGTGCGGCTGTCGTCCGCCTACGTGCAGCCCATCGCGTCCGACGACGTGGCGCTCGCCATGGTCGACGCCACGCTGGGCGCGCCCGTGAACGGCATCGTGGAGATCGCCGGTCCCGAAAAGGTCAGGCTGTCGGAACTGGCGCAACGGTACATGGGTAGAATCGGGGACACTCGCACCGTGCAGGCGGACGCCGGCGTGCGCTACTTTGGCGCGCTGCTCGACGACGACACGCTGGTGCCGGGATCCGGCCCCCGCCTGGGCAAGATCGACTTCGAAACCTGGTTCAGCCGTTCGGGCGCAAGAAAGTAGCGGCGGGCAAAAGGACCCACATGAGCAAACTGCGGCCTCCTCCCCAAAGCCTCCTGGACAAGTACCGGGGCGGCGACTTCCGTCCCCTGTACACCACCAGCGTGACGGTGCGCGGCGGGGAGGCCGCGCACGGGCGCGCCTCAGGCATTGCCATTTCGGACGACGGCGAACTGATCGTGGAATTGCGGCTGCCGGTGGAACTGGGCGGCACGGGCGGCGGCACCAACCCCGAACAGCTGTTTGCCGCCGGCTATGCGGCGTGTTTCCATGGCGCGTTGAGTATGCTGGCCGAGCGGTCGGGCCTGTCGATTCCCGAAGCCTCGGTCACAGCCACCATTTCGTTCGGACGAGATCCGGTCGATGGCTTGTTTGCGCTGACCGCCGACGTCAACATCCACCTGCCGGGCCTGGAGAAGGCCCTTGCCGAAGAACTGGTGCGCAATACGGAACGCCTCTGTCCGTATTCCAAGATGGCGCAGGGCGGCATTGAAAGCGTGGTCGCGCTGACGCAGTAGCGCGGCCTTCTTCACGCCTGCTTCGCCAGCAGGCTGTCCAATATCTGCAGGTCCATTGCGCGGATGTGTTCGGTCATGTAATCGATGAACACGCGCATGCGCGCCGGCAAGTGCTGGCGGCTCAGGAAACACAGGTAATGGCCGCGGTCCTCGGGCGCATATTGCGGCAGGCAGGCGACCAGCGTGCCGGCGCGCAGGTGGTCGCAGACCTGGTAAGCGGCCATCTGCGCAATGCCGTGACCATCCAGCACCGATTGCAGCACCAGGTCGGCATCGTTGAACGTCAGCATGCCCGGCGGCGCCACCTTGCGGAGCTGGCCGGCCACCTTGAATTCCCACTCGAAAACGCGGCCCGACGCCAGCTTGAAGTTCACGCAGGCATGGTCGGCGATGTCGTCGACGCTGCTGGGCAGGCCGTGCGCGGCGGCATAGGCGGGCGAGGCGCACAGCATCATCTGCATCGGGATGATCTTTTTGGCGATCACCTGGCTGTCTTCCATGCGGCCGTTGCGGAAGGAGACGTCGACCCGGTCGGTGGTGAAGTCGGTGGGGCCGTCGTCCAGCAGCAGCTCGACCGAGATGCCGGGATTGGCCTCACGAAACCCCATGAGCAGCGGGGCAACGACCTTGCGGCCGAAACCCACGGTGGCGCACACCCGAAGCTGGCCCGACGGCGGGCCTTCGCGCAGATCGCGCATGTCGTCCAGGGCCTGGATGATGCGCTCGACGCCGGGGTGGCATTGTTCGTAAAAACGCTGGCCCTCGGGCGTGAGCGAGGTGCTGCGCGTGGTGCGCACGAAGAGGCGGGTGCCAAGCTGGTCTTCGAGCTTCTGGACGCTGCGGCTGACGGCCGAGCGGCCGATGCCGAGCCGGTCGCCCGCCTTGGCAAAGTTGCCCTCGGCGGCGACGGCAATGAAAGCCATGACACCGGCATAGCTGGTGGCAAAGCTGTCGGCCAGGGAATCCGGTCCGTTCGAAGGGGTGTCGGAGGAGGGAGGGTAGGGTGTCGACATGGTGGCGGCGCCGCAAGTGGGTTGATCCTACAGCTAAGACGGCGCGCGCCGCAATCTTGTGACATCGGGCGCAAAAAAAAGAAGGCCTTCCGCTTTGGGAAGGCCTGTTGGCGTTCTGAAGGGCGGGGTCCGCCCGGTGTCCCTATTTGACTGGTGTCAGAGCGGGCGCGCCTTGCTTCTTGATGAGGACGACCACGAACTTGGCCGGCTCGGTCTGGCTGGCGTTGCGGCCGACGGTGTGGATGTCGTCGGGGCCTTCGTAGAAAGTCTGGCCAGGCTTGAGCGTGACTTCCTTGCCGCCCTTGACCTGCATGACGATCGTGCCTTCCAGGACGTAGACGAAGGCGGAGGCGTCGTGGCGGTGGACGGGGTCGGCGCCGCCGGGCGGGTAGTCGACGACGAGCATCAGGGCTTCCTTGCCGGGGATGTCGGGAAGGGCCTTTGTCATTACTTCGGTGACGATGGGGTCGGTTGGCTTGGGGGTGGCTTGGGCGTGATGGGAGGCGGCTTGGGTGGGCTGGCTGAGCAGCGTCGCTGTGGCTATGAAGGGCAAGACGAATTTTGTGAGCTTTGACATGGTTTGTCCTTTGAGGGGTGACGGGTCCATCGTAGGTTTGGTGGGGGCGGGGCGGTAGGTCCGTGGAGGGGATCACGGTGTTGCCTGTCAGGCACCAACGTTCTTGGGTCGCACGACGTTGCTGTTACCGTAGTCGCTGTAGGTCGCCCGACGCCGTGGTCACCGGGGAGGCGATCGCCCACGATTGCGGTCCGGAGCCTTCGCTCCGGACTGCCCCGTCGTCAACTTACTCCCCCATCCGCACCCATCACATTACCCCGGGCGCA